>JAFXDF010000057.1 GCA_017521295.1 Clostridia bacterium | reverse complement strand
CTTCAGCCCTTAGTAGCTTCATGATGCATGGCACGGGCAAAGCTTACCGTACTCACGGACGCCACTAGTCGACGCCTTTATCCGGGCCGTGGCACTCCCGGTAAAGACGGCCGCCATTAGTTAGGCAGCGTAAGACAGCTTAGAGTTGTCGTTTGTTTTAAGGTTTGCCCATTTTATAGAGGCCGGGCGCCTCTGCTCGCTTAACCGGCTTCAAGATCCCCGTCGAAACCTTTACACCCCCATAGATACCTTATCGGTTGCGCTCCCGCATGGCACGATCCATCTCCCGGGAGGCATCCCGTCGAGCGGCGTCATCCCGCTTGTCGTGGAGCTTTTTACCCTTGCACAGGCCCAGCTCCAGCTTGACCCGGCTGCCCTTGAAATACAGGGACAGGGGGATGAGGCTGTAGCCGTCCCGCTTCACATAACCAAACAGCTTCATGATCTCCCGCTTGTGCATCAGCAGCTTGCGCTGACGCAGGGGATCCCGGTTGAAGATGTTCCCGTGCTCGTAGGGAGAGATATGCATACCCACCACAAAGATCTCGCCGTCCTTGATGGAGCAGTAGCTGTCCTTGAGGTTCACCGTGCCGGCCCGGAGGCTCTTGACCTCGGTGCCCGCAAGGGAAATGCCGCATTCATAGGTCTCCTCCACGAAATAGTCGTGCCGGGCCTTGCGGTTGACGGTGATGATCTTGCCGTCGGTTTTCTTTTTGTCTGCCATGACCCAACACTCCTTTCCGGTCAGGATACGATATTATAATAGGGCAAAAGCCCGCCGCCGTCAAGTTACGGTTTCATTACAGTTTGCGGCAGCGGTGCCGTCAGATCCACCGCGGTCCCAAGCTGCTCCTTTCCCGCCAGCACCTTGAGGATCCGCCGCGCAAGCTCCAGGTACCGCTCCCTGACGGCGGAACGGACAGTCTCCCGCTCCAGATATTCCTCCAGGCACAGACCGGAATCATAGATCTTTTTTGCGTTATCCCGGCCCACATAACGGTAGTGCCAGGGCTCGTAAATGATACCGGTGACCCCGCTTTTGTTCACGGGATAGCGCAGGATAAAACCATACTCCCAGCTGTGCTCCATCAGCCATTTTTGAGCGGGCATGGTGGCCTGTTTTTCGTTGAGCACCTGGTAGCTCTTGTCCACGATATCCACCGCCCACCCCAGCTGATGCTCGCTGGTGCCGGGCACCGCCACGATGGTGGCCGCCTTTTTCCGGGCCTCTTCTTCGCTGTAGCCGTAGCCCTTCCATTGGCGCACCTTGTTTTCATGGAGCTGCTCCTGGGTCTTTTGACTGCGGTAGGAGGAGCGCACCACCGGCGCGTAGCCCGCCTCCCGGCAGGCCTCCAGCATGGCCGTCAGATCGGCATAACAGGTCTTGTCCACCCGGTGGCCGTTGCCGATGGACACCAGCTCCACCTGCCAGTCCTCCGGGATGGTGTTCCAGGGGTTCACCAGGGTCAGCAGGCGGTCGTTTTCGGCGGCGCTCACTGGCAGGCACAGTCCACCCAGCAGGGCGCATATCAAAAGAACACTCAACGCTTTTTTCATGATTCACCTTCTTTGCAGCCCGATTATACTACAAGGAAAGAGAAAAAGCACACGAACGGTGTGCTTTTTCATAAAAAATTAAGAATTACAGTGTGCCGATGGCTGCCGCCAGCCCTTTTGCCACCGTTTCGGGGGCAAGACTGGGCGTGGGCCGCTCCACGGCCTGGGCCGGGGTGGCGGGGATGTGGATAAATCCCGCAGGGATATTTCGCCCGGTCCGTGCCAGGTGATCCAGCAGACCGTACATCAGATCGTTGCACACAAAGGTGCCCGCCGTGTTGGACAGAGAAGCCGGCACACTGGCTTCCTTCATAGCCTGGACCATGGCCTTCACCGGCAGGGTGGAAAAATAAGCCGCCGGGCCGTCCTCGCGGATGGGTGCGTCAACAGGCTGTTCCCCTGCATTGTCCGGGATACGGGCGTCCATCACATTGATGGCCACCCGTTCAGGGGTCACCTCTGCTCTGCCGGAGGCCTGTCCCAGGCAGATCACAGCCTCGGGCCGCAGGTCATCCACCAGCGCGGTGACCGCCTCCACCGCCTTGCCGAACACTACGGGGATCGTGCGTTTGATCAGGGTGTGGCCGCATACGCTGTCGGGCAGCAGGGAAAGGGCCTCCATGGTGGCGTTGATGGTTTCCTGCTGGAAAGGTTCAAAGGCGGTGATAAGAATGGTCATAAACGGGTCTCCTTTCAAAATAGGGTCAGCAATCGCCGCAGTCGCCGGTCAAAAAGGCAGCCAGATCGGAAATCATGGAAGGATCCTTCCCTTTCAGTATGGCACGGGCAACTTCATCCAGAATATCTTCGTCCAGAAACGGTGCCAAAGGCAAAATGGCTTTCAGGTCACCCTTCTTCAGCAGCCGCTCTGCCAGTTCACAGAGAATGCCATCATTTAAAAACGGCAGCAAAGCCTCGATGTCCTTCAAGCCGCCCTTTTGAAATTGCTCTATCACGAAATCGCCCAGTTCGTTTTCCTCCATGAAGGGAGCCAGTTTGGTCAGACCAGCTACGCCCTCTTTAGGTACGATCAGTGATGCCAACTCGCCTATGGCATCTTCATCCAGGAAGGGCACCATACTCATGGCACCTTCCAAATTACCGGTGCGTTCGTAAAGCGTAATCACCGCTTCACCCAGGAATTCCTCACTAAGGAAAGGGGCCAGTACTGCCAAAGCTTCAAAATCCGATGCCGATACGCCTGCCGCCTTATCGGCCTGTTCCTCGGTCAAGAGCGGCGCCACCTGCTGCAGCTCTTCCGGCTCTAATGAAGGGATCCTATCCTTTGCAATATCCTTTGTGATCTGGGCTGCCCGGCGGTTGCCCAGCAGCTCGTCGATAGAGATATCCAGCAGCCGGGAAAGCTCCATCAGATTGGACAGATCCGGGCAGGTCTGTCCCCGCTCCCAGTTGCTCACCGCCTGAAAGCTGACATTCAGCCCGTCGGCCAGCGCCATCTGGGTCAGCCCCTTGGCCTTTCTGGCCTTCATAATGTTCGCGCCGATGCGCTGCTGATCAAACATGGTCTGCACCTCTTGTTCGCGTTTGGAAAATAACATCTTCGTTTGCTCCTTTCGGTTTGGATGCCTCCATCATGGGCAATTTCCGCCGAAAAAGACAGCAAGCGCCGGTTGAAAACAGAAAATTCAAGTGCTGCTTGAATCCTAACACACTTTCTCTTCCCCTGCAACGGGAAATCTGATATGATAAGGGCAGAAACGGAGGGAGTGCCATGAAAAAAGAAGTGCGCACCTATGCCTTTGACGGCATTGACAAGCTGAACTGCCAGGTCTGGCTGCCCGAAAATATAAAAGGCGACCTGCCCGCCATCCTCTTCCTTCACGGCTCGGGGGAGCGCGGCGAGGACGAAAGCCTTCTGGCCTTCCAGGCCCTGCCCAAATATCTTTCTGCCGGACGGGAGATCCCTGCCGCGGTCATCTGTCCCCAGTGCCCCGAAGAGACCAACTGGAAGGGCATCCTGCCCCAGCTTGGCTTCGTGCTGGAGGATGTGCTGCAAAGCTACCCCATCGACCGGAAACAGGTGGCCGTCACCGGTATTTCCATGGGCGGCTTCGGCACCTGGTACGCCGCCTGCACCTGGCCGGAAAAGTTCTGCCGTGCCGCCCCCGTCTGCGGCGCCGGAGACCCGGTCCTGGCCCCTCTGGTAAAGGGCATCCCCTGGCGCATCTTCCACGGTGACGCCGACCCGGCGGTGGAGCCGGAATACTCCAAAAAGGCCTTTGCCGCCCTGCAGGCGGCAGGCGCGGAGGCAGAACTGACCCTGTTCCCCGGCGTGACCCACAATTGCTGGGACAAGTCCTATCTGGAGACCGATCTGATCGCCTGGCTGCTGGCAAAAGAAAACAGTTGAAAACCCGCCGGGATATGGTACAATAGGCGGGACATCAAAAGGAGGTCCCCTTTATGGACAACACACTTCGTCATCAGATCGGCCAGATGATCATCGCCGGTTTCCCCTCTCTGGAGGTGGACGACCAGGCACGCCGTTTGGCCGAAGAATATCACGTGGGCAACTTTATCCTGTTTGCCCACAACATGAAACATGCCCGGCAGACGGCCGAGCTGTGCGCCCAGCTGTCCGATATGACCTTTGCCGCCACCGGTATGGCGCCCTTTATCGCCGCCGACCAGGAGGGCGGTCTGGTTTCCCGCATTGCCGAAGGCGCATCCCTCTTCCCCGGCGCCATGGCCATGGCCGCCGGCGCCACCCTTGAGGAAGCCCGGGAGGTGGGCAAAAACTGCGGTCAGATCCTGCGCGCCCTGGGGGTCAACGTGAACTTCGCCCCTGTTCTAGACGTGAATATCGAGCCCATGAACCCGGTCATCGGCGTCCGTTCCTTTGGCGACCAGCCCCAGGCGGTGGCCGATATGGGCTGCGCCATGATGGAAGGCATGGTGGAGGGCGGCGTCATCGCCACCGTCAAGCACTATCCCGGCCACGGCAACGTGAAGACCGACTCCCACCTGGCCCTGCCCGTCAACGATACCGACCCCGCGCTGCTGGAGCAGACCGAGTTCCTGCCCTTCCAACAGGCCTTTGACCGGGGTGCGCCCGCGCTGATGAGCTGCCACATCATCTTCTCCAAGATCGACCCCGACCTGCCTGCCACCCTTTCCCCCACCATTCTGCAGGGAATGCTGCGGAAAAAGCAGGGCTTTCAGGGACTGGTGTTCACCGACTGCATGGAAATGGACGCCATCCGCGCCAAGTGGGGCATCCCCCGGGGCGCTGTGCTGGCCGTCAAGGCCGGCTGTGACGTGCTGTGCATTTCCCACCACGAGGACGCCGTCCGGGATGCCATCGAGGCCATCGTGGCAGCGGTGGAATCGGGCGAGATCCCCCGCGGCCGCATTCAGGAGGCCTATGACCGCATCGTCGCCTGCAAAAAGAAAATGGGTCTGCTGGAAAAGCAGCGGATCTCTGCCCAGGCTGCCGGCGAGATCATCTATCAGCCCGATAAAGTGGCCCTTCACAAACGGGTCTCCCGCAACAGCGTGACCCTGCTGCGGGGCAATCCGGAGGCCTTGAAGCACGCCAAGGCCCCCGTGGTGATCTCTCCCGTGTCCTTTGCCGCTACCGGTGTGGAGGACCCCGAGCACAACGGCCTTTCGTTTGCCGCCCGCCTCGCCGCCCGGCTGGGCTGTCCCTTCCTGGAGCCTGCCATGACGCCCCCGGAAGAGGAGATCACCGCCGCGGTGGAGTTGGCCAAGACTGCCGACTGCGTGGTCCTGGGCCTGTACAACGCCCGGTTCCGGGACAGCCAGATCGCTCTGCTGCGGGCCCTTGAAGCGCTGGATGTGCCCCTGGTGATCGTCACCGTAGGCGGCCCCTGCGATCTGCAGTGCATCCGCCGGGCCGACGCCGTTATCGCCCTGTACGAATACACCGCCCTGTCGGTGAACTCTGTCATCGCCGCGCTGGAGACCGGTGTCTTTCACGGCAAAGCCCCCATGCGGTTATAACCTTCAAAACACCGTATTTCCAAGGAAATACGGTGTTTTTGCTGCTTCTTTAGCCAAACCGTGCTATAATATGTTATTAGAATCTTTCCTTTAGGAGCGGTTTATGAAAAAAGCTCTGACATTACAAAAAAACCTTCTGCTCACCGTGCTGATCCTGATGCTGTCCTTCGGTATGAGCCTTTTGATGCAGAAAGTTTTCCTGATCGAAGAACACATCACCACCCTGTTTGTCTTTGCCGTATTCCTCATCTCTCTGGTCACCGACGGTTACACTTGCGGCGTTTCAGCCGCTGTGGTCAGTATGCTGCTGGTCAACTATGCCTTTACGGCACCCTTTTTCATGCTGAACTTCACCATCCGGGAAAATCTGTTCTCCGCCGTGGTGATGATCATCATCGCCCTGCTCACCAGCACCCTCACCACCAAGGTCCGCCGGCAGGAGGCCATCAAGGCCGAAAGCGAAAAGGAACGCATGCGGGCCAACCTGCTGCGGGCCATCTCCCACGATCTGCGGACGCCGCTGACCACCATTTTCGGTTCCAGCACCGCCCTTCTGGAAGAGGGTGACCGGCTCTCTGAAGAGCAAAAGGTCTCCATCCTGCGGGGCATCCGGGAAGATGCCGACTGGCTGGTGCGCATGGTGGAGAACCTGCTGTCCATCACCCGGATCGACAGCGGCCGGGTGCAGATTCAGAAAACCTCTACCGTGCTGGAAGAGCTGGTGGACTCGGTGCTGGTCAAATTCCGGGCGCGCTGCCCCCAGCAGCCGGTTTTGCTGGATCTGCCCGAAGAGCTGGTGCTGATCCCCATGGACGCTCTGCTCATTGAACAGGTGCTGCTCAATCTGCTGGACAATGCCGTCAAGCACGCCCAGGGCATGACCCGTCTGTCTCTAAAAGTTTTCACCCTGGGCGATCAGGCCATTTTTGAGGTGACCGATAACGGCTGCGGTATCCCGACCGACCGCCTGCCTTCCATTTTCAGCGGTACACAGGCCCAGGACGAACGGCCGGCTGACAGCAACAAGCGCAGCGCCGGCATCGGCCTTTCGGTCTGTGCCACCATCATCAAGGCCCACGGCGGCCATATTCGAGCGGAAAACGCACGGGACGGCGGTGCCATCTTCCGCTTCGACCTTGCTCTGGAGGAGGAATCTCATGAACAACAAGTATAAGATCCTTTTGGTGGAGGACGAGGCCAACATCCGCAATCTGGTCTCTGCCATGCTGGATTCGGCCGGTTATCAGGTGCTTCTGGCCGGCACCTGCGCCACCGCAAAGGTGCTTTACGGCTCTCACCGGCCCGATCTGATCATTCTCGATCTGGGTCTGCCCGACCGGGACGGCCGGGTGCTGTTGGAGTATGTCCGGCAGGAAGCTGCCACGCCGGTCATCGTGCTGTCTGCCCGCAGCGACGAGCGGGACAAGGTGGAAGCTCTGGACATGGGCGCCAATGATTATATCACCAAGCCCTTTGGCTCGGCTGAGCTGCTGGCCCGTGTCCGTTCCGCCCTGCGCAGCAGCCATCAAACCATGAGCCAGGAGTATCTCCCCGGCGGCAAGTTCCGCACGGGCGATCTGCTCATCGACTACGATGCCCGCCGCGTCTTCCGCGGAGAAAGCGAGATCCATCTCACCCAGACTGAATATAATATCGTGGCCATGCTTTCCCGCCATTGCGGGAAAGTGCTGACCTACACCGCCATTATTAAAGAAATATGGGGCTACCCTGACGAAGGCAGCACCAAAAAGCTCCAGGTGAACATGGCCAACATCCGCAAAAAGCTGGGTGTCCGCCCGGGCGAAAACCATTACATCGTCAATGAGCTGGGTGTGGGTTACCGCATGTGCAGCGACGACGATCATTCTTAACCCTATCTTTGCCGCCCCTCTGTTATGATGTGCTTACAGAAAAGCAGCTTATTTTCCCGATCATTGATAATAACTCTCTTGAGGAACGCTCCTGCTGCGGCAGGAGCGTTTTTCAATCAACGGGCTGTTTAAAAGAACGGAGTGAGAACATTGATCCCTGCTATCCTTTTATTTGCCGTTACCTATGTCCTGATGCTGGCCTTCAGCAAATACCGCCCCTACATCGCCCTGGCCTCCGGTCTAGTTTTCATCGTCACCAAGATGCTGCCTGCCGGCCAGATCCTTGCCGCCATCGACTTTAACGTGCTGATGATGATCGCCGGCACCATGGGATTGGTATCGCTGTTCATCGAGAGCAAAATGCCCTCTCTGTTGGCCGACCTGGTGATGGAAAAGGTGCCCAATGTCCGGTGGGCCGCCGTTTGCCTGTCGCTGTTTGCCGGCGTGATCTCTGCTTTCGTGGACAATGTGGCCACCGTGCTGATGGTCGCTCCCGTGGCGCTGGAGATCTGCAAAAAGCTCAAGACCAACCCCGTTCCCTTTATCATCTCCATCGCGGTGTCCTCCAATCTGCAGGGCGCTGCCACCCTGGTGGGCGACACCACCGCCATCATGCTGGGCTCCTATGCCGATATGAGCTTCCTGGACTTCTTCTGGTACCAGGGCAAGCCTTCCATCTTTTTCGCGGTGGAACTGGGCGCCATCCTGTCTGCCGTGATTATCTACTTCCTGTTCCGTAAGGAAAAGGGCGCCGTATCCAAAGAGAACCCCCGCACCCAGGTCACCGACTATGTGCCTTCCGTTTTGCTGGTGGGCACCATCGTCCTGCTGATCGCCGCTTCCTTTATCCCCAACAAACCCGATATCACCAACGGCCTGATCTGTATCACCTTGATGGTCATCGGCCTGGCTTATAATTATTCGAAGAAGAAGACCGCCGACGCCGTTCTGGCTCCCTTGAAGGAGATCGACTTCCAGACCATCGGCCTGCTGGTGGGTCTGTTCCTGATGATCGGCGGCATCACCAACATGGGTGTCATCGACGCCGCGGCCAATCTGCTGGCCAAACTGGGCGGCGGCAACATCTTCCTGCTGTACACCGTGATCGTGTGGGCCTCCGTTCTGATCTCCGCCTTTATCGACAACATCCCCTATGTGGCCACCATGCTGCCCGTGATCCAGGGTCTGGCCGCCACCCTGGGCATGGATCCCTCTCTGCTGTACTTCGGTTTGCTGTCGGGCGCCACCCTGGGCGGCAACTGCACCCCCATCGGCGCTTCGGCCAACATCACCGGCATCGGCATCCTGCGCAAGGACGGCCACGAGGTGAAGAACAGCGACTTCTTCCGCATCGGCATTCCCTTCACCCTGGCGGCCATCGTTCCCGCCTATATTTACTTCTGGCTGCTCTTCGCCTAAGCATACGCAGACCGTCGGTCAAAAGACCGGCGGTTTTTTCTTGCCTGACGGTTCGGTCCGTGCTATAGTGGAAGCAGGATCTTGCAAGGAGGATACGCATTATGACCATGGTTTTGCTCACCGCTCTGGGTGTGGGCGGCGCCACCATGCTGGGCGCCGTGCTGGGGCTGGTCTTTAAAAATATCACCCACAAGTTCAGCGATCTTGTCCTGTCCTTCGCGGCGGGCATCATGATGGCCGCCGCCGTACTGGGCCTCATTCTGCCCTCCCTGGACTACGGCGGGCAGTTCGGTCTGGCCACCACCGTGGCCGGTATTTTTACCGGTGCCGTGGCCATCAACCTGATGGACCGCTTCGTACCCCACCTCCACCGGATGGCCGGTGTGGACATCGAAAACCATCCCGACAGCGGCCAGGTGAGCCGGGTGCTGCTCTTTGTGCTGGCCATCGCCATCCACAATCTGCCCGAAGGTGTGGCGGCCGGTGTGGGTTTCGGCTCGGGCAACGTCCACGACGCGCTGCTCATCGCCGGCGGTATCGCTCTGCAGAACGTGCCCGAGGGCATGGTCATCATCGGGCCCATGCTGGCCTCCGGTATCTCCCGGGGCCGCACCTTTGCCCTGGCGCTGGCCACCGGACTGGTGGAAGTGGCCGGCACTCTGCTGGGCTATTTTGCTGTCAGCCTGTCCCAGGCCGTGCTGCCCTTTGCCCTGGCCTTTGCCGGCGGCAGTATGCTCTATGTCATCAGCGACGAAATGATTCCCGAGACCCACGCCCACGGCGGCGAACGGGGAGCGACCTACGCCCTGCTGGCCGGTTTCTGTGTGATGTTGATCTCTGACGTACTTTTAGGTGGTTAAAGGAGAAACGACTATGAACCTGCAGCAGAAAATCGACAGCCTGTTCCCCCTGTGGCAGCAGGAGACCTGCCCCGGCGCCCAGATCCTGGTGCGCCACAAGGGCGAACTGGTCTATGACCGCACCTTCGGCATGGCCGATGTGGAAAAGGGCATCCCCATGACCCACGACCATGTGTTCCACGTGGCCTCTGTTTCCAAGCAGTTCACCGCCATGGCGATCCTGCTTCTGTGGGAGGACGGCAAGCTGTCCCTGGAGGCCGACATCCGGGAGTATATTCCCGATCTGGTGGCCTTTGCCGAGCCCATGCCCCTGTGGACCCTGCTCCACCAGGTCAGCGGTCTGCGGGATATGCTGGAGCTGCTGGACGACAGCGGCGTCCGCAATGTGGACACCATCACCCAGCAGGATATCCGCACCATTCTGTCGTATCAGACCGGCCTCAATTTCCCGCCCATGAGCCGTCACGCCTACTGCAACTCCAACTACACGCTGCTGGCCGAGATCGTGGAGCGGGTGTCCGGCGAGGACTTCAACGCCTTCCTCAAGCGCCGCGTTTTTGATCCCCTGGGCATGACCAGCACCGTTGTCCGGGAAAATTACTGGCAGTTTATCCCGGGTCGTGGTGTTTCCTACTGGGACAACGGCACCGAATACTGCCACTGCGTGCTCAACTATGGCAACTACGGCACCACCTCTCTGCAGACCAACGCCCGGGATCTGATGAAGTGGATGGACAACTACCGCAACCCCACCATCTGCAAGCCCGAGACCCTGGAGCGTATGCTGTGGGTGCCCGTGCTGGAAAGCGGCCAGCCCACCAACTACGCCTGCGGCCTGCGGGTGGACAAGCTGGACGGCCGCCGCTATCTGAAGCACGCCGGTGAGGACGCCGGTTTCCGGGCCTTTGTGTTCCGCCTGCTGGACGAGGATGTGGACGTAATCATCGTGGCCAACACCGCCAACACCTACACCGAAACGGCGGCCTATAACATCGCCCGCATCGTCCTGGGCGAGCCTGTCCAGATCAAGGCTGACCCCGTTCCCGCCACCGACGATTTTGATGAAAAAACCGCCCCCGGCTTCTACTTTTCCCGCATTCCCGACGCGTTCACCCTTACCGTCACCGAGAAAAACGGCGTTCTCTATGCCACCGACGAGGCCAAGGAGGCGCCCCTCACCCATGTGACCGGCGATCTGTACCGCCAGGGCCGTTTGCGCCAGTGGTATCGCCTGGGCGAAAAAGCGCCTCTGTTCTCCAACGACGAGATGGACCTCCCGCTGGAAAAGGCCTGCACCGGCCCCCTCACCGCCCAGCAGCGCTCCGGTAAGGCCGGCCGCTACGAAAGCCGGGAGGTGGGCACCGCCTACGAGGTGCGGGAGGAGGGCGACCGGCTGTGGCTGTGGCATTTCCGGCGCGGCCTCACCCCCCTCTATCCGGTGGAGGAGGACCTGTTCGTCACCACCTATTACCGCCCCTGCTTCATCCGGTTTGTCCGGGATGATGCGGGCACGGTCACCGGTCTGACCCTCTCGGGCAACCGGGTACAGGAACTGCCCTTCAAAAAGGTATAAAAAAGAACGACCGCTCTTCCGAGCGGTCGTTTTCTTGTTATTCGGTTCGGGTGCCCGATTTGATCTCGCTGATGTCGTAAGGAGTGGTCTGATACACGCAGTAGTTCAGCCAGTTGGCATACAGCAGATGGGCACAGGAGCGCCAGCGCACCAAAGGCGGCTGGGTGGGATCGTCACCCGGAAAGTAATTCTCCGGCGGCAGGATGTCGATGCCGGCCTTCACATCCCGGATGTACTCCTTGTTCAGGGTGCCGGGATCGTACTCGGCGTGACCCATGAGGAATACCTGCTTGCAGCCTTCACTCTTGACGGCATAGACGCCGGCTTCGGGAGAGGCCGACAGCACCTTCAGTCCGGGAACGGCCTCGATATCGGCACGGTCCACCGTGGTGTTGCGGGAATGGGGTACCCAGAACTTGTCGTCAAAACCCCGGAAGAGGATAAAGTTGGGATCTTCCACCGTGTGCTGGAACACGCCGAACAGCTTTTTGTCCAGCAGCTTTTTGGGGATTCCGTAGTGATAGTACAGGCCCGCCTGGGCACCCCAGCAGATGTGCAGGGTGGAATGGGCATGGATCTTGCTCCACTCCATGATCTCGCACAGCTCGGGCCAGTAGTCCACCTCTTCAAAGTCCATCAGTTCCACCGGCGCGCCGGTGATGATCAGGCCGTCGAAGGAGCGGTGCTTCACCTGGTCAAAGGTCTTGTAAAAGGACAGCATGTGCTCCTGGGAGGTGTTCTTGGAAACGTGTCCGGCAGGGGCGATAAGCTCCAGCTCGATCTGCAGGGGGGTGTTGCCCAGCACCCGGGCCAGCTGGGTCTCGGTGTCGATCTTGGTGGGCATCAGATTGAGCAGCAAAAGCTGCAGCGGGCGGATGTCCTGGGTCATGGCCCGGGTCTCGGTCATGACGAAGATATTTTCGGAACGCAGCGTGTCGGTGGCCGGCAGCGCGTTGGGAATTTTAATGGGCATTAGTTCATAGCCTCCAGTGCCTGCTTGATGTCGGCGATCAGGTCGTCCTTGTGCTCCAGACCGCAGGAGATACGCACCAGACCAACGGGAACGCCGGCGGCCTTCAGCTGCTCCTCGTTCATCTGGCGGTGGGTGGAGGTGGCAGGATTCAGGCAGCAGGTACGGGCATCGGCCACGTGAGTCTCGATGGCGGCCAGCTTGAGGGCCTTCATAAAGGCCTCCACGGCAGGTCTGCCGCCCTTCAACTCAAAGCTGACAACACCGCAAGAGCCGTTGGGCAGATATTTCTGAGCCACGGCATGATAGGGGTCGCTCTCCAGGCCGCAGTAGTGGACACATTCCACCTGGGGCTGGGCGGCCAGGAACTCGGCCACTGCCTGGCCGTTTTCGCAGTGCCGTGCCATACGCACATGCAGGCTCTCCAGACCCAGATTGAGGTAGAAGGCGCTCTGGGGAGATGCAGTGCAACCGAAGTCACGCATCAGCTGGGCGGTACACTTGGTGATAAAGGCGCCCTCCTTGCCGAACTTTTCGGCGTAGGTGATGCCGTGATAGCTGTCATCGGGAGTGCACAGGCCGGGGAACTTTTCGGCGTGGGCCATCCAGTCAAAGTTGCCGCTGTCCACGATGGCGCCGCCCACCTGGACGCCGTGGCCGTCCATGTACTTGGTAGTAGAGTGGGTGACGATGTCGGCGCCCCACTGGATGGGACGGCAGTTGACAGGGGTGGCAAAGGTGTTGTCGATGATCAGAGGCACGCCGTGGGCATGGGCGGCCTTGGCCCACTTTTCAATATCCAGCACGGTGAGGGCGGGGTTGGCGATGGTCTCGCCGAACACCACCTTGGTGTTGGGGCGGAAGGCGGCATTCAGCTCTTCCTCGGAGCAGTCGGGAGAGAGGAAGGTCACGTCGATGCCCATACGGCGCATGGTCACGTCCATCAGGTTAAAGGTGCCGCCGTAAATGGTAGAGGAGGACACGATGTGGTCGCCGCAGGAGGCCAGATTGAACAAAGCAAAGAAGTTGGCCGCCTGGCCGGAAGAAGTGAGCATTCCGGCGGTGCCGCCCTCCAGCTGGGTGATCTTGGCGGCAACATAGTCACAGGTGGGATTCTGCAGACGGGAATAGAAATAGCCGTTGGCCTCCAAATCAAACAGCTTGCCCATGTCCTCCGAAGTGGCGTACTTGAAGGTGGTGGACTGGACAATGGGGATCTGACGGGGTTCGCCGTTGCCGGGGGTATAACCGCCCTGGACACAAATGGTTTCCTGCCGGTACTTATTCATAAGAAATGCTTCCTTTCTCTCCGGAAGATTTTGGTTTAATTCTTTTATTATAAAGCGCTAAAGTACGCCTGTCAACCGCAGAAGACACATTTTATATCCGGACGCATAGGATGGAGTGCGGCTCCGGCCGCCCATTATCTGAATCAGGAGGCTTTCCGCCCATGCCTACTTTTACCAACCAGGCAACCTTGTCCTATAACAATATCACCACCAACTCCAACATCGTCACCGGTCAGCTGCTGGAGGTGCTCTCCACCACCAAAACCGCCGTTGTGGACACCTATTCTGCCCAGGATGTGGTGACCTATGTGGTCAGCATCGTCAACTCGGGCACCACCGCCCTCACCGGACTGACGGTCACCGATGACCTGGGCGCCTATATCCAGGGCGGCGTCACCCGCTATCCCCTGGACTATCTCCCTGACTCGGCGCGGCTGTATATCAACGGCGTGCTGCAGCCCGCACCCTCCGCCACCACCGAGCCGCCCCTGGTCATCTCCGGCATCAACCTCCCCGCCGGCGGCAACGCCATTCTGGTTTACGAGGCCCGGGTCAACCAGTTTGCGCCCCTTCCCGAAGGCAGCACCATCGACAACACCGCCACCGTTACCGGCGGCGGCCTGAGCACCCCGGTGGAGGCTTCTGCCACCATCACCGCCGCCTCCGAACCGCAGCTGACCATCAGCAAGAGCATCTGCCCCGCCACCGTCGCCGAAAACGGCCGTCTGACCTATACCTTCGTCATCCAGAACGCCGGCAGCCAGCCGGCCACCGCGGAAGATGCCGTGGTCATCCGTGACCTGTTCGATCCCATTCTGGAAGGACTGGTGGTGACCTTTGACGGCACCCCCTGGGTTTCCGGCACCAACTACACCTATGACCAGGCCACCGGCGCGTTTGCCTCCGTTGCCGGCCAGGTCACCGTACCTGCCGCCACCTATGTGCAGGATCCTGCCACCGGCCTGTGGACCATTCAGCCCGGCGTAGCCGTGCTCACCGTCTCCGGCACCGTTTAAACGGCTTAAAAACGCATAAAAACACCCTCCGCCGGGTAGACTTGTAAGAAGTTCAACCGACCGGAGGGATTTTTATGGAAGGACTGACCCAACTGCTGTTGCCTGCCGTACAGACCGTCAACAGCTACCTGTCCGATTATGTGCTTTTGTTTTTGCTGGTGGGCACCGGCCTGTTTTTCACGGTAAAGACCGGTTTTATTCAGGTGCGCTGCCTGGGCGAGGGCTTCCGGCAGGTGTTCGGCGGTTTGTCCCTTCGCGGCAAAAAGCAGCAAGGCGGCATGAGCTCCTTCCAGGCCCTGGCCACCGCCATCGCCGCCCAGGTAGGCACCGGCAACATCGTGGGCGCCAGTGGCGCCATCCTCCTTGGCGGACCGGGGGCCATCTTCTGGATGTGGGTCATCGCCTTTTTCGGCATGGCCACCATCTATGCCGAGGCCGTGCTGGCCCAAAAGACCCGGGTGCGCGACGCCGAAGGCCAGGTGCTGGGCGGACCGGTCTATTATATCCGCGCCGCCTTTCCCGGCGGCTTCGGCCGGTTTCTGGCCGGTTTCTTTGCGGTGGCCATCATTCTGGCCCTGGGGTTTCTGGGATGCATGGTCCAGTCCAACTCCATCGGCGCAGCCTTTAAGAACGCCTTCGGCATCCCTGTCTGGATGGCGGGGGCGGTGCTGGTGGTGC
Organism: Clostridia bacterium; assembly: GCA_017521295.1. Taxonomy (GTDB): domain Bacteria; phylum Bacillota; class Clostridia; order Oscillospirales; family Butyricicoccaceae; genus UBA4644. The sequence continues at coordinate 17,510 of JAFXDF010000057.1, read as the reverse complement.
TGTCCGGCTTTATCTTTTTCGGCGGCACCCAGCGGCTGGCCTCGGTCACCGAAAAGCTGGTGCCCGCCATGGCCGGGCTGTATCTGCTGGGCAGTCTTGCGGTGCTGGCAGCCCGCCGGCAGGATGTGGGCGAGGGCTTTCTGATGATTTTCCGCTACGCCCTTTCTCCCCAGGCCATTTTAGGCGGCAGTATGGGCGCCGCCCTCAAGGCGGCCGTCAGCCAGGGGGCCAAGCGGGGGCTGTTCGCCAACGAGGCCGGCATGGGCTCCACACCCCACGCCCACGCTCTGGCCAATGTAAAAACGCCCCACCAGCAGGGCTGCGTGGCCATGGTGGGGGTGTTTATCGGCACCTTCTGTCTCGTTACCATCACGGCGCTGGTGATCATCGTCACCATGTACGCCGGGGGCGGCCCCCTCAGCGCACCGGGCGTCGGTGCGGCGGCCCATGAGCTGGGGCTCAACCAGTCCAATCTGGCCCAGACGGCCTACAGCACGGTGTTCGGCGAGACCCTAGGCACCGCCTTTATCGCCGTGGCCCTGTTTTTCTTCGCCTTTTCCACCATTCTCAGCTGGAATCTCTTCGGCAAGCTCAACGCCCAGTACCTGTGGGGCCGCCGGGCGGTGATGCCCTACACCCTCCTGTCGCTGGCCTTTCTGTTCCTGGGCACGGTGATCTCCGCCGATCTGGTGTGGGGGTTGGCCGACTTGTTCAATCAGCTGATGGTGCTGCCCAACGTCATCGGCCTGCTGGGCTGTGCCGGAACGGTAAAAGCGCTGATCCGCAAAGAATGAAAAAAGCTGTCCTTTCGGACAGCTTTTTCTGTTATACCGTATAGTTTGCCTGGACCCGCTCCAGCCAGTGGGATTTGTTGTAATACCACAGGAAACAGGCCGTGCTCACCGCCCAGGTCATGGGGTAGGCGGCGTACACCAGGCTGATGTCGTGGAACAGATTGGTGACGATGGTGATGTAGGTGACGCGGAGCACGCACCAGGCGCCCAGCATGATGTACATGGGCACTTTGGAATAACCGGCGCCCCGGCAGACGGCGGCGATGCCGTGGCTGCAGGCCAGCAGCAGATAGAAGGGGGTGCAGATCCGTGCCCGCAGCACGCCGGAGGCGATGGCCTCGGGGGACTTGCCGAACAGGCCGATAAACTGCGGCGCAAAGGCAAAGAACACGATGCCGATGACCACGGCGCAGCCGCAGGAGAACATCACCGAGAACTTGGCGCCTTTTTTCACCCGGTCAAACTGCCGCGCGCCGATGTTCTGGCTGATAAAGGTGGTACAGGCCGAGCCGAAGGCGTTCACCGGGATAAAGGCGAAGCCCTCCAGCTTGATAAAGGCGCCGTTGCCCGCCATGGCCGCCGAGCCAAACACGTTGACGCTGGACTGTACCATCACGTTGGCAAAGGCGATCACCGAGTTCTGCACGCCAGAGGGCAGGCCGATGCGCAGCATTTCTTTCAGCAGGGGCTTGTCCAGGCAAAGACCCTTGAGGGTGACCCGCCAGGCGCCCTCTGCCCGGGACAGACGGAAGAAGGCCAGACTAGCGGAAAGGCCCTGGGCAATGACGGTGGCCAGAGCCGCGCCGCGGACGCCCATGTTCATGGGGCCCACGAACAGGATATCCAGTGCCACATTGGTGACGGAAGAGACGATTAGGTAGTACAGCGGCCGCTTGCTGTCGCCAATGGCCTGGAAGATACCCACGGCGCTGTTGTACAGCACCACGAACAAAATACCCAGGAAATAAATGCCCAGATAATCCATCGCGTCTCCCATGACTTCGGCGGGGGTGTCCATCCAGCGCAGCAGGATGGGAGAGCCGAAATAGCCCAGCAGGGTGAGGAAGGCGCCCGAGAGCACCGTGCCCAGCACGGCGGTACCTACAGCCCGCTTCACCTGGTACTCGTCACCGGCGCCGAAGCACCGGGCGATGACCACGCCCACGCCGCCGTACACGCCGCCGAAAAAGCCCACGATCAGAAAGATCAACGAGCCGGTGGAGGTGACGGCCGCCAGGGCGTTTTCGCCACACAGGTTGCCCACCACCAAAGCGTCCACCATATTGTACATCTGCTGAAAGACCTGTCCCAGAAACAGAGGCAGGGCGAACCGCAAAAGTCCGCTTTTGATATCTCCCTGCAGCAGATTGACCGATTGTTTGGACATAAAGAATCTCCTTTCAGCGGGAAAGCGGCCTGCCACAGGCAGGCCGCAAAGGGATTTACTTGTTCAGCAGACCGTTGAGGAGATCATCCATAAAGGGGGCGTGAACGGTCTCGATCATGCCGTTGTCCACAGCCACGGTGATGGCGGGATCCACGGGGATCTTGGCCAGGAAGGGGATGCCGTACTGCTGGGCAGTCTCCTGCACGCGGCTGGGACCGTAGATCTGATGCTGGCCGCCGCAGTCGGGACACTGGAAGTAGCTCATGTTCTCCACGATACCCAGAACGGGAACGTTCATCAGCTGGGCCATCTTGACGGCCTTCTCCACGATCATGCCCACCAGCTCCTGGGGCGTGGTGACGATGATGATGCCCTCGATGGGCAGGGACTGGAAGACGGTCAGGGGCACGTCGCCGGTGCCGGGAGGCATATCCACATACATGAAGTCAACGTCATCCCACAGGACCTCGCTCCAGAACTGCTTGACAGCGCCGGCGATGACGGGGCCGCGCCAGACCACGGGGTCGGACTCGTGCTCCAGCAGCAGGTTGACGCTCATCAGCTGCAGACCGGTCTTGGTCACGGCAGGCAGGATGCCGCCGTCACAGCCCTGGGCACGGCCATGGATGCCGAAGGACTGGGGGATGGAGGGGCCGGTGATATCGGCGTCCAGCACGGCGGTCTGGTAGCCCCGCAGCTGGGTCTGGGCAGCCAGCAGGGAGGTCACCAGGGACTTGCCCACGCCGCCCTTACCGCTGACAACGGCATAGACGTGCTTGACGGAAGCGCCCTCGGCCAGAGGGGCGATCAGATCCTGGGGCTCGGTACGGCTGGCGCAGTTCTCGCCGCAGGTGGAACAGTTATGGGTGCAGTTTTCAGCGCTCATAAGAAAAAACACTCCTTTTCGGGATAAAAATCTCAAACAGATATATTATATCACACATTTTGAAAAAAGATAGTCCCCTTTATTACGTCTGTCAAAAGAACCGCTTCGCTGAGTTCTTTCGACAAGAAAACACGGTTGTTTTTGCCCATGATCACATAGATCACGGTCAAAAACCATTCTGTAAGGGCGGATGTCGCATCCGCCCGCGTTTTCTGCTGCGAATGAACAGGATACCCGACTCTTTACTTTTACATAATAAAGTGGTATGCTGTTTTCATCACCGCAAGGAGGTACACACCATGTCTGATAAGCCCTATTGGGAAGGCAAAAAATACGCCTTTTTCCAGCACAAAGAGTGCGAGTTTTTCCCCTGTCACGCCACCAGCGATCCCGGATCCTTTAACTGCCTGTTTTGCTACTGCCCCCTGTATGCTCTGGGCGACAAGTGCGGCGGCGGCTTTACCTATACCGAGGACGGCATCAAGGACTGCTCCAAGTGCCTGCTGCCCCACAGACCCCAGAATTACGGCTACATTATGGAGCGCTACGGCGATCTGATGGACCTGGCAAGAAAGAAGGACTGATCCCATGTTCGCCGTCATCGTCAATACCATCACCGTCCTTATCGGCAGCACGGTGGGTCTTTTGTTCAAGAAAGGTATCCCCAAGCGCCTCACCGACGCCGTCATGCTGGGCATCGGCCAGTGCACCCTGTACATCGGCATTTCCGGCACGTTGAAGGGCGAAAACACCATTGTCCTCATTCTGTCCATGGTGCTGGGCGCCATCATCGGCACCGCTTTGGACATCGACGGCGCCATCAACCGCCTGGGCAACTGGATCGAGCGCAAGTTCTCCCGTCAGGGGGAGAAGGTCTCGGTGGCCCAGGGCTTCGTCACCGCCTGTCTGCTGTTCTGTGTGGGCGCCATGACTATCGTGGGCTCCCTCAACGCCGGCCTCACCGGCGACTACGAGATGCTGCTCACCAAGTCGGTGCTGGATCTGATCTCCTCCTCCATGCTGGCCGTCAGCCTGGGCATCGGCGTCATGTTCGCCGCCGTCTTTGTGTTCGTGTTCCAGGGCGCTCTGGTGCTGCTGGCCGGATTCCTCCAGCCCCTGCTCACCGCCGCCGCCATCAACGAGATCATCTGCGCCGGTTCCCTGCTCATCGTGGGTCTGGGCCTTAATCTCATGGGCATCACCAGGATCAAGGTGGCCGACTATCTCCCCGCCATCATCATCGCCCCCATCCTGTGCGCCATCATCCAGGCGGTTCCCGCCCTGGCGGCCTTTTTCGGATAAACCGCAAATACCGGCTCAAAAGAGCCGGTATTTTTTTGCAAATGACACTTTTTTAACGGAAAATGCTTGAAAAAACCGCAAATTGCGCTACAATAAGGGTGACAATTTGATATGGAATCATTATGTGAGAAATGCAGAAAAAGAAAGGAAGCAAAACCATGCCCAAAGTATTCAAACGGGTCCTTTTGCTGCTGACGGTCGCCTCCCTGCTTCTGATCTCACTGTGCGGATGCGCAGGAGATACGGATAACGGCAAGAAGGATCCGTCGTCTGCACAATCGGACGAGCTATCCGACGGAAGCTCAGTCACGGTCGGTATCGCACAGGATCTGGACAGCCTCGACCCTCACCGGGCACTCAACGCCGGTACCAGCGAGGTCATGTTCAACATCTTTGAAGGCCTGATGAAGGCCAGCCCCGACGGCGGTGTCATTCCCGCCGTGGCCAGTGACTATGAGATCTCTCCCGACGGAAAAACCTACACCTTCACCCTCCGGGAAGGCGTCACGTTCCACAACGGAAATGCGGTCACTCTGGAAGATGTCCTGTATTCCCTGAAACGCTGCGCCGGATCTGAGAGCGATGGTACGCCTCTGATCGCGGCGTTTTCCAATGTTGCGGACATTGCTGCCGACGACCGGGGCCGGGTGGTCATCACCCTCACCGAGCCCAGTCTGGAGTTCCTCAACGCCACCACCGCCGCTATCATCCCCCAGGGCACCGGCGACAGCCAGGCCACTGCCCCCGTGGGCACCGGCCCCTTCTCCTTTGTGTCCTATATGCCCCAGAACAGCATGGAAATGGTGCGGTATGAGGGCTATTGGGGCACCGCTCCCAAGCTGGAAAAGGTCACCTTCAAGATCATCACCGACGTGAACACCCTGGTGATGGGCCTTAACGGCGGCACCCTGGATATGGTCATCCACCTGCCCAACACGGTGGCTGCCGAGGTGCAGAACAACTTCACCGTGCTGGAAGACACCATGAAGCTGGTGCAGGCGCTGTATATCAACAACTCGGTGAAGCCCTTTGACGATGTCCGTGTCCGCCAGGCCATGTACTACGCCATCAACGTGCCCGAGATCATCGACTTCGTCTGTGACGGCGCCGGCGTCCCCACCGGCACCAGCATGTACCCCGCCTTTACCAAGTATTTCGTCCCCGAACTGGCCCACAAGTACCAGCAGGATCTGACCAAGGCCAAAAAGCTGCTGGCCGACGCCGGCTATCCCAACGGCTTTGAAATGACCATCACCGTTCCCGGCAACTATGAGCAGCACGTGGATACCGGTCTGGTACTGTCTCAGCAGCTGGCCGCCATCGGCATCACCGCCAACGTCCAGGAAGTGGCCTGGGAGACCTGGGTCAGCGACGTGTACAAGGGCAGCCAGTTTGAGGGTACGGTCAGCGGCATCGCCGCCAGCAACATGACCGCCCGGGAGATGCTGGAGCGGTACACCACCGGCCACAGCAAGAACTTTATCAAGTTCAGCAACCAGGAGTTTGACGACGTGGTCTCCCGCGCCATGACCACCATGGACATGGACGAGCAGGTCACCCTCTACAAACGTGCCCAGGAGATCCTCAACGAGCAGGCCGCCAGCCTGTGGCTGCAGGATCTGTGCGATCTGGTGGTCATGGATCCCAAACTGGACGGCATGACCTTCTACGCAACCTACGTGCTGGATATGTCCACCATCTATTACAAATGATCAGACGGGGGCTGCAGGCGCAGCCCCCGTTCCTGCATAAGGAGTGTTTTCCTCCATGCTGAAAACAATCTGCAAACGGCTGGGATTGCTGGTGCTCACCCTTCTTTTGGTGACGGCACTGGCCTTCTTCGCCTTTTCCATCATCCCCGGCGACCCCACCGACACCATTCTGGGTCTGGAGGCCACCGAACAGCAGGTGGCCGCCCTCCGGGCCGAACTGGGCCTGGATCTTCCCCTGCCGGTGCGGTATTTCCGCTGGCTGGGTGATTTCCTCCGGGGCGACCTGGGGGTTTCCTACAACTTTGATATTCCCGTCACCGATCTGCTGGCCGGACGGATCGCCCCCACCTTTACCCTGACGCTGATGGCGGCAGTGCTCATCGTGCTGTTTTCCATCCCGTTAGGGTTGCTGGCCGCCCGGTACGAAGGCGGCTGGATCGACCGCATCCTGACGGTGATCAACCAGATCGCCATGTCGGTGCCCAACTTCGTCATGGGCATCTCCCTGGTGTTTTTGTTCGGTTTGGTGCTCCACTGGTTCCAGCCCGGCGGCTACGTGTCCCCCGAAAGCGGCCTGGGAAGCTATCTTTGGTTCATGCTCTTCCCCTCCCTGGCGGTGGCCCTGCCCAAAAGCGCCATGACCATCAAGATGCTCCGGGGCTCGGTGCTCACCGAGCTCACCGCTGACTACATCCGCACCGCCTATTCCAAGGGCAACAGCCGTGCCTCCGCCCTGTGGCGGCATGTGCTGCGCAACGCCATGATCCCGGTGGTCACCTTTTTGGCCACCACCATTGCCGAGCTGGTGGCCGGCTCCATCGTGGTGGAGCAGGTCTTTGCCATCCCCGGCCTGGGGCAGATGCTCATTTCCTCCATCAGCAACCGGGACTATCCGGTGGTGCAGGCTATCATCGTGCTGGTGGCCTTTGTGGTGGTGCTGTGCAACTTTTTGGCCGACGCGCTGTACCGGGTGATGGATCCCCGGCTGAAAGGACGGTGATGCAGGGATGAAAAAACGCAACTGGTACCTCACCTTTGGCAGCGTGCTCACCGCCTGCATGCTGGTCTTTATCGCCCTGGGCTTTTTCTGGACACCCTACGATCCCGGCGCCCTCAGCGCCCGGGACAAGCTGGCCGAGCCCTCCCTGCAGCATCTGTTCGGCTGCGATCAGCTGGGCCGGGATGTGTTTTCCCGCACCCTGAACGGCGCCGGCAACACCCTCATCATCGCTCTGGCCGTTCTGGCGGTGGGCTTTGTGTTCGGCCTGCTCATCGGCGCCCTGTGCGGCTATTACGGCGGCGCGGTGGATGCCACCGTCATGCGGGTCTGTGACGCCATCACCGCCTTCCCCAGCATCCTGCTGGCCATGGTGGTCATCGCCATCATTGGGCCGGGCACCTATAACATCATCGCCGCCCTGGGTATTTTGTTCATTCCCAGCTTCGCCCGTCTGGTGCGGGGCGAGTTCATCAAGTACCGTAGCCGGGACTTTGTCCATTCGGCCCGCCTGGCCGGCGTTCCTGCCATGCGCATCATTTTCGTTCACATCCTGCCCAACACCTGGCCGGTGCTGCTGTCCGGTCTGACCATCGGCTTCAACAACGCCGTGCTGTCCGAGGCCTCCATGAGCTTTTTGGGCATCGGCGTGGGCCCTGCCGACGCCAGCCTGGGCCGTATGCTCAGCGAAGGCCAGAGCAGTTTGTTCTCCGCCCCCTGGTGCACCCTGTTCCCCGCACTGGTAGTCATCCTGCTAGTGCTGGGCGTGGGCATGGTGGGCGAGGGCATCCGGGAAAGGATCAGGTGAGCCTATGCTGTTGGATATTCAAAATCTGTCGGTGGTCTTTCACGACCAGGACGCTCCCTTTTCCGCCGTCAAGGATGTAAGCCTCCAGGTGGACAAGGGCGAGATCGTGGGCATCGTGGGCGAGTCCGGCTCGGGCAAATCCATGATCGCCCACACCATCATGGGCCTCATTCAGCGTTCGGCCTGCAAGATCTCCGGAAAGGTGCTCTTTGACGGCACTGACCTGCTGACCATGGACCGGGAGACCCTGCGCACCTACCAGGGCGACGAGCTGTCCATCGTCTTTCAGGAGCCCATGACCTCTCTCAATCCCACCATGAAAATTGGAAAACAGGTGGAGGAATCCCTCCGCATCCACACCGACCTGTCCAGGGAGGCCCGCCGGGCCCGTGCCCTGGAGGCCATGGAGCTGGCTGAGCTGGACGATCCCGCCTCCCTGTACGACAAGTACCCCCACGAGCTGTCGGGCGGTATGCGCCAGCGTGTGATGATCGCCTCTGCCCTGGTGCAGCGGCCCCAGCTGCTCATTGCCGACGAGCCCACCACCGCGCTGGACGTGACCATCCAGGCCGAGATCCTCAAGACCCTCAAGGAGATCAACCGCAAGGAGGGCACCGCCATCCTGTTCATCTCCCACGACCTGGGCGTGGTGCGCCATCTGTGTCAGCGTGTGGTGGTCATGCAAAAGGGCCAGATCGTGGAGCAGGGCCCGGCCGACCAGGTGTTTTTCGACCCCCGGGAGGACTACACCAAGCGGCTCATCGCCGCCCGGCCCACCCGCCGCAAGCTGAAAGGAAGTGTCCCCCATGTCTGAGCCGGTATTTGAACTGCGCGATCTGTCCAGCTTTTACGGCAAGGGCAAAAACCGCCTGCGGTATCTGAAAAACATCAACCTTTCCCTGCGGCAGGGAGAGGTTTTGGGCCTGGTGGGCGAATCCGGCTCGGGCAAATCCACCCTGGCCAAGTGCCTTTTGGGTATGGTCACCGACACCGAGGGCTACCTCAAGGTCAACGATCCCCGGCCCCAGATGGTGTTCCAGGACCCCTACGGCTCCCTGAACCCGGCCAAGACCATCGGCTGGATCCTGGAGGAGCCCCTCCGGGCCATCGATATTAAGGATAAAGCCGAGCGCCGCCGCCGGGTGCTGGAAATGATCGCACTGGTAGGCCTGGAGGAAAAGCACCTGACCCGCCGTCCCTCGCAGCTTTCAGGCGGTCAGCGCCAGCGTGTAGCCATCGCCGCCGCTTTGATCCAGGGCAGCAAGTTCATCATCCTGGACGAGCCGGTCTCGGCGCTGGATGTGACCCTGCAGGCCCAGATCCTGCAGCTGCTGGTGGACCTCAAGGAGCGCCTGGGCCTGTCCTATCTGTTTATCTCCCACGACCTGTCGGTGGTCTATCAGATCTGCGACCGGGTGGCCGTGCTCTATCACGGTGAAATGGTGGACCAGGGGGATGTGGACCAGGTTTACGACCACCCCGCCAGCGACTACACCAAGCGCCTGCTGGAGGCCTCTCTGGCACTGGATTAAACACAGTAGAAAAAGAAAACGGCTGCCCGAAAGCAGCCGTTTTTTCTATGCCGAAGGTTATTTTGCGGCGGTCTTTTTCTTTTTCGCCAGCTTGACGCCGTCCATATCGGCCACCGTCAGACTCATATACGCCATGATGATGACCACGATGGGCATCAGCCAGTTGAAGATGGCCCAGGGGCCGTACTGTACGACGCCCAGACCCAGGGTGGTGGAGATGAACACACCGCAGATATTCCAGGAGATGAGGGCCGAGGTCACGGTGCCGGCACCCTCCAGCGCATTGGACAGGCAGGCGGGGTGCAGGCCCATCTTTTTGTACTCGTCGGCGTACATTCTGCCGGGAATGACAATGGAGATGTACTGCTCGGGCATGGTGGCGTTGGACGCCACGCAGGTGGCCTCGGTGAGGGTCACCAGAGCAGCAGGCGTCTTTGCCAGCGCCTTCAGCTTGCTGACGATGACATCCAGCTGATGGGTCTCTTCCATGATACCGCCGAACATCATGGCCAGAATGGTCAGGGAGATGGAGAACATCATGTTCATCAGACCGCCCGAGTTGAGCAGCTCGTCCACCTCATAGATGCCGGTCTCGCAGACAAAGCCGTTCATGCCGGCCGAAAGCAGGGTGCCCAGGGTGCAGTCGCCGCCCTGGAACACCAGACCCACCACAGCGCCCGAAAGGATGCCCAGGGTGATGCCGGGGATGGCGGGCATCTTGAGGGCCACCGCCACAATGACGATGACGGGGGGCAGCAGCAGCAGAGGGTTCAGATCGAACATGCCCTCCAGGGCGGCCGACAGCTGGCTGACCTTGCTCATGTCGGCATCGCCGACGGCATGCTGGGCAAAGCCCAGGACAGCGAAGATCACCAGGGTGATGCCATATACCACGGCAGTGGGCGGGATCATAAACTTTACATGGGTCATCACATCGGTGCCGGCCATGGCGGGGGCCAGATTGGTGGTATCCGACAGGGGCGACATCTTGTCACCGAAGTAAGCGCCCGAGATAACGGCGCCGGCGGTCATGGCCGGATCCACGCCCAGGCCGATGCCGATGCCCATCAGTGCCACGCCCATGGTGAACAGGGCTTCCTACAGCTTGGGGATCCGGGCTTCTTTCTGTTTGGTGTTCATAGGGATACGACCTTTCGAGTTGGTTTTTTATTTATATAAAGTGAATAATTTTTAAATACGCTCCATAAGATGCGCCCATAGAAACCATTTGTCAAGCCTTTTTATTTAATTTATTTTTTAACGAGCTAAAGCAAAAAATCCGGCCACTTGGCCGGATTTTTATACATATTTATTCTCCGATAAAGCCCGGGGTGGAAAGGTACCGCTCGCCGGTGTCGGGCAGCAGGGCCACGATGGTCTTGCCCCGGTTCTCCGGCCGTTTTGCCAGCTGAAGGGCGGCGTGGATGGCTGCACCCGAGGTGATGCCCACCAGGATGCCCTCCTGCCGGGCGGCGGCGCGGCAGGCGCTGTAGGCCGCCTCCCCGGAAACCGGGATGATCTCGTCATAGATGCCGGTGTCCAGCACGGCGGGCACGAAGTTGGCCCCGATGCCCTGGAGGGGATGGGGGCCGGCCTTACCGCCGGACAGCAGGGGTGATGCCTCGGGCTCCACGGCAACCACCTTAACGGTGGGCTTTTTGTCCTTGAGATACCGGCCGGTGCCGGTGATGGTGCCGCCGGTGCCCACGCCGGCCACAAAAATGTCCACCTGACCGTCGGTGTCCTCCCAGATCTCGGCGCCGGTGGAGGCCAGATGGGCGGCAGGGTTGGAGGGATTGTCAAACTGGGCAGGGATAAAGCTGCCGGGGATGGCGGCGGCCAGCTCCTCGGCCTTTTTGTTGGCCCCCATCATGCCCTCTGCGCCGGGGGTGAGCACCACTTCGGCGCCGTAGGCACGCATGAGCATCTGCCGCTCCACGCTCATGGAGTCGGGCATGACGATGATGGTGCGGTAGCCTCGGGTGGCAGCGATGACCGCCAGACCGATGCCGGTGGAGCCGGAGGTGGCCTCGATGAGGGTGGCACCCTCCTTGAGAATGCCCTTTTTCTCGGCATCCAGCACCATCTGCAGGGCCACACGGTCCTTGACGCTGCCGCCGGGATTGCACTTTTCCAGCTTCACCAGCACCCGTGCCTCCAGGCCCAGGGCCTGCTGGGTGCGGCACAGCTCCAGAAGGGGCGTTTTGCCGATGAGCTGTTCTACCGACGTATATATTTTCATAAGAGAAACCTCCTTTACTGTACTAAAATCATCATGCGCCCGGGAAAGCAAAAAGTCAAGAAGATATATGCAAACCTTTTTCTTTGTGTTATAATTTATCTGTTAACGCTATTTTATTTATAAAGGAGCATCTTCCTATGAAAAAGACCTATCGCTGGGACAATCTCACCAGCCGGGAGCTGGGCGCTCTGGCCGAAAGCAACGCCATCGTCCTCATCCCCACCGGCTCCACCGAGCAGCACGGCCCCCACCTGCCGGTGGGCACCGATGCCATTCTGGCCACCTGGTTTGCCGAGCGCGCCGCCCAGGGCCTGCAGGAAAAGGGCATCCCCGCCCTGGTGGCCCCCACCTTTGCCATCGCCAATTCCATGCACCATATGAGCTTCCCCGGCAGCCTGAGCCTGCGGCCCCGGACCTATATGGAGTGCCTCCAGGAGCAGTGCCGGGCCATCGCCGCCCACGGCTTCAAGCGGATGGCCATCATTAACGGCCACGGCGGCAACATCGCCCCCACCAAGGCCGCTCTGGTGGACATCAACCTGGAGCTGGGCTTCCCTGTCTATTTCCTGGAATACATTGTGGTGCCCGAGGCCCCCTATCTGGACACCCAGACCGGCATGAACCACGCCTGCGAGAGCGAGACCTCCCTCATGCTGGCCTATGACGAAAGCCTGGTGGACCCCATCTACAAGGAGACCTCCGGCTACGGCGGCGGCTGCACCGCCTGGGAGGATGAGGGCGTGCTGCATACCTTCCACCGGATGGAAGCCCACACCGCCAACGGCGTTATGGGCAACAGCTGCGCCGCCACAAAGGAAAAGGGCATCGCCCTGGCCGACGCCACCACCAAAAAACTGGTGGAGATCCTCTCCGACGAGGTCATCTGGCAGATGAAGGTGTAAGCATGGCTCTTTCTACCATCCAGCTCCGCTTGCTGACGCGGGACTGTCCGGACATCCCCCAGCTGGTCCTCATCAACCAGGAGGCCTTCCCGCCCAGCGAGCGGGCATCCATTGACGGGTTGTTTGACTCCAATGACGGCAGCAATCTGGATATGATCGGCATTTATGAAGCGCAGGAGCTGCTGGGCTTTTTTGCCGTGCGCAAGCTGGGCAGCATCCGTTATCTGGCCTATTTTGCCATTTCTCAGACCAAACGCTCGGGCGGCGTCGGCAGCAGGGCGCTGTCTTTGCTCAAGCAATTCTATCCGGAAGGGCAGATCGTGGTCGAATTTGAAGCGCCCGATGAAGCTGCCGAAAACAACACGCTGCGCCTGCGCCGCCGTGATTTTTATTTGAGAAACGGCTTCCAGCAAACCGGATGGTTTAACTTTTATGACGAGACCGAGTTTGAAATTGCCTGTTCACAGGCCGATTTCGATCTGGCGGCGTTTGAAAAGTTCATCGCCTTTCTCAACTCCATCGTTCCCATCAACATGCCCCTGCCCTATCGAAAGGATACGGCCTGCTTCTGACAAAAAATTCTTGTTCCCGTTCTTTTCCCATGGTATAATATTTTGATACTATTCTTTTATTCGAGGTGACCTGTTTTGCAGACCCACATCCGGGGACTTTCCACCCATTATATCGACCTGCCCGGCACAAAGGGCACGGTGCTCTTCCTGCACGGCTGGGGCGCCGAAATCGGCCTGTATCAGCCCATTTTTGACCTGCTGCATCAGCTGCAGTACCGGGTGGTGGCCTTTGACATGCCCGGCGTGGGCCAGACCGAGGAGCCCAAACAGCCCCTGACCATCGATGATTACGTGGCCTTTACCCTGGATCTGTGCCGGGAGCTCAAGCTGGACGAGGTCATCCTCATGTGCCATTCTCACGGCGGCCGCATCGCCCTGCGCCTGCTCACCGACCGGGACTGCCCCATTCGCTGCCAAAAGGCGGTGTTCTTTGACGCCACCGGCGTGCGCAAGGCCGCTGCCCCCTCCAAAAAGCTGCAGCAGGCCGGCTACAAGGCCGTCAAGTTCCTGGGCACGAGCAAGCTGACCGCCCCCCTGTTCGGCGACCTGTACGAAGAGCTGCGGGACAAACGCTCCAGCGCCGACTACAAGGCAGCCACCCCCATCATGCGTCAGACCATGAACAACGTACTGCCCCTGGACTATACCGACCGGATGCCCTCCATCACAGCAGAAGTGCTGCTGATCTGGGGCGAAAACGACACCGCCACTCCCCTGGAGCACGGACAGATCATGGAAAAGCTGATGCCCAACGCCGGCCTGGCGGTGATCCGGGGCGCCGGCCACTTCAGCTACGCCGACAACTGGCCCCAGTTCTCCGCCGTGCTGCGCGCGTTTCTGTAAAGGAGGCCCTCTATGCTCTGGCTTTACAACCTTGTGATCTGGGCCTCCTTCGGCCTGTGTACCTTCCTTGCCCTGCGGCAGGCTCTGCATATGTTCCAGCTGAACTCCTACCAGGACCTGTCCTACGGCAACTATCTCCACACCCATCAAAAGACCTATTGGAACGCCAAGCGGCTGGTGCCCTGCGCCCTCATGCTGCTGGGCGGCATGAGTCTGGACGCCCAGCCCCTTCTGTTCGCCGCCGGCGCCGGCCTCTGGGTGCTGGTGAACCGGCCTCAGAAGGCCAAAAAGCCCCTGGTCTACACCCCTCGCGTCAAGCGCCTGCTGGCCTGTGCCGTGGTGGTGACGGTGGCCTGGGTCTCTCTCACCGATTATGTCACCACCACCCTGCTGCTCACCGGCATCATGCTGCAGAGCGGTCTGGTGGTCATGCTGGGCGTGCTGTACACCTCGGTGGCCCTGGTGCTGTTTTTGTATAACCAGCACCGGCTGGTCATGCTGTACAACGACCTGATGAGCCCCATCGAAAAGGCCATCAACAACCACTATATCAAGGATGCCCGCAAGATCCTGGCTTCCCGCCCCGACCTCAAGGTCATCGGCATCACCGGCAGCTACGGCAAGACCAGTACCAAGTACTTCCTCCACCGACTGCTGTCCACCCGGTACAATGTGTATATGACCCCCGGCAACTACAACACCACCCTGGGCGTCACCCGGGCGGTGCGTGAGGGCCTCCGCCCCACTCACGAGATCTTCCTGTGCGAAATGGGCGCCCGCCATGTGGGCGACATCAAGGAGGTCTGTGACCTGGCCAAGCCCACCATGGGCGTCATCACCTCGGTGGGCCCCCAGCATCTGGAGACCTTCGGCTCCCAGAAGCGAGTGCTGCAGGGCAAGCTGGAGCTGGCCGAAGCCGTTAAGGACAAGGGCCCGGTGTTTGTAAACTTCGACAGTGAGCTGCTGCGCACCCACGATTATCACCAGGGCTATATTTCTTATGGTATAAACGGCAAAGATTATACTATGAGCAATCTTACTATCGACGAAAACGGCTCCCGTTTCTCCATCAAGGACCCCGACGGCAACCGGCAGGAGTTTTCCACCCGGCTGCTGGGTCACGCCAACGTGCAGAACATCTGCGGCGCCATCGCCGTGGCCAATTATCTGGGCATTCCCCTGTCGGTGCTGGCACCCGCCGTCCGTCAGCTGGAGAGCGTGCCCCACCGGCTGCAGCTCATCCGGCAGACCGGCCTCACCGTCATCGACGACGCCTACAACTCCAATCCCGCCGGCGCCAAAAACGCCCTGGAGACCCTGGCCCTGTGCCGGGGCACCCGCATCGTCATCACCCCCGGCCTGGTGGAGCTGGGCGACCAGGAGCTGGAGTTCAACCAGACCCTGGGCCGGCAGGCGGCCGATTGCTGCCACCATCTGATCACCGTGGGCGAAAGCGACCGGGTAGATGCCATCTGCAAGGGCGCCCGGGAGGGCGGCCTCCACCGGGACAGCATCCATTCTGCCGCCACCGTGCAGCAGGCCATGGAGCTGGCCAGAAGCCTCTCCGGCGACAGCAAGATGGTGCTGCTGCTGAACGACCTCACCGACAACTATTAAAGGAAGTGTCCCCTATGAGCAAACAGAAAAAGCGCAACAACAAGAAAAAAGAGCCTGCCGCCAACCCCTATGCCCACATAAACCCCCGGCGGCAGAAGCTGCATCTGATGGCTGACGACATCTCCTATAAATTTTCCAAAATGTCCCCCAAGATCAACCGGGTGCTGCTGGCGGTGTTTGCCGTTGTGGTGGTGCTGATGCTGGTGAAGGTCCTTCCCTCCCAGACCGCCCGTTATCTGATCATCGCCATTTTGGGCGCCGCCTTTGCCATCAACGGCATTTCGGGCTACCGGCAGTCCAAGTGGGCCGGCTTTTTCCTGATGGTGTTCGGCACCCTTTTGTGCCTGGGCAATCTCTTTATGCTGGGCCAATAACACTCCCAAAGGAGGCAATCTATGGTTTCCAAGATCCGCGCGGCCGTCTTTTTCGGCGGCCCCAGCGTTGAACACGAAGTTTCGGTGATCACCGCCATGCAGGCCATCCAGGCTCTGAACAAGGACCGCTACCAGGTGATCCCCGTCTATACCGCCAAAAACGGCGACCTGTACACCGGCGACCATCTCTCCGACCTGGAAAGCTACCGCAACATCCCCGAAGCTCTGAGCAAGGCCCGGAAGGTGGTGCTCCAGAAGGAGGGCAATGAGGTCCAGCTGGTGCTGGCCAAACAGAAGCGCTTTGGCTCCAGCGTGGTGTCCGGCGTGGATGTGGCCCTGCCCATCTATCACGGCACCGGCGGCGAGGACGGGGTCATGCAGGCCCACTTTGAGCGGCTGGGTCTCCCCTACACCGGCCCCGACGTGACATCCAGCGCCATCGGCATGGACAAATGGGCCTCCAAGGCCATGTTCAAGCTCCACGGCGTGCCCTGTGTGGAGGGCGTCAAGGTCACCCAGAGCCAGTATTTCACCGATCCCGAAGCCGCCGCCCAGGCCATTGAGCAGGCGGTGGGCTATCCTGCCATCATCAAGCCCTACAATCTGGGCAGCAGCGTGGGCATCCACAAGTGCCGTGACCGGGCCGCCCTGCTGGAGGGTCTGGAGGACGCCTTTCTCTACAGCCGCGCGGTGCTGGCCGAGCGGGCAGTGCAGAATCTCCGGGAGATCAACTGCGCCGTGCTGGGCGACGACGAAGAGGCCCGGGCCTCGGTCTGCGAAGAGCCCCTGAACGCCACCGACATCCTCACCTATGCCGACAAGTACCAGTCGGGGGGCAAAACCGGCAAGACCGGCGCCAAATCGGGGGGCGGCAGCAAGGGTATGCAGTCCCTGGCCCGCGTGGTGCCCGCCGACCTGCCCGAAGAGATGTCCAAAAAGGTGCAGCAGCTGGCCATCGACGCCTTCCGTGCCATCGGCGCCTGCGGCTGCTCCCGCATCGACTTTTTGCTGGACAACGAAACCGGCGAGCTGTTCGCCAACGAGATCAACACCATCCCCGGCTCTCTGGCCTTTTACCTGTGGGAAAAGAGCGGCCTGGACTTCACCGGGCTGATGGACGAGATGATCCACCTGGCCCTCAAACGCCAGCGGCAGCAGAGCCTGCTGCACACCTCCTTTGAGACCAACCTGCTCCAGAGCGCCCGCATCGGCGGCGCCAAGAGCGGCAAAAAGGTATAAGCGCAAAACAGAAAGCGCCCCTCCCGTTTGGCGGGAGTCCGTAAAACAGTTAATCCTCCCTATGAGATTTTCATAGGGAGGATTTTATTTCCATAATCGTGTTGCAGCATCATACGCACTACACCGAACGGTGTATAGAAGTGCGCCCTCTATCTGTTCGACAAATTGGAATTTGTCTTATTGTCAAATCAATTTGAATTTAAAGGTCTATGTACATAATTGTTGATGAAGTATGGAAACCCACTCTTTCATACAAAGGAATTGCTTTCATATCTGCGGAATTGAGTATTGTTTTAATTCCAG
>JAFXDF010000056.1 GCA_017521295.1 Clostridia bacterium | reverse complement strand
GGTAAACTCACCGGGCACTGCGCGCAGCTCCTCCGCCGTGTAAAACACGGCCGGGATTTCCCGCTCCTTGCAGAACGCCAGCAGTCCCTCTTCGTTTGCTTTCAAATCGATGGAAGTCACCTGCTTGATGGCCTTCGGATGGATATTGTGCTCCTTCAATACCAGATCAACAGCCTCACGGAACTTCTCTACCGGTGTACCCCGGCGGCAGCCAATTCCCATATGCAGCACCGGCGGTACCAGCAACAGAGTATGTGCAAAGGGCTTGTCCCGCAGGTGAGAAATGCAGATACCGATTTCACCGCTGTCACCTTCCACGACTCCAGAAGGTAAGCTTGTCTTGATGGGGAACCGGCTTGTCAGAGGCACGGGGTGCTCCAGAATGGCTGCAGACACCGACTTGGCCTCATACATATTGGTAATGGCCAAACCGTGACGGGCAGCCCAGGCATCCACAGAAAACTTCTTATTGATGTCGGTAGCAGTGGTGATGACAGGGGTCGCTTCCAGCACTTCCGCCAGTTTGAGCGCCAGTTCATTAGCGCCGCCGATATGTCCGGACAGCAGCGGGATCACAAAGGTACCCAGTTCATCCATGGAGATGACCGCAGGATCGGTGCGCTTATCCTTCACAAAGGGAGCGATTTCTCGCACGGCAATGCCGGTGGAGCCCACGAAAACCATGGCATCCGCCCATTCGAAAATCGGGCCGTAGAAAGGCTTGCTGGGTCGCTCGATGGGCGCGAAGCCGTCTTCCTCAAAACGAGCCATCGTATAGGCTTTCACTTCTGCATCTTGAAAGTATTCCGTAACCCGGCGTGCCGTCTTACAGCCCTGACGACTGTAGGCAAAAACAGCTACTTTCATTTGCTTGCCTCCCGGAACTCGGTGGTGAAGGTAGGATCGTACAGCTTAGAGCGCGTATATTCTTCACCCATACAGCCACCCACGATGATGAGGGAAGTCTTGGTCAGACCGTTTTCCTTTACAGTCTTATGCAGTGTGTCCACAGTACAGCGGAAGATTTTTTCATCGGGCCAGGTAGCCTTATAGACTACAGCAACAGGCGTGCTGCCGGGATAACCACCTTCCAGCAGTTCGGCCTGCAGCTTTTCGGTGAGGCTGGTGCTCAAAAACAGCACCATGGTGGCCTGATGCGCAGCCAGCGACTGAATGGATTCCTTTTCAGGTACGCCGGTACGGCCGGCGGTACGGGTAATAATGACCGTCTGGCTCACATCAGGCAAGGTGTACTCGGCCTTCAAGGCTGCGGCGGCGCCGCAGAAGGCGGAGACACCGGGGCATACATCATATTCGATACCCAGTTCCTCCAGCTCATCAAACTGTTCACGGACAGCGCCGTAGATGCTGGAGTCACCGGTGTGCAGACGGACAATGCTCTTGCCTGCAGCCTCGGCAGTTTTGATCACATCCAGCACTTCTTCCAGGGTCATGTAAGCACTGTCATAGATCTTGCAGTCAGGACCGGCATACTGCAGCACATCAGGATTTACAAGAGAACCAGCGTAAATGATCACATCAGCTTCCTTCAGCAGACGTGCACCACGCACAGTGATCAGATCCACAGCACCGCTACCTGCGCCAACAAAATGTACCATAACTTATTCCTCCATAATCTTTTCGATCAATTTTTCTGTATTACTCGTCTTTCCCAGCAGGCCATAGACCTTGGAAAAAAGCACTGCGCCCACTTCCAGGTCCTCTCCTGCCCGGATCTTTAGAAGCTGCTGAACACGACTTGACAGATGCTTCATGGTATCTTCATAGATATTCTCTTCCTGCAGTACCCGCAGTGCATCGTCACAGGCTACGCACTCCAGCATCTCCGCGGCCCCCTTCGGACTGACCCCACAAAGAGCAGCCTGGGCCGTCAGGATATCCATACGGCAGTCACCATATTTGGAGTGGGTGTTAAACATACCGCCGGCGATCTTTACCAGCTTACCAACGTGACCGATAAGCAGAACGCCCTTGAACCCCAGCTCTCGGCAAAAATCCAGCGCGTCACCGATAAAATTGGACGTCTGAACAGCGATATTAGGGTCGATTCCCATACCGTCGCGAATGAAATCCGAGCCATAGTTGCCCGGGGTCAGCAGCACATAATCTGCACCGGTTGCACGGCGCTGTCTCAGTTCCACCTTAATGGTATCCACCAGGGCCTGCTCACTCATAGGCTCCACAATACCGGTAGTACCCAGGATGGAAATACCTCCGACGATACCCAAACGGGGGTTAAAGGTCTTTTTTGCCAGCATTTCTCCTTCCGGTACAGAAATGACAACAGACAGACCACCTTTGTGGTCTGTCAGATGACAGATCTCCTCGATATTTTCCCGGATCATCTGCCGGGGAACCGAATTGATAGCAGCATTGCCAACAGGTTGGTCCAGACCACGTTTTGTCACCCTGCCTACCCCTTGACCACCGTCGATGATGATACCCGGCATATCTGTATGAGATACTGTGGCAAAAACCAGCGTACCTTTCGTAACATCCGGATCGTCACCACTGTCCTTTTCTATCGCGCAGGAGACAGTGTTTTCTCCCATCGTGATTTCCCGCACCTCCAGATCCAGAGGGATGCCCTTGGGCGTCAAAAGGGATATGCGTTCCCGGCGGTTTCCGGTCAAAAGCATCCAGGCTGCTGCCTTCGCTGCAGCCGCAGCACAGGATCCAGTTGTATAGCCCAACCGCAGACGCTTACCCTCTTTTTCGATGTAGTTTTCCATCATCGGGTGATCTGATAGAGCATAGCGTTGCAGATGGCTGCCGCCACATTACTGCCGCCCTTTCTACCACGGGCCACAATGTACGGCACATCATCGGTCATGATGAGTTCCTTGCTCTCTACCACATTGACAAAGCCAACAGGTACGCCGATGATGAGCGCCGGCTTCACCTTACCGGTCGCCATCAGATCATGAAGGGCGATGAGTGCGGTAGGCGCGTTACCTACTGCAAAGATGCAGGACTTATCCAGCTTAGCAGCCTTTTCCATGGAAACGATGGAGCGTGTAATTCCACGGGCTTTGGCCTCCTCTGCCACATCGGGGTCGGCGATGAAGCAGTGCGCCTGGCCACCCAACTTACCCAGGATGGTTTTGTTGATGCCGGACATGGCCATGCTGGTGTCGGTGACAATATGACAACCTGATTTGAGAGCTTCAATACCCTTTGCCACCGCATCGGGAGAAAAGGCCAGGTTGTCTACATACTCAAAATCAGCGGTGGTGTGAATGACCCGCTTGATGACCAGTTCATTTTCCGGCGCCAGCTTGCGGTCACCCAGTAGTTCGGTGATGATCTCAAAGCTGCGTTTTTCAATATCCATAGGTTTCACAATGTCAAACATGTGCTTCACACTCCTTTAAGCAAGTTTCATAAAAGCCTTTCGCAAAGGCGGGGTTGGCATAAAAGTGGAAATGGGGGTAACCGGCATAAAGCCGATCATTGGCCACCACGCAGTCCCAGGTCTTACCGGTGGACTTGGCGGCGGTAAAGCTGTCACCGGATGGCTTCACATCCCAGTGATGGAATTCATGTCCCCGGATGGCCGCCCCTGCATTGCACAGCAGATTATCACCTTTTGCAGTCAGGGTCACATAGCCGAAGCGGGTCAGCTTTCCGGTGTCAAAACAGGTGCCAGGCAAAAAACCCACCATTGGATACGCTGCGATATACTCGGTCAGATACATAAATCCGCCGCACTCAGCGATACAGGGCAGCTTATTTTCCAGCGTCTTGCGAATCGACTGTCGCATTGCTGTGTTTTCGCTGAGTTCTTTTGCATAAAGCTCGGGATAACCGCCACCAAGATACAGTCCGTGGATGTTTTCCGGCAACGTTTGGTCGGAAAGTGGGCTGAAATCAATAAGCTCAGCACCCATGTCCCGCAAGGCCTGCAGGCTGTCTTCATAATAGAAGCAGAAAGCCTTATCCCGGGCCACGGCGATGCGCACCGGGGTGTTATACCGAGTCAGCTCCACAGGCTGGCAGCAGACAGGCTCTGCATTCCCTGCCAGTGTCAGCAGTGCATCTATATCGATGGTTTTTTCTGCTTGCGCAGCCATGACCTGCAGTTTTTCCTTCAAGCCTCCTACTTCAGCGGCCGTAACCAAACCCAGATGGCGGCTTTCCAGGGTACAGTCCGGCATTTTAGGCAGAAAGCCCAGGGGCTTGACCTTGCCCTCAAACCGTTCAGTGATGGCTTTTGCCAGAGCGGTATACGTCATAGGGCTGCACTGATTGAGGATCACACCCCGGATACCGCTGTCAGGGTAAAAGCCCAAAAACCCCTTTATGCTTGCAAGAACGGACAGGGACGCACCTTTGGCATTGACTACCAACACCACAGGGGTACGAGAGGCTTTTGCCACCTCATAGGAACTGGCCGTAGTGGAGGTCAAGCCCATGCCGTCATAGAAACCCATAACGCCCTCAATGACGCTGATGTCACAGCCTTCGCTGTTTCGCGCCAGCAGGTAGTTCAGGGTGTTTTCCCCAAAGAAAAACAGATCCAGATTGGCGCTTTTTGCGCCGATGACCCTGCTGTGGAACATAGGATCGATATAATCCGGTCCGCATTTGAAAGCGCCTACCTGCAGTTTCCGGTTAACCAGCGCCTGCAAAACAGCGCAGGTCACTGTGGTCTTGCCGCATCCGCTGCTGGTGCCTGCCAGCAGAACGCGGGGAACACGTTGCTCCATCAGACCTCTCCCCTTTTCTGCAGAGTGTTATATGCCACGGCAGCCCGGTGGACATACATCTTCTGGACAGCGGGTAGCTCACCCAGGCCCTGAAGTGTCCAGTCCACTTGGATGCCAGCTTGTTCCAGCATCCCGCGCAGGCTGTCAGGCTCCTCACCGGCCATGTCGTTTTTGGAATGGTCACCTGCTACCAGCAGCAGAGGTACCAAATGGGCCTTGTGTTTGGTCTGAGCCTTGAGTGCTTCCACCGCATCCTCAAAATCAGGCTTTCCCTCCACGGTGCAGAGAATCATTCCCTTGTCAGCCATCAGTTCTGCCAACCGCACATACAGGCTATTGGACAGATGCTCCGTTCCGTGGCCCATGGCAACCAGCACAGTATCATCCGCCATAGGATAGGCCTGCTTGAGGATCTCGGTCATAGTGCCCAGATCCGTATCATCCCACAAAAGAGGTAGGCTCATGGCCACTTCCAGCTCTCCGGCATTCTGCAGCACCTTGGCACGCTGTTTGTCATATTCCTCGCCGGGGATCAGCAGGGTGGGCTGGACGACGACCTGCTGAACACCGTCAGCCTTCATGCGCGCCAGTGCTTCCTCTACGCTGTCCACATGGATGTCATATTTGCTCTTCAATCGGCTGCGAACGATACCGCTGGTGAAGGCTCGGTAATGGCTGGCTTCGGGGAAGGCAGCCTTCAAGGCGTTTTCAGTTGCCACGATAGTCTTCTCTAAGGTATCCAGATGGGTGGTTCCGAAACTAACGGTCAAAAATCCGGTCTTCATATCACATTCTCCTCGTTTACAGATTCTTTCGACGGATGACCACCACATTGGCGATGATCATAAAAGCGATGGCATAGGCAGCCAGAACGGCGATGCTCAGCAGACTGGGTGCACTGCCATAGGCCATTGCACGCAGCGATCCACTGGCATGGGTCAGGGGGAGGATGCTGATGAGTGCCTCGATCGCATCGGGCACTTTGTCCAGCGGGAAAAAGGTGTTACACAAAAAGGTCATGGGCAGGATGACAAAAGAGGAAAACCGGGCGATGTCGCCGTGTGTCCGTGCCAGAATAGCAGCCGTCACACCCAGTGCACTGAAGGCAAGGCCGTTGAGCAGCATTACCAGAAAGAAAGAGATGCTCAACTGAATATTTGCGCCGAAGGGTATGCTCAAAATCAAGATCAGCGCACCACTGTACATGCCCCGCAGGGAACCGCCCAGCATCTGTCCGACGATATAGGCCGGCATGGGCGTAGGAGAAATAATGATCTGATCAAAAGAGCGTTCGAAAATGCGCTGTACATTTAAAGGCTGGCCTACGGCAGAAAAGCTGGTGTTCATGGTAGTCAAAGCGATGATGCCGGGCACCAGAAAATCGATGTAGGGCCGATCGGTGACCGAGCTGGTGGAACCAAGTCCCCAGCCCAGCGCGATCATATACAGAAGGGGGCTTACCAAAGCAGAAGCAGTGATTTTTTTCCATTCAAACTTGAACTCCACCCATTTCTCCCAGAGAACGGTGGTGATCACGTGATAAAATGTTTGGATCTTCATCACTTCGCCCCCAATCCGCGGCCTACTACATTCAGGAACACATCCTCCAATGTGGTGCTTCGCATCATAAACTTATTTTCCAACGTTGCAGCAAAAGCCAAAGCTTCTTCCTTCTCTGCAAAGAAAGTGCTCCTGGTATGGTCGTCATCAAACTCGTCGATGGCCACCTCACCCAGCTCCCGTATCAGTGCATGAGGGGTTTCCAACCGAGCAACTTTACCCTTGTCGATAAGGGCGATGCGGTTGCAAAGGTACTGGGCCTCGTCGATATAATGGGTGGTAAGCAGAATGGTCATGCCCTGTCGGTTCAAGGTCCGCAGCAGATCCCACATCTGACGGCGGGATGCAGGATCCAGTCCAATCGTCGGTTCATCCAGAATCAGAATCTCCGGGTCAGTAAGCAGTGCGCGGCACAGCATCAGTTTGCGTTTCATGCCGCCGGACAGCTTTCGCACTGTCTTTTTTCGGTGCTCCAGCAGACCGCAGAACGCCAAAAGTTCCTCTGTACGGGCCTTTGCCTGCTTGAGATCCATAAAATACAACCGTGCCTGCAGTTCCATGATCTGGTCCAGATTCATGTCGCCGCGGAGCGAATTATGCTGGGTGATCAGCGCCAGTTTGCGCTTAATATCCTGCCGCTGACGGGTCAGCATTTCCCCACCGATTTTGATCTCACCCTCGGTAGGCAGAAGCAGCGTAGATAAGATACTGATCAGTGTAGTTTTACCTGCGCCGTTGGGACCAAGCAAGCCGAAGAACTCGCCAGCTTCGATGGCCAGAGATACATTGTCCAGTGCTTTGATTTTTGCCTGGGGATAGGTTTTGGATACATGACAGATCTCAATCATCTGCTAACCTCCTCAATGTTGCCTTCTGCCTGCATATAAATGCCGCGCAGCCGACGCAAGGTCTCTTCATCAGTGTCCCACATGCCCCTCTGGTTGGCCTCCAACAGACGCTCGCTGACGCTGTGTACAGACCACCGGTTGACCTCTTCCATCCATCGACGGGTCTCCTCATCGAACAGGAATGTTTCTGCCATAGACTGATACATCCAGTCCTCGCCGGTCTCTGCCGTTGCATCCCAACCAAAGAAGCTGTCCATTGCAGCAGCAATCTCCTGCGCACCTTTGAAACCGTGGCGCTTAAGACCCTCCAGCCATTTGGGATTGAGCACTTTCGTACGGACGATACGGGCCATCTCCTTATCAATGTCCCGGGTAACAGGCCGGTCAGGATTATCGGTATGGCCGGTAACAGACATGGGCTTTTGCCCGGAATTGGCTCGGACACATGCCACCAAGCCGCCGTGATAGCCGTAAAAATCATCACTGTCCAGCATGTCATACTCAGCAGTGCTCTCGTTTTTGATGGTGACCCGAACAGTGGACATCCTGCGGCGGAAAGCCTCTGCATGACGTTCTCCGTGCTCCTTTTCGGTATAGCCGTAGCTGGACCAGGTCTCAAAGACCTGTGCCAGATCGCGGAAGTCTTTCCACTGTTTGCTGTCGATCACATGGGATACGGCGGTACCATAACAGCCGGGCGCACAGCCATAAACACGAATATAAGACTGGTCCAGTGCCTTACCTTCGGGGATGCCTTCAGCAGTGAGCTTTTCCACATCCTCACGGATATGCTTTTTGATGTAGTTCATCTCTTCCGGCTCGTCCAGCGCAGCGACCTTCGTCACCGCCTGATCCATCAGACGGATCAAATTGGGATACATATCCCGGAACAGGCCAGAGATGCGCAGCGTCACGTCCAGTCGGGGACGGCCCAGTTCCTCCAGCGGGATGGGCTCCACACCCAACACGCGGGTGGTCTGACCCAGGTATACCGGGCGAACGCCCATCAGGTGGAGACACTCGGCAAAATCCTCACCGCAGGTCTTGAGGGTGTTACCCGCCCAAACCACCATGGCGATACTTTCCGGCAACCCGCCCTCCTGCTGATCGTATTGGGCCAACATTTGCTTCGCCAGCTTTCCGCCGATCTCCCACGCCACGCGCGAAGGGATTTGTGCCGGGTCACTGGCGTAGAAATTGCGTCCAGTGGGCAGGATAGATACATTTCCACGAGTAGGATTGCCACCCAGTGCCGTGGGAACAAACCGGCCGCAGGTACCATCCATCAGATTGTCCATTTCGTCGGTAATATGATCCAGCTTGTCCTTGACTGTCTCGCACATAAAGCGCAGGACTCGCTTCAGATCGGCAGTTTGTCCTATAAAGTTTTCTGCCATTACAGCATCTTCTATGAAAGCGGTTTCATAGTTATTCTCCGACAGTTTTGCGGTGATACGTCTGGCAGCTGCGACCGCCTCGTCATAAACCATCGTGCCGGAAACGCCGCCGAAATCGGCGGTGGGTTTGTCCTTCACCTGCTCCGGATCATAGCCTTGTGCTGCGAGAATACTGTCATTGAGCGAGGGAATATTTCCATTACGCACGCGTACCAGTGTGCGCAGCAGATTGTCGTACAACTTTCCTTCCGGTACTTTGCCGAAGATATGCAGACCATCCTTGACCACCGAGTTCTTCAGTTCACCCATCCAGATATGGATAGCGTCCACCGTACCTTCAGGGTCGGCAGAGAACTGTTCTTCGGTAAGATTCAAGTCGGTTGCCAGTTTGGCTTTTACGGCCAGGTCAAAGATCCGGCGTGTAAGCTGCGGTACCTGCGCGGGACGAACTTGCTTGGCCTGGCTGTATTCCTTCATCGCCTCGTCAATGACAGCCAGATCCTCATAGGTATCGGCCTCGTCCAGAGAGGGCGGCATGTGATCCAAGATCACCGCCCAAGAGCGACGCTTGGCCTGAATACCCTCACCGGTGACACCGATGTGATAGGGGTACAGGTGAGGCATACTCTGCAGGATGGCATCGGGATAGCAATCCCGGCTGAGTCCCACCTCTTTTCCCGGTGTCCACTCCAGAGAGCCATGGGTTCCGATATGATAAACCGCATTGGCACCGAAGCATTCTTCCAACCAGCGATAGTAGGCCTGATAGCTGTAGGGCGGCGTGGAATCGGTACTGTGGTACAACTCCATGGCCCGCTCTCCCAGAGCGCGGGAGGGCTGCAATCCAATAAACACATTGCCGTTTCGGATGCCCGGGATGAGCAGTTTGTCGCCAATGTTCATCACTTCGCCAGGTGCTTTGCCCCAGGTGTTTTTTAGTTCGGCAAGCATCTTTTCGCTGTCTGCGTTGAACCAAGGCTTCCAGATCTCTGGACCTACCACGTCGGCAGCCAGCTCCAGCATAGCTTCCTCAGACGTCCAGCGCAGGTCAGCGGTAAGACCGGAAGTCAGTCGGTCAGCAATCTCCTGGCCATTTTCAAAATCAAATTCCGTATATACACCCTGTCGCTTCAGCTCCAGGATCATCCGGTGAACACTTTCAAAGGTGTCCAGGCCTTCAGCACAGCCGATCTTGGCGTTTCCGGGCATCGTATTGAACAAAATGGCGACCTTTTTCTCATTTGGGGGCATCCGGGAGAGTTTGGCCCAGTTGACCGCCAACTTGCAGATGCGTTCCACACGGTCGGGGATGGGGCGATAAATCTTGCGCTCTACGCCATCCTCTGTCTGAATCGCCTGGGCGGCGCAGGGTACCGACAGGACCTGGCCGTCCAGTTCCGGTTGGAATACGCTGGTGCTCAGCGACATACTGTCCAACCCCTGAGGCTTTTTCTGGTAATCCTCATAGGTAAAGCGGGTCGCGGGTACTTGCAGAGCGGGTACGCCCCAGTAATTGAAAATACTTTCCCCCATTTCCCGCTGACCATCGCCAGGCCAGCTCATGTGGGTCAGGGAAAATCCAGTCAGCACCAGAATGACTTCCGGCAGCTGTTTTCCTTCATAAGTGAACCAGCGCTCCATAGCGTGGCGCACACCACGCTTGTCATCTTCGTCATTGGCCATTCGGGTGAACAGGGGCAGCGCCAAAGCACCCTGTTTTTCTAATTTCTCCAAAATGGCGTCGATATGACGAGTGTTTTTATTTGCGATCTGTGTCTGATGTAGGATCAAACCCACAACGGGCTTCTTCCCCGCTGCAGCCTCACGTCGCAGACACAGGCTTTCTTCTTCGTTCAGAATACCGCCGGGAGTATAAAAACCCTCCTCCAGCGGCGCTTTGGGCTCCGGTACATTGCAGTTGATATCAAAATGCCGCTTTGCGATATACAGCAACATAGCGCGGAAGTTTTCTTCATCGCCATAGCGAAAATACCCCTGAATCGCCTGATAATCTTCCGGCGCAAGACCGGAAGTGGGCAGCAGTTCCGCCATCTCATCAGGCAGCGAGGATTCAAAATAGATGGGCATGCGGGCGGTCAAACGCGTCCAGAGCAGATGGAAGTCCGGGATATTCTGGGCTCCGCCATGGAAGTAGATCACGGCGAAATCACAGGTTTCGGCATCGGCCATCATCTGCTCCAGCTTTTCCGGGTGCTGGCTCAGCTCCCAGACAGACCAACAGACGCCGTCCACCAGAACAGGCTGTTCGTCCCGCAGGCCTTTCAGCGCACGGCGCATATTCCAGAGACGGTCTTCTGTGGCAATCAGACATAACACACGCATAATCAGTTCCTCATTTCTCTGATGCGGCAAGCACCCGGTGCATGACGCAGGTCAAAGGGTCATTTTTTCCGTTTTCCACTCTGCCGGCGGGGCACCCGCCCAGACATTGTGCAAAAGAGGGGCAGCTCCCACAGGTTTTGGGGGCAGCAAGGTCATTGGCTTTGCAGTTCTTTTCCGGCAGCCCATCCCGGAGATTTCCGAGGCAAAACCCCGCTCGACCGGCCAACGAGGAGCAGGGCCAGCAGTCGCCCCGGCCGTCCACCGCAAACGACAAGCTCGTTTGCGCATAGCAGTAAGTCTCGACACAGACCGGAGAGGCTTTTCTTTTCCGCATGCGCTCCAGTTCCCGGAAGCGGAATGGAATCCCGGCTGCCTCAAAGGCTTTCGTCTTGGTTGTTAGCTTTCGTAAACCGGCAGTCAAATCTTCTGCTGTGGTAGAAAGGCACTGCCCCGCGCCCCTGCCCAGTGGCCGAAAAAGATCCAGTCCAACCCCCGCCACGTTGCCCAGGTAGAGTGCCAGGTCAGCCAGTTGTCCCAGCTGAGATGCATTTACGCAGGTGACCACAGCGGTCAGACCGCAGCGCATCCCCGTCTCCCCCAGATTTCGGATACCCTGCACAACGACATCATAGCAGGGCGTACCATCAGGAAAGACTCGCAAGCGGTTGGCTTCATCTACGCCATCCAGGCTAACCCCCACGCCGCAGCGAATGGCCTTCAGCCGACGACAGGTATCGGGGGTTAAAAGCGTACCGTTGGTTTGCACTGACAAGGTCAGTCGCCGGCCGGTATCCTTGCCAAAAGAAGCCACTGCTTCCATCAGTTCCAGCTTCAGCAGCGGCTCACCTCCGGTGAACTGGATCCGCAAACTGCCACCCGGTGGGCAGCACAACGCTACAGCACGCAGAGCGGTGTCTTCGTCCATGTCGAAGGACTCATCCCTTGCGGCGTAACAATATGCACAGTTTAGATTGCAGCGCTCGGTAAGGCGCAAGACCAACAGTTTTATATCTTCCATCTTTCAATAGCACTCAGACGTCCAGCCCTGCCAGGATGGAACGGCTCTTAACAATGGTTTGCAGTTGCTCTGCTTTCAAATCGTCCACCTTGTAATAGGCGGCATCCATCACATCCGCCAGCTGCCGGGCAATGTGCAGAGAGATGAACTCTTTTTCGGTGTCCACCACAACGGTATGGATGTGATCCTGCCGTATCAGCTCTGCAGCACGCAGGGCATCCGCTACAGCATCCTCCGTCCATAGGGAACGGTTTGCCCGACCATCGGTGACCAGCACCAGCATAGGCAGCAGTTCGGGATCCTTCAACCGGCGGGCTTTCAAAAGCTGCCAGGACTGGTACAGGCCTGCTGCCAGCGGCGTACGTCCACCGGTTGGCAGTTCCTGCAATTTTTTCTGTGCCAGGTCCACGCTTGCGGTGATATCCAACAGTGTTTGTGCGCCTTCTTTGCGAAAGGCCACCAGGCCGATACGATCTCTCTTCTGATAGGAATCCAGCAACATGGACAAAATAGCCTCTTTGGCCGCCTTCATACGTTTCTGTGCTCCCATGGAGCCGCTGGCATCCACCGCGAAGACGATGGTTGCACCCACATGATCTTCTCGCACCTTAAAGCGTAAATCAGCGTCGGTCAACGCTACAGCACAGTCGCTGTGATCACGTTGGCTCTGATAAGGTGCCGCAACACGGAGCGTGGCGTCCAGTGCCAAATCATGCTGACGAGGTGTAGGATGGGCGGTAAAGGCGGCGTACCGCCCCTTATTTGCACCGCTTTTTGTTTTGCTGCGGCGACCGCTGCCCTGACGCAGCAATCGATCACGCGGAATTGCCGGAATCAGGGAAAGCAAGGCGACATTCTCGCCTTCTACCAATTGCTCTTTATCAGAGCTGCCACCCTCGTTTGTTTCGGGCGGCGGTGTTTCCACTTCTTCCCCATCATTCCCGTCCTGCGCTTCATATTCAGGTTCCTGTTCAGGCATCTGAGACGGCTGTTCCTGCTTCTGCTCCTCCTGTCCATCCTGTTCGGTATTCTGTTCCTGCTGCGGAGATTGGGGCGGCTCTTCTTCCATGGGCGGCGGCTCTTGACGTTGCCGGTGGGGCAGAACATAAACCGCGGCCTCTTTCAGATCCTCAGCAGTGATATAATCTCTGCCGTTCCAGGCAGCCACTGCGGCCGCAGTGCGAATGAGAACCACTTCACAGCGATTGCCCTCTGTCCCGGCCTGCCGGGCATAGTTTGCAGCCAGTTGGCGAATGTCCTCCTCCACGACAACATCCTCCACCAAGGCTTTTGCCCGCTGGATCTTTTTTCGGAGAGCCAGACTTTCTGCCTGCCATTTTTCGCAGAACGCAACGGGCTTCCGTTCATAGTCCATACGACGACGGATGATCTCGGTACGTATTTCCAGGTCTGGCTCGCCTACCACCTCTACATACAGACCAAATCGGTCCAAAAACTGAGGTCGTAGTTTTCCCTCTTCCGGATTCATGGTACCTACCAGCACAAACCGACAGTCATGCCGAAACGAGATACCTTCCCGTTCTACCAGGTTTTCTCCGGAGGCCGCGGCACAAATCAGAGTGCTGACGATGCCATCAGGCAGCAGATTAACTTCATCTACATATAGAATGTTTTCGTGAGCCCTTTCCAGTACACCGCCCGAAAAGGCTTTAACGCCCTCTTTTACCGCTTTCTCAAAGTCAATGGCACCCACCAGCATATCTTCTGTGATGCTTAGAGGCAGATCCACCACCTTTTGTTCGGTGAGGGCTGCAAGTCCGCGAACGATGGTGGATTTTGCCGTACCCTTTTCACCGCACAGCAACACACCGCCGATGCGCGGCTCGATCAGGTTATACAAGAGGGCTTTTTTCACCTGCTCCTGCCCCACGATAGCTGCAAACGGATAACGAAGGTCAGTCATTCAGCACACGCTCCCAATCGGTGGGCAATCCATCAGTGGTGTCAAAAGGCATACGGCGCATACGGTGAGCAAGCACCATGGGCGCCACCTGAATCAGATGCTCCCGCCGCGCTTCCGTATCTCCCTCAAAAGCGGCCAGTGTACAGGCTGCCTTCAGCAAGGTGATATCAGCACGGTGTCCATCCACCTGCAATGTCACGCCGATTTTAGCGGCATCCCGATAGAGGCTTTCCGGGATAACGACATCATTCAGGCGCTTTTGTGCACGAGCTACGCGATTTCGCAGCTCCTGCTGTTCCTTTTCCCACAACCGGCAGAAAGCAGTGGGATCTTTTTCGTAATCCATGCGTCGTGCAATCAGTTCCGAACGCTTCGCCAGCTCCTGCTCACCCCGGATTTCTACTACCAAACCGAACCGGTCCAGCAGCTGGGGCCGCAGATCACCCTCCTCCGGGTTCATGGTACCCACCAGCACAAAGCGTGCGGGATGAGAATAGCTGACACCTTCACGCTCTACGGTATTGACGCCCATAGCTGCGCTGTCCAGCAGTACATCCACAATATGGTCATCCAGCAGGTTAATCTCGTCCACATAAAGGATATTACCATTGGCCTGCGCCAGCAGACCGGGCTCAAAAACTTTTTCACCCTTTTTGATGGCCTGCTCCATGTTGAGCGAACCAACCACCCGGTCTTCGGTAGAACTGACGGGTAGCTCCACCACACGGCGAGTGTAGGGAACGGTTTTGAACACGCCTGCCTTTTCCCGGCAAGCAGCGCACAGCGTACCACTGCCCGGACGGCAATGGAAGGGACAGTTCTCCACTACCTCTACCTGCTCCATCAAGTCGGTCAAGCCGCGGACAGCCGTGGACTTTGCGGTTCCTTTCTCGCCGCGAATCAATACACCGCCCAATGCGGGGTTGATCAGGTTTAGCATAAGGGCAAGCTTCATTTTTTCCTGCCCAACGATAGCAGTAAACGGATAAGAATGCTCCATTCTGTTATTCTCCTCTTTATGGAATATGCTCAAATCGGGTCTCCTGCAGATTGGCAGGAGACCCGAAATACTGTGCTTTAGAACGCGAAGTCAGGATACAGGTATTCGGCCATAACCTTGTACGATTCGTTGTAATGCTTGTTAGCCTTATTGTGGAACAGAGCCTTTTCCAGAGTATACAGCTTGTCATTCTTAACAGCATCCAGAGACTGCCAGACGGGATCCTCTGCATACATCTGCTTCAAGGTATCCAGGGTGGTATCACCGAACTCAGACAGGAAAATCATATCGGGATTGAGGGCATACAGGTCTTCCATATTCACTTCGATGCTGGCGGCAGTGCCCTCGCTGTTGGGATCAATGGCATTGACACCACCCAGTTCCTTCAGGATGACACCAGGCTGGGAATCCACAGTGTATGCCTTCAGCACATCGGAGGACAGCACCAGAATCACGGCAGTGGGCGCCTTTTCAACCTCGGGAACCTTGGAAACGATACTGATGATATCGTTAGCAGTGGACTCAGCAACAGACTCCCACAGTTCAGGCTGACCGTTCAGGTTGCAGAAGACCTTAAACCACTTCAGATAGTCCTGAACGGCGTCATAGTTGATACCGATAACGGGAATGTTGGCGGCGGCAGCGGGGCCAGAGATGGTGGAATAGCCCTTCATGCCGGTGGAGCAGATAATCAGGTCGGGCTTACCGCCGATAATCTGTTCCACATCCCAGTTGGTACCGGAGGAGCTCTCAGTAACGATAGTAACGCCCTCATCCTGGGTGATATCGTGACCGATCTGCTCCTTATAAGTGGTGACAGCACTCTTGCCGCCAACAGCCAGCTGCACAGTGCCGCCAGCCTCATACCACAGGGCAGTCAGGCTGCCAAACAGAACAGCCACCTTCTGGGGGTTCTTGGCAACAGTCATCTCTGCACCGCTGCCGTCATCAGTAAAAATCACGTGGGTATCGGTGATTTTCACCTCATTGGCCTTCTGCAGGTAATACTCAACAACTTCGTTGTCCACCGCGGGCTCGGTGGGAGCAGGATTTGTAGGAGTGGTGGGTGCAGGGGTAGTAGGTGCAGGAGTAGTGGGCTGGGTAGGAGTTTCAGCGGGGGCATCATTGCCGCAGGCAGCAGCCAGAGACAGCATCATCATGGCAGCAAGCATCAGTGCGATCAGTCTTTTCATAAAAATTGCCTCTTTTCTTCTTATTTTTACGCATACCGCGTTTTATAACTTTTCGGGGATCATGAAGGGGCATCCGTTTTTTCCATCGCGAATAATCTGGGATTCGATATGGAATACGTCCTTCATCGTGTTGTGGGAGATAATTGTGTCGGGGTGGCCGTAATCAAACACATGGCCATCCTTAAGCACATAAATACGGTGAGAATACCTCGCGGTGAAGTTCATGTCGTGGAGCACCATGACAATGGTAATGTGAAGGCGTTCACAAAGTTCTCTAACCAGTTCCAGCACCTCAATCTGATAGCCGATGTCCAGATAGGTGATAGGCTCGTCCAGTAACAGAATCTCCGGCTTCTGACAGATGGTCATGGCGATCCAGGCCCGCTGTTTTTCACCACCTGACAGATTGTTCAGCAGGCGGTTGCCCATGTGGGACAGTCCGGTCAGTTCCAGTGTTTCATCGATGATATCCCTGTCCTCTGCCGTCAGGCCAGAGCCGAACCGCTTATAAGGATATCGTCCGTAAGACACCAGTGTTCGGATATCAATATCTGCCGGGGAGGTATGTAACTGAGGTAGATAGGCAATCTTCTTGGCCAGCTCTTTTGGTGCGTAAGAGCGGAGATCCTTTCCTTCAAACAGCACGGAACCCTTTACAGGAGTGACCGTTCGGGGCACGGTTTTGAGCAAACTACTCTTACCGCAGCCGTTAGGCCCAATAACGGTCGTGATCTTCCCTTTTTCAAACTCCATAGAGACATCTTCCAGGATGGTCCGTTTTCCATAAGCAATGGAGATGTTGTCAAATCCGAAGTACATAGGCTCTCCTCCTTTTATGCCACGTTTTTCTTCCGCAGCAGGTACAGGAAGAAGGGTGCACCGATAAACGACAGTACGATACTCACCGACAGATCGCCCACCGGCAGGATCACGCGGCCGATGGTGTCGCAGATGACCACAAGAGCATAGCCCAGAAAGATCGAGGCAGGAAAGAGATATTTATAGTCAGACCCTACGATCAAGCGAGCGATATGGGGTACGATCAAGCCCACAAAACTGATCAGACCCGCAACTGCTACCGAAGCACCTGCCAGCAGTGAAGATACGGCAATGAGGAACAGGCGGAACCGTTCTGTGCGCAGACCCAGAGAGTTTGCCATTTCATCGCCCAGCATCAGGATGTTCATTTTTGCCGGCAGAAGGAAGCAAACTGCCACGCCCACCACCATATAGGGGATAATCATACGAAAATCGCTCCAGACTCGGCCGTTCAACGTGCCTACCATAAAACTGGAAGCATTGCCTAGCTGCTCTGCAAAGAAGGTGCGAATGATATCGTTAAAGGCGCCGAACATGGCGGAAACCGCCATACCGGAAAGGATCATCTTCACCGGGCTGACCCCCTTTTCATAAGCCAGACCGTAGATCACCATGGTGGTTGCAAAGGAACCCAGAATGGTGGCAACCGGGAGGATATGGGCATACTGAGGTAAGGCCACAAGGGTAAGATAACCCACAAAACTTGCTCCGCTGGTAACACCGATCGTGGAGGGCGACGCCAGGTGATTGCGCATGACTCCCTGTAAAATACAGCCAGCCAGCGACAGACAAATGCCCACCATACCACCGCATAGAATGCGAGGAATACGCACATTCCAGACGATGAGTCGGGCTTCGGCTTCCGTGTCATACAACGCCTGAAAAACCTCTGGAATGGTGTAGGAAAGGCTGCCTACTGCCATGCACACCAGTGTTGCTGCCACGCAAGTGCAGGCCAAAGCCACGATAACAGTAAGCTTAAAGGCTTTTGTTTGTTTGAATTTCTGCTTGGTCGCTTCCATTTTGCAAGATCCCTTCTGACGAAAATAAAAAACGGCCGCAACAGCTAAAAAGCTGTCACGGCCGTTTTTGCGTAACAAAAGAAACCTCCCTTTCCCATAACACGTGGGCAGGAGCATTTTCACATACAAGTATGTCTTCTGACTCGCGCTTATGAAGGGTATTCCCCCTTCTGCGTCCGAACTCTGCCTTCCCGGTTTCCCAGTGACTGACTTTCGTCAACGAGCTTCGGCCTCAGCGCACACAGCGGCGGTACCGTCCAAGATTCTGACTTGGTTCACGATTATCCTCCCGGCCAAAACTTGACCGGTTGGTGCTTGATGTACATATTCGATTTGAGTACATTATACTCATTTTTCTCTACTTGTCAACCATCGGCATAAGATTGCCTGCACAGCAACCCTTTACAGTAGAAACGGATAAAACAATGTCAAAAAGTTCTCTGCGCCCCACAAGCCCATCAGGGGAAGATGCCGGCTGAAGGTTTTCTGACGTACCACAGGATCTTCCAGACAAATGCTGTCATTCTGCCTGTGCAGTGAGCACAGCAGGCCACTGGCCAACAGGATA
Organism: Clostridia bacterium; assembly: GCA_017521295.1. GTDB lineage: Bacteria > Bacillota > Clostridia > Oscillospirales > Butyricicoccaceae > UBA4644. The sequence goes on along the minus strand of JAFXDF010000056.1, from coordinate 4,173 downwards.
TCATCCGGTGCAATCACAAGATCGCGCGTCACTGCGCCGTCCGTAGACACTGCTGACACAGTTCCATCGGGACGTGTTACCTCCAACTCCAGCTCTTTCGTAAGGAAGTATTCCACGGCTGCCATTCGTGAGGGACGCACATCCAGAAAAACTCTTCGGGGACGGCGGTTCTCCATACCGGTATGGAACTGCCGTATTACATAGGCTGCCTCTTTCAAATCTTGTTCCCACTGGGCATTTGACTGCAGACCAGTGGCCTGCTCCGCAGCTGCCATCAGCGCCTTACTGTTGCTCAACCCGTAAGGCACACCCTGGTACCAGGGGATGCCCCATAGCTCCTGTGCTGCAGCTGCTAAAGGTTCTGCCTCTGGCTCCACTGTCAGAATCCATCGGGCGCGCTTAACATCCCGCAGATCATACCGACCCAGCTCATCATTGAGCAGCGGCATGCCTAGGTAATCCTGCATCATTCGGCGAATTTCATTCAGATCAGAGACGCCGTTGTAATCCACTTCACTCAGGCCCAGCACCAAAACACCTTTCGGTTGACATTCCGGCAAATCGGATGCGATCTTTTTCAGATAAGATGCGGCCATTTCATAGGCTTTCCGTTTTCCGAGGAACTCATCTGCCTCCACAGGCAGCTGATCCCATACCGCCAGCACAGCCTGTACCTTGGGCTGCATTTTATAACAGACGGCACGGATATCTGCACCGATGATCTCGCTGACAGGAGATGACATAACAATCATCAATCCCGGCTTCAGCCGCCGGTCCACCTCCAGAATCGCCTGCTCCAGATTCGTTGTATCACCGAAGATGATTTGTTTTTCCTTCAAACCGGTGGCGAAAAAGTGGCCGGTTTCGCCACGCACGTTACTCTGAACGTAATGCATGGTGCCCTCCGGGCCGAACTCCACCACGGCCACATCCTTCCAGGGACCGGCGGCACGGTAAAAGCCTGCACGGATGGATGCGGGTGGCAATGCATCATATACCTTCATCGTTTTCCCTCCATCTTTTTTGCAGCCAAAATACGCCGCAGACAGGTCTTATAGTACTCAAACCCGGCGCCCACCCGCCCCGTGGGGAAGGAAAAGGCCAGAACCGGATACTCCCGAATAATACCACCGGTAGCGCCTACGAAATAATCGGGCAGTTGCTCTTCCAGCATGGCTCTGAGCGCCGACTGGTTGGCATTCTGCCACAGGACGGGATTGGCTCGCTCTGCCAGCGCCAGACGGGCATCAGCTTCTTTATCCCGCACACTGCCCTGAAAAATACAGAGGGGTTCCATACCGAGTCGACTGAGAAACAAGCAAGCTTCAAAGGGGTAAATGGTGGTTTGATTGTAAAAGAAAGTGGTTCCGCTGACCTTTGCCGATACAACCTCCTCCATCTGTCTGACCTCACAGAGTTGCTCTTCGATCCATTCCTCACGATCCTCGCCTACAAGGACAGACAGCTCCCGCCAGGCCTGTACTACGTGCTGCAGATCCAGCCGTCGGTCAAATCGCACGTAAGGAATGCCATAATCCCGCTCCAGCTGCTTTGCCACCTCCAGACCACAGCCTTCCAGCACCAGTGTGAAAGCCACTTCCGGCAGATGATTCACCTTTTCAGAATTGGTTTCATAGGGCAGGATGCTCTGGAGGGTATAGCCCTTTTCCATCAGCCAGCGTACCGGTTCGCTCTCGTCTGCGCCGTGCTTGCGAGCTCCTAAAACAGCAAAGCTCTTTTCCTGACGGGGCATGGGCTTCAATTCGGTAGTCAGTGCAGCCAACGCTTTTTCGGTTCCTTCAAAATAGCTGAAGGTCTTGAAATTCTCAATGGGGATCAATGCAATTTTCTTTCCGGTGCGCGCCGCCACAGCATCTACTGTTCCCTGCAGATCTTCAGACAGCACCTCTACGCTGCAGGAGGTCACCAGAAACACTGCATTGGTGTCTTCCCGCTGTGCCTCCTTCTCCAGCAGTTTTTCCAGCTGAGGACGAATGCCGAAAATCAGATCGCTGTCAGACAGCTGTACCGCCAGTGTCCGCACCTGCGGTCCATCAGATCTCACATAAGCAAGCTGTCGCAGGAGGGTGTCGGTCTGGGCATAATACACGCAATCCTGAGGGCCAATATAAATCAGCGTAACGCCCGCCATGCCCTGAAATACGATACCAACACCGAAAAGCGGGCAATGCTTTCCCGGAGAGATGGCGCAGGTGTAGTGTGGTACATCAATGGCCCGGGTGTAATCCCGAAGATGCATTCTCATGCCTTCTTTCCTCCCCATGTCTCCACGATCCGTGCCGCAATATCACAATAAACAGCGGCCTGCTCGCTCTCCGGGAAACGCGCCACCACCGTCTGTCCCAGTTCTTCTGCATCCTGCACCAGCGTACACCGGGGAATTGTGCCAAACACCGATACTTTCACCTCGTCAATGAACTGTGCGATGCGCTCCTCTTCCCGCTCAATATTCCGCTTGTTGACGAGCAGGCCACCCAGAGTCAGGTTGGAATACTGTGCAAAATCCCGCACAGCGGTGCAGATGTTTCCGGCAGCGTACAGCGCCATCATCTCACCGCTGGTGACTACCAACACCACATCGGCATAACCGTCGCGTAAGGGTGCCGCAAAGCCGCCGCATACCACGTCACCCAGCACGTCGAACAACACCACATCAGGCTCATAGATCTGATAAGCGTTGAGGCTGTTCAGCTGCTCAAAAGCAGTGACGATGCCCTTTCCGGCACAGCCGCGGCCGGGTGTGGGACCGCCGGCTTCAGCACAGAGCACACCGTCGGCGCCTTCAAACACAAGATCCTCCAGCTTGATATCGGGTTTACCCTCCCGGATCGTATCCAGAATGGTGGGGATGCGCTTTCCGCCCAGCAGACCGCGGGTAGAGTCCGCCTTGGGATCGCAGCCGATCTGCATGACTTTCAGACCCATCCGGGCAAAGGCGGAGGATAAGTTGGAAACGGTGGTGGACTTTCCGATACCGCCCTTTCCGTATACGGCGATTTTCAGCATAAGTATTCTCCTTTGCAAAAAATAAAGACCGCAACAGCAAAATGCTGTCGCGGCCGGTTTTGCGCAACAAAAAAACGCTTTCTTTTCCATACATCGTGGGAAAGCTTCCGTGCCTCATGCAGGTCTTCTGACTTCCGTCTGTGTGAACGAAAGTTCACCCGGCGTATTCGGCCTTCCCGGTTTCCCAGTGGCTGATTTTCATCTCGAATATGCCTCAGACAGTCACAGCGGCGGTACCGTCCAAGATTTCAACTTGGTTGTCTATTCTCTTTCCGGAGCCAAACGCTCCAGAAAGCACATGAGGTGCTATTTTTGACAGCCTCATTCTACAAGCAACTCCTGCTGTTTGTCAACAAAAATTTCGAAGCAGGGGTTGACAAGTCGAAAAAAGGCGCTTACAATGCCAATCAGAAAATTCCATACGCTTCAAGTGCCGCTGTGAACGAATCAGTTCACAGCGGAGAATAGATAACCGGGTCAGAATCCCGGACGGTACCGCCGCTGTATCCGCAGAGGTCCGTGCTCTTTAAGACGAAAGTCGGTCACTGGGAAACTGGGAAGACTGAGCCGGACCGGGAAAAGAATACTTTTCACTGCGCAAGTCAGAAGACCTGCTTGGAGATCAAACCCTTCCACGAGTTATGGAACGATGGGGTTCTTTTTTGTTGCAGAAACACGGCTGCGGCAGCTATTTTAGCTGCCGCAGTTTTTTGTTTTTCAACGCGGTCTCATTGAGCGCTGGAGTTTTCTGAAAAACTATTTTTTGGAGGACACGCAAATGAGAAACCACGCAAAACGCTGGCTGGCACTGCTGCTGGCCATGACCATGCTGCTTGCCATGACTGCTTGCAGCAACAACGACGAACCCCAGACCAATGACCAGCCCCAGCAGGAACAGCAAACTCCTCAGCAGTCTGTTACACCTCAGCAGCCTACGGAGGAAGACTATAATGGAAAGCTGATTTCTGAAGGCATGATGGACATTCAGTATGCCCAGCAGTTTGCTATCGAGAAGTTCAAGGGCGGTTACCGTCTGGTCACGGATAACCTGAGCGGCAACAAAATCCTGGTGGTGCCCGAAAATATGAAGGTACCCACCGAGCTGGATTCCGATGTTCAGGTGCTGCAGCTGCCTGTCACCAACGC
>JAFXDF010000055.1 GCA_017521295.1 Clostridia bacterium | reverse complement strand
GGTCTGGCCAAGGTGGTGGCCGAGTTCGGCGGCCTCATCACCGCTCATATCCGTTCGGAAAACACCAAACTGGTGGAGGCCGTGGAAGAGATGATGGAAGTGACCCGAGGCTCCAACGTGCGCATGGTCATCTCCCACCACAAGGCCACCGGCGGCTATTTCTGCTGGAATAAGACGGCGGCCACCCTGTCCATCATGGACCGCATGGTGGAGCAGGGCTATGACGTGTTCTGCGACCAGTATCCCTACACCGCCTCTGCCACCGGTCTGAAGACCAATATCCCCGCTTCCATGCACGTTCTGGGGGTGGACAAACTGGTGGACATGCTCACCACCGACGAGGGGCGGGCCCAGCTGCGTAAGGTCATCCTGGGTGACCAGGATCCCTTTGACCGCTTCCAGTACACCATGATCGGCAACTCGGTCAGCCGTCCCGATTACGCCGGCCGGATGCTCAACGACATCGCCCGGGAGGAGGGCCGCGATCCCTATGATGTCCATTGCGACCTGCTGCGGGACGACCGTCTGTCCACCGGCGGCATTTTCCACACCATGAGTGAGGAGGATGTGGAGCGGGTCATGCGGTGGCCCCGTGCCATGGTGGGCACCGACGGTAGTTATGCCCCCGGCGACGTGGGCAACCATCCCCGCGGCTTCGCCACCTTCCCCCGCATTCTGGGCCGCTACGTCCGGGAACGCAAGGTCATCACCCTGGAAAATGCCATCCGCAAGATGTGCTATCTGCCCGCCATGGTCTACGGCCTGTCCACCAAGGGCCTCATTCGAGAGGGCATGGACGCCGACCTGGTGCTCTTTGACCCCGACACCGTGGGCGACAACAACGATTACGCCAATCCTTATGTGAAGAACAGCGGCCTGGACTATGTCATCGTGGGCGGCCAGATCGCCGTCAAGGACAACGTGGCCACCGGCGCTCTGGGCGGCAGACAGCTGCGCAAGACCGTCGACTGATGTTTGACAAGATCTACTGCGCCCCCATGGAGGGGGTGACCCGGTCTGTTTTCCGCCGGGAGCACCACGCCCTGTTCGGGGGCTGTGACCAATACGTCACCCCCTTCCTGGCCCCTTCCGCCGACGGCATTTTCAGCGAGAAGGAGCTGCGGGAGGTGCTGCCTCAGGCCTGTGCCGGGGTGCCCACCGTGCCCCAGCTGCTGGCCGGCCGGGCCGAGTATTTCCTGTGGGCGGCAAAGCTCATGGGCGAGCTGGGCTACACCCAGGTGGATCTGAACCTGGGCTGCCCTTCGGGCACGGTGGTGGCCAAGCACAAGGGCTCCGGAATGCTGGCCGACCCCGATGGGCTGGACCGGTTTCTCCATGAAGTGTTTGAGGGCCTGCGGGGGGAACCGCTGCAGGTTTCGGTCAAGACCCGCATTGGCCTGGAGGACAAGGACAACTGGCTCCGGCTGTTGGCGGTTTTTGACCGGTATCCCATCTGCCTGCTCACCGTGCATCCCCGGCTGCGGCGGCAGTTTTACAAGGGCAAGCCCGACTGGGAGGCCTTTTCCCTGGCTGTCCAAAACAGCCATCTGCCCCTGTGCTACAACGGCGACATCTTCACTCTGGAGGATGCCCGAGCCGTCAAGGCGCGATTCCCCTCGGTGGAGCAGGTGATGCTGGGCCGTGGATTGGTGGCCAACCCCGCCCTGGCCCGGGAGATCCGGGGCGGCCCGCCCCTCGCGGCAAAGGAGCTGCGGCAGCTCCACGACGGTATTCTGGAAGGCTACTGCGCCTGCATCCTGGGAGAGGTCAACGTGCTCCACAAGATGAAGGAGCTGTGGAACTATTGGGCCTGCCTCTTCCCGGAGGACAAAAAGGGCGTCAAGGCCCTGCGCAAGAGCCGGGACCTGGCCGGTTACCGCCGGGCGGCAGAGGCCATTCTGGCCGCGGAGCCGGCCCAAAACGCCGGATTTTCACCGGAAATTTTCTGAAAACAAACAAAATTGCTATCTACAGCGGGGCGAAAAGGCAAAATTTTGTGCGAAGTTCCGTTGACGGGAATTGGATGCTGTGATATGCTAAAGCCATAAAGCTGCCTGGCAGAAAGGAGCCGCGTCCATGATCCGCTCAATGCTTTGGAATCTGGCCGCCGCCGCGAACCTGTTCGCGGGCTTTTTTGCTGCCGTTCTGTACGTGTTTTATTACTTTATTCAGAACAAAAAGCCCGGGATGGCTGCAGCTTGATTCACCACCATAAGATGTGAAAAGCGGCTACTGTCCGACGGGCAGCAGCCGTTTTTTTATTCTGGCACAAGAGGAGTTTTTACCATGGATAAACTGCAGGAAGCCCGCAGGATCATCTCCCAGATCGACGTGGAGATGGCCCAGCTGTTTGTCCGCCGCATGGAGGCGGCCGTACAGGTGGCCGAATACAAAAAAGAGCGCGGACTGCCCATTTTTGACGGAGCCCGGGAAAAGGAGATCCTGGAAAAGGGCGCCGCCCGGGTGTCTGACCCCATCCTCCGGGAGCATTATGTGCGCTTTTTGCAGAACAACATGGACGTTTCCAAGGATTATCAGCGCCAGCTGCTGGAGGGTATGCGGGTGGCCTACAGCGGCACCGAGGGGGCTTTTGCCCACATTGCCGCCGGAGAGATCTTTCCCGGGAGCACTCTGGTGGGCCATCCCAACTTTGCCGCCGCCCACGCCGCTGTGGTGTCGGGTGCCTGTGACTGCGCTGTGCTGCCCCTGGAAAACAGCTCGGCCGGCGAAGTGGGCCAGGTCACCGACATGATGTTCGACGGCCCGCTGTATGTCAACGGCGTTTACGAGCTGGCGGTGCGTCACGATCTGCTGGCTCTGCCCGGCGCGGCGCTGGGTGATATCAAAACCGTCATTTCCCATCCCCAGGCCCTGGCCCAGTGCGCACCCTGGCTGGAAAAGCACGGCCTGGACACCCGGGAGCACACCAACACCGCCCTGGCCGCCCGGCAGGTGGCCCAGAGCGGCGACAAGTCCCTGGCTGCCATCGCCAGCGCCAGGACCGCCGGCCTCTACGGCCTGCAGGTGCTGGAGGAAAACATCCACCGGAGCGGCAGCAACACCACCCGGTTCGGCGTGTTTTCCCGCACCGAAAACACCGCCCTGGGCAAAAAACTGGGGGACCATTTTATCCTGCTGTTTACTACCCGCAACCAGGCCGGCGCCCTGGCCGAGGCCATTGATATCATCGGCCGCCACGGCTTCAATATGCGCACCCTGCGCTCCCGGCCCCGAAAGGACCTGTTGTGGGAGTATTATTTCTATGTAGAGCTGGAGGGCGATCTGCGGGGCGAGCAGGGCAAGGCCATGCTGGAAGAGCTTTCGGCCTGCTGTGACAAGGTCCGGGTGGCCGGCTCCTTCCGGGCCCACTGCCGCATCGGAGAGGAGGGTGCCCTGTGACCCTTCGGATGGAGCTGGGAGACCGCAGCTATGACATCGTCATCCAGCGGGGCTGTCTGCAAAAGGCCGGGCAGCTGCTGGACCTTCACCGCAAGGTGTGTATTATCACCGACGAAGGCGTGCCCGCCCAGTACGCCAAAACTCTGGCCGCCCAGTGCAAGGACCCGGTGATCGTCACGGTGGACGCCGGGGAAGAGACCAAGACCATGGACACCGTCACCAAGATCTGCCGGGTGCTGCTGGAGCGGGGCTTTTCCCGCAAGGACTGTGTGGCCGCCGTGGGCGGCGGCATGGTGGGCGACTTGGCAGGCTTTGCCGCCGCCGCCTTTATGCGGGGCATTGATTTTTACAACCTTCCCACCACCCTGCTGTCCCAGGTGGATTCTTCCATCGGCGGCAAGACCGGCGTGAACCTGGACGGGGTGAAAAACATCGTGGGCGCCTTCCACCAGCCCAAAGGGGTGCTCATCGACCCCGACACCCTCGGCACGCTGTCGCCCCGGCTCTATGCCGAAGGCATGGCCGAGGCGGTCAAAATGGCACTCACCTCCGATGCCGCGCTGTTTGAAAAGCTGGAGCGGGGTGACCTGCCCGTGGAGCAGGTGCTGGAGGGGGCCCTCACCATCAAAAAGGCCATCGTGGAGCAGGACGAACGGGAGTCCGGCCTGCGCAAGCTGCTGAACTTCGGCCACACCGTAGGCCACGGAGTGGAGAGCGCCGCCAGAGGCAGTCTGTACCACGGCGAGTGCGTGGCCCTGGGCATGGTGCCCATGTGCGGCAGGGAAGTCCGGGCGCGGCTCATCCCTCTGCTGGAAAGACTGGGCCTGCCCACCGCCTGTGACCTGGACAAGGAGGCCATCTGGCAGGCCATGCAGCACGATAAAAAGAGCAGTTCTTCCGGGTTTTCCGCCGTATTTGTGGAAAAACCCGGTCAGGGCTTCGTAAAACAGGTATCGTTCGCGGAAATGAAAGCCATTTTGGAAGGAGCGTGGCAGGCATGAAAAACACCTTCGGCAGCAGCGTGGCCGTCACCCTCTTCGGGGAAAGCCACGGCGAGGCCATCGGCGCCGTTCTGGACGGCCTGGCCCCGGGCATCCCGGTGGACGAGGGTTTCATCGCCGCCCAGCTGGACCTGCGGCGCCCCTTCGGCAAAATCTCCACCCCCCGGCAGGAAAGTGACCCCTTCCGCATCGTCAGCGGCTGCTTCAACGGCAAAACAACCGGCACGCCCCTGACCATCCTCATCCCCAACGGGGACACCAAAAGTAAGGATTACAGCAAGACAAAGGATCTGGCCCGTCCCGGTCATGCCGACCTGAGTGCCCAGCTGAAATATCACGGATACCAGGACTTCCGGGGCGGCGGCCATTTTTCCGGCCGCATCACCGCCGCTCTGGTGGCGGCGGGCGCCATCGCCCTTTCCGCGCTGGAGAAAAAGGGCATCGCCATCCGCTCCCACATCCGGGCCTGTGCCGGGGTGGAGGACCGGGCCTTTGCCCCCGACGAAAAGGGCCTGCGGGCCGATATCGCCGCCCTCCGGGGCTCCCGGTTCCCGGTGCTGGAACAGGCAGCGGCAGAAGCCATGCAAAAGCGCATCCTGGAGGCCGCTGAGGAGCACGACAGCGTGGGCGGCATTCTGGAGACCGCCGTCTGCGGTCTGCCTGCCGGGGTGGGCGAGCCCTGGTTCGACACCCTGGAGAGTGTCCTTTCCCACATGCTGTTTGCCGTTCCCGCCGTCAAGGGCGTGGAGTTCGGCGACGGCTTTGCCCTGGCGGGTATGCGCGGCAGCCAGGCCAACGACCCCTTCCGGGTGGAAAATGGCCGCTACATTACCACCACCAACCGCAACGGCGGCATCAACGGCGGCATTTCCAACGGTATGCCTGTTTTGTTCCGCTGTGCCTTCAAGCCCACCCCCTCCATCTTCCGGGAGCAGGAAACGGTGGACTTTGCAAAAGAAGAAAACGCCACCCTGGCCCTGGAGGGCCGCCACGATCCGGTGATCGTCCACCGGGCCGCCGTGGTGGTGGACAGCGTCACCGCCCTGGTGCTGTGTGATATGCTGGCCCTCCGGTTCGGCACCGACTGGCTGGCAGAATAAGAAAGGAGAAGCTATGGAATACGGTTTGATCGGCGAAAAGCTGCCCCACAGCTTTTCCAAGGAAATTCACGAAAAACTGGCGGGCTATGACTATCAGCTGAAGGAGCTGACCCCCGCCCAGCTGCCCGGCTTTCTGAAAGAAAGAGCCTTCAAGGGCATCAACGTCACCATCCCCTATAAGCAGACCGTCATCCCCTATCTGGACGAGATCGACCCCAAGGCCGCCGCCATCGGCGCGGTGAACACCATCGTCAACCGGGATGGCAGGCTCTGCGGCTACAACACCGACTACGACGGCATGGTGGCCCTGGTGCGCCACGCCGGCCTGTCCCTGGAGGGCAAAACGGTGCTCATTCTGGGCACCGGCGGCACCTCCAAAACCGCTATGGCGGTGGCAAAAGATCTGGGGGCTGCCGATGTGCGGCGGGTGAGCCGCTCGGGCAAAGAAGGCGCCATCTCCTACGAGGAGGCCCAGCGCCTGCCGGTGCAGATCCTCATCAACACCACCCCCTCGGGCATGTATCCCCACCCCGACGGACAGCCCATGGACCTGTCCCGGTTCGGCTGGCTGGAGGGCGTGCTGGACGCCGTCTATAACCCCCTGCGCACCCGTCTGGTGCTCCAGGCCCGTGACAACCGCGCCCGGGCCCAGAGCGGCCTGTATATGCTGGTGGCCCAGGCGGCTGCCGCTGTGGAGCTGTTTTTGGGCAAGCCCCTGCTGGAAGGGGCCATGGACCGGGTCTATCGCCAGATCCACGGCGAAAAGCAGAACATCGTCCTCACCGGTATGCCGGGCAGCGGCAAAAGCACGGTGGCCCGCATTCTGGCCAAGGAAATGGAGCGGGAGTTTGTGGACGTGGACACCGAGATCATCCGTCTGGCCAAGCTGCCCATCTCCGAGATCTTTGCCCGCAAGGGCGAGGCCTATTTCCGGGATCTGGAGAGCCGGGCCATTGCGGAGATCTCCCAGCGCACCGGCCTGGTGATCGCCACCGGCGGCGGTGCCGTCCTTCGGGAGGAAAACGTCCGCCATCTGCGGCAGAACGGCCGCCTGTACTTCCTGGACCGTCCGGTGGAGGACATCCTGCCCTCGGACGACCGGCCTCTGTCCCGGGACCGGGAGGCCCTGGAGCAGCGCTACCGGGAGCGTTATACCCGGTACACCGTCACCGCCGACACCCGTATCCCTGTAGAGGGCAACGCCGATACGGTGGCACAAGCCATCCGAGAGGAGTTCCTGATCTGATATGAAACTGCTTGTCATCAACGGCCCCAATCTGAATATGCTGGGCATCCGGGAGCCGGGTCACTACGGAAGGGAAACCTATCAGCAGCTGCTGGAAAAAATTCAGCGCTATTGCGATGAAAAGGGCCATCAGGTCTCCTTTTTCCAGTCCAACCACGAGGGTGCTTTGGTGGACGCCATCCAGCAGGCCTTTTTCGACAAGGTGGAGGGCATCGTCATCAACCCCGCCGCCTATACCCACACCAGCGTGGCCCTTCTGGATGCCGTCAAGTCGGTGTCCATCCCCACCGTGGAGGTGCATATCTCCAAGGTGGAGCAGCGGGAGGACTTCCGCCAGGTGAGCTTTATCCGCCAGGCCTGTATCGCCACCATCACCGGACAGGGAACCGACGGCTATCTGCAGGCCATTGACAAGCTGGAGGCACATTATGAAAGCAATCATTAAACCGGGCGCTGCCCGCGGCGCGGTATCCGCGCCCCCCAGCAAAAGCATGGGCCACCGGATGCTCATCTGCGCCGGTCTGTCCGGCGGACCCTGCCGGGTGGAGGGCATCATCCCCTCAGAGGATCTGCAGGCCACCCTGGACTGCCTGTCCGCCCTTGGGGTGGAATACGACTGGCAGGGGGATACCGTCACCCTCCGGGGCGGGGATGTGTTTTCCTCCCCCAAAGAGCCGGTCTGCTGCCGGGAAAGCGGCAGCACCCTACGGTTTTTCGTGCCCCTGTTCCTGCTGGGCAAGCAAAAGGTCACCCTCACCGGCAAGGGCCGGCTGATGGAGCGGCCGCTGGAGGTCTACCAGAACCTGTGCCGGGAGCGCACCCTGCTCTTCGGCCGGGAGGAGGACAAGCTCTATGTCCGGGGACCTCTGCAGCCCGGACTGTACAGCCTACCGGGGGATGTGAGCTCCCAGTTCGTCACCGGCCTGCTCTTTGCCCTGCCTCTGATGGAGGCCGGCAGCGTCATTTCCCTGACGCCCCCGGTGGAGAGCCGCCCCTATATCGAGATGACCCGCCAGGCCCAGGCCCTCTTTGGGGTGGAGTCGGTGTGGACCGATGAAAACACCCTCCGGGTGTTCGGCGGCCAGCGCTATCAGCCCCGGGATGTCCGGGTGGAGGGCGACTGGAGCAACGCCGCCTTTTTGGAGGGCTTCAACCTGCTGGGCGGTAGCGTGCAGGTGGAAAATCTGATTGAAAATAGTTTACAGGGCGATAAAATATACAAAGAGTATTATGAAATGCTGCAAAACGGCTGCCCCACCCTGGACATCAGCCAGTGCCCCGACCTGGGCCCGGTGCTGATGGCCCTGGCCGCGGCAGGGCAGGGAGCCACCCTCACCGGCACCCGGCGCCTAAAGATCAAGGAGAGCGACCGGGGCGCCGCCATGGCGCAGGAGCTTGCCAAACTGGGCGTGCAGTGCGCCCTGGAGGAGGACCGCATCACCATTCCCGGCGGACAGCTGAAGGCCCCCCGGGAGCCCCTTTTCGGCCACAACGACCACCGGGTGGTGATGGCCCTCAGCCTGCTGCTGAGCCGTGTGGGCGGCGTCATCGAGGACGCCCAGGCGGTGCGCAAGAGCTTCCCCGGCTTTTTTGACACCATCCGCAGCCTTGGAATCCAGGTGGAAACCCATGAAGCTTGATCAAAATACTCGGTTTCTCATCGTGGGCCTGGGCCTTTTGGGCGGCAGCTACGCCAAGGCGCTGAAAAAGCAGGGCTGCACCGTGGAAGCCGTCACCCGCACCCAAGACAGCATCGACTATGCCCTGGAGCAGGGCATCATCGACGGCGGCGCCGCCTTTCCCGACCCGGACATCATCGGCAGAGCCGATGTGGTGGTGCTGGCCCTGTACCCCGAGGTGCTTTTGGGCTGGGTGAAGGAAAACCAGCGGTACTTCAAGTCCGGCGCCCTCATTACCGACGTCACCGGCGTCAAGGGCTGCGTGGTCTATGACCTGCAGGCCATGCTGCGGCAGGACGTGGAGTTCATCGCCGCCCACCCCATGGCCGGCCGGGAGACCCTGGGCGTCCGCAACGCCGACGACGGCATTTTCCGGGGTGCCAACTATATCGTCACCCCCACCGACAAAAACACCCCCCAGGCCATCGAGGCCTGCGAGCAGCTGGGCCGGATGCTGGGCTTCGCCCGGATCTCCCGGCTGAGCCCCCAGGACCACGACCGGATGATCGGCTTCGTGTCCCAGCTCACCCACTGCATCGCGGTGACCCTGATGACCTGCAACGACATTGAACATCTGGAGCGCTACACCGGCGACTCCTTCCGGGATCTCACCCGGATCGCAAAGATCAACGACGAAATGTGGAGCCAGTTGTTTCTGGCCAACCGCCCGGCCCTTCTGGAACAGATGGATCAGTTTTCCGCCCAGTTCCAAAAGCTGCGGGATCAGCTGGCCGCAGGGGACACCCAGGCCATGCGGGATATGATGCGCCGCTCCACTCTCCGCCGCAAAGCCATTGAAAAACAGGAAGAGAGGAACTGAACCATGATCCACAATCTGCAATTCATCCGGGAACTGCCCAATCCCGATACCGTCAAGGCCCTCATGCCGGTGCCCTCTGAGATGAAGGCGCTGAAGGAGCAGCGGGACAACATCGTCCGGGATATTTTCACCGGAAAGGATGACCGCTTTGTGCTGATCATCGGCCCCTGTTCGGCCGACCGGCAGGATGCCGTGCTGGAGTATCTCCACCGGCTGGCAAAGGTGCAGGAGCAGGTGAAGGACAAGATCTATATCATCCCCCGCATCTACACCAACAAGCCCCGCACCACCGGCGACGGCTACAAGGGCATGTTCCACCAGCCCGACCCCCATCAGCACAGCGATATGCTCCGGGGCGTGCTGGCCATCCGGGAGCTGCACCTGAAGGCCCTGGTGGAGACCGGCTTCACCTGCGCCGACGAGATGCTGTACCCCGAAAACTACGTGTATCTCAACGACCTGCTGAACTATGTGGCCATCGGCGCACGCAGCGTGGAGGACCAGGCCCACCGGCTGGCCTCCTCCGGTCTGGACATCCCCGTGGGCATGAAGAACCCCACCTCGGGAGATAACAGCGTGATGCTCAACGCCATCATGGCCGCCCAGCACCATCACACCTTCACCTACCGGGGCTGGGAGGTCCACTCCTCCGGCAACCCCTGCGCCCACGCCATCCTCCGGGGCTATGTGAACAAGCTGGGCCAGACCCAGCCCAACTATTACTACGAGGATCTGCTGCGGCTCAAGGAGGAATACGACAAGTTCGACCTGTCGAATCACGCCGTTATCGTGGACTGCAACCACTCCAACTCGGGCAAAAAGTATCTGGAGCAGGTCCGCATTGCCAACGACGTGCTGCACAGCTGCCGCCTGCAGCCCTCCCTTAAAAAGCTGGTGAAGGGCCTTATGATCGAAAGCTACCTGGAGGACGGCTGCCAGAAGGTGGAAGAGGGCGTCTACGGCAAGTCCATCACCGACCCCTGTCTGGGTTGGGAAAAGACCGAAAAGCTGATTCTGGATCTGGCCGATCAGCTGTAAAAAGGGAGCGAGCTTATGAATCTGCAAATGAAACGGGAACTGCCCAATCCCGACGCCATCAAGGCCCTTCTGCCCACCACGGCGGAACAGGCCGCCATCAAGGCGCGCCGGGACCGGGAGATCGCCGATATCCTCTCCGGCAGGGATGACAAATTCCTGCTGATCGTGGGCCCCTGCTCGGCCGACCGGCAGGACGCCGTGCTGGATTATATTTCCCGGCTGGCAAGGGTGCAGGAGCAGGTAAAGGACAAGATCTATATCATCCCCCGGATCTATACCAACAAGCCCCGCACCACCGGCGACGGATACAAGGGTATGCTCCATCAGCCCGACCCGCTGGAGCACAGCGATATGCTCAAGGGCCTTATGGCCATCCGGGAGCTGCACCTGAAGACCCTGGCCGAGACCGGCTTCACCTGCGCTGATGAAATGCTGTACCCCGAAAACCACGCCTATCTGGATGATATTCTGGGCTATGTGGCCGTGGGCGCCCGGTCGGTGGAGGACCAGCAGCACCGCCTCACCGCCTCGGGCCTCACCGTGCCGGTGGGCATGAAGAACCCCACCTCGGGGGACTACAGCGTCATGCTCAACGCCATCATGGCGGCCCAGCACAGCCACACCTTTGTCTACCGGGGCTGGGAGGCCATCTCCCAGGGCAACCCCTATGCCCACGCCATCCTTCGGGGCTATGTGAACAAGCACGGCCAGAGCCAGCCCAACTATCACTTTGAAGAGCTGACCCGCCTGCACAGGATGTATGTGGAAAAGAATCTGAAGAACATGGCGGTCATCATCGACTGCAACCACAACAACTCCGGCAAGCAGTATCTGGAACAGATCCGCATCACCCGGGAGGTGCTCCACAGCCGCCGCAACAGCCCGGAGATCGGCCAGATGGTCAAGGGCATCATGATCGAAAGCTATATCGAGGACGGCAGCCAGAAGATCGGCGAGGGCGTCTACGGCAAGTCCATCACCGACCCCTGCCTGGGCTGGGACAAGACCGAAAAGCTGATTTTCGAGATGGCAGACCTGCTGTGAAAACAAAAAAAGCACCCCGACGGGGTGCTTTTTTGTTTAAAGCTTGGCGTTGGAATGTTCCCAGCCCTCCATGATGTGCAGGGGGAACAGCTCGCCGGCGTCGCAGGGCTCGTATTTGTCCGCGATCAGCTGCTCTGCGTCGGTGCCCTTGGGCATCCGGTAGGTGGCGGTGCTTGCCACCGTGCCGTTGTGCAGGGTGGCCTGGCGGATCTCGTCCACCTGCAGCCAGTCATAGAACCGATAATAGACCAGCTGACCGTAGCGGTTCACATAGGTGTTGTCGTCCTTGCGGCAGTGCTCGGCCGTCCAGTCGGCGGCCTTTTTGGCGTCCTCTGCCTGCACCAGCAGCAGCTTTTCCTCGTAAAACTCGTCCCCGTGGTAGTGGGCGTCCAGCTTGGTCTCCATAGGCTCGCCGTCGATGCGAACACAGTACAGGACCTTTACGGCGTACCAATTCAACATAAAACTATCCTCCAAAGGTGTGATTCCATAATTAGATATAGTATACCACGGGAACGGTGTGCCTTGCAAGATGGAATGAGACATGATATAATCACACCATCAACCGAAAGGGGAAGGACTATGCGATATCAGGTAATGACCGATAAATACAGCGGCGGCGAGATGACCAGGTTTTTTGAGTGCGACGACCTCCAGGAGGCCAAGGATTTTGCCATCCGCATGTGCTTTTTCAACGAGTGCAAGGTTTCGGTGTTCGACGAAAAGGTCGGCGAGCTCATCCGGGACTTTGACGATCCCAAACACCGGTAAAAAAGAAAAAGACAGGTCGTTGACCTGTCTTTTTTGTTAGTCCTTGGTTTTGTAGTACAGGCGGCAGTGGCAGTAGCCCTCGAACTCCGGGTCGGCCATCTGGGCCTTGAACTCCTCACAGATGCACTTGTACTCTTCTTTCCGCTCGAAGCGGCAGGGGCAGTAGCCGCCCTTTTGCCGAAGGCCCTCGCGGATCAGCGCCACCATCTCCTGGTCCTCATTCAGCCGGATGCTCATCGTGACACTCCTGGATGATCTGCTCGATCTCGGCCTTGCTGCGCAGGCCCACCGCGCGGCGGACGGTTTTTCCGTTCATAAAGAACATCAAAGTGGGGATGCTGGACACCTGGTAGCGGACGGCCAGCTCGAACTGTTCGTCCACATTGACCTTGCACACCTTGATGTCGGGGCGGGTCTGGCACAGCTCATCCACGATGGGGGCGATCATTTTGCAGGGGCCGCACCAGCTGGCCCAGAAATCCACCAGCACCAGCTGCTTGCAGTCCAGCACTTCGGCGGAAAAGGTATTGTTGGTGACCGATAACGGGGTCATTGGATATCCTCCTTTTTGCGGCATCTTCCCAGCGCCGCGGTTCCATGGTATTGTATGGGAAACTGTGATTTTTGTCAACCAAAACGCGGCAATGCTTACGCCTGCTCGCTGTCGATGGCGTCGGACAGGGCCCGGATCATCCGGGAAAAGGTCGCCATCTCCTGCTCGGAAAACTGCTTCTGCAGGGAATCCAGCGCCCGGGTCAGGGGCTGGCCGCCCCGCTCGGCGTAACGCAGATACCGCTCGGTGACCTGCAGATGGGTCTCCCGCCGGTCCTCCAGAGAGGGGATCTTCTGGATATAGCCCTTCTGGATCAGCTGGTTCACCTTATAGGTGGCGTTGGGCTGGGAAATGCCCAGACAGTCGGCGAACTCCTTGATGGTGGGGCCCCGGAGCAGATAGATCACATCCACCGAAAAGGCCTCGGTAGCGCTGAGGCTGCCGTCCCGTTCCCGCAGCAGAGCGAACATGCTTCGGTAGGTACTGAGACGAAACCGCTCGTAACAGCGGAGAAGGCTTTGCAACATAAGGGACAGGCTCCTTTCGGCGTTGAAAAATCATGTAAATTTTATTTTAATCGGTTTGACGAAAAAAGTCAATGAACAAACGGGAGAAAATATTATTCAGTAAAAAAGACCGTCGGGAGTGGATTTTTTGGGAAAACGTGTTATAGTATAAACTAGATAGGTATCCTGTTTTTCTGACATTTTATGGAGACGATATCAATGTTTGGAAGTAAAAAAGAAACGCGAAAGGGCCTTCAGATCATCATCGTGGGCGGCGGCAAGGTCGGCCGTACCCTGGTGGAGCAGCTGAGCCAGGAAGGCCACAATATTACCATTATCGACCGGGACGCCCAGAAGGTCCAGGCCATTGCCAACCTCTATGACGTGATGGGCATCCATGGAAACGGCGCCAGCTACAGCCTTTTGCAGGAGGCCGGCATCGAAAACACCGATCTTCTGATCGCCGTCACCGAATCGGACGAGCTCAATCTGCTGTGCTGTACGCTGGCCAAGCAGGTGGGCAACTGTGCCGCCATCGCCCGGGTGCGCACCCCCGATTACAGTAAAGAGGTGGGCTATCTCCGGGAGAAGCTGGGCCTTGCCATGATCATCAACCCCGAGATGGAGGCGGCCGCCGAGGCGGCCCGCATCCTGTACCTGCCCACCGCTCTGGAGATCGACTCCTTTGCCCACCGACAGGCCGACCTGATCAAGTTCAAGGTGCCCGAGGGCAACGTGCTGGACGGCATGAACCTGATCACTCTGGGCAAAAAGATCGCCCCCGATATTCTGATCTGTGCCGCCGAGCGTGACGGCCAGGTCACCATCCCCCGCGGTAATTTCTGCATCCGCAGCGGCGATATTTTGTCCTTTGCCGCTTCGCGCACCGTGGGCAAAAAGTTTTTGGAGGACATCGGCTTCAAGACCAACCGGGTGCGTAACGCCATGCTCATCGGCGGCGGAAAGGCGGCCTATTATCTGGCCAAGCAGCTCATCGGCATGGGCATCCAGGTAAAGATCATCGAGATCAGCAAAGCCCGCTGCGAGGAGCTGTCCATCCTGCTGCCCAAGGCCGTCATTATCAACGGCGACGGAACCAACGAGGATCTGCTGCGGGAAGAGGGCATCGAGCGGGCTGAGGCCGTGGTGGCCCTCACCGGTATCGACGAGGAAAACATCCTGCTGACCCTCTTTGCCCGGCGGGTCTCCCAGGCCAAGACCATCACCAAGATCAACCGGATCACCTTCCAGGACGTGATCAACAGCCTGGACCTGGGGTCGGTCATTTACCCCAAGTATATCACCGCGGAGACCATCATCCGCTATGTTCGCGCCATGAAGGAATCCATGGACTGCAACATCGAGACCCTGTATCACATGTTCGATCATCGGGCCGAGGCGGTGGAGTTCCGGGTGGACGCCCCTTCCGGCGTTACCGATATCCCGCTGATGGAGCTGGCCCTGAAGGACAATCTGCTGGTGTGCGCCATTTACCGGGACGGCAAGGTGCGCATCCCCAACGGCCGGGACGTGATCCGGGTGGGAGATTCCATCATGGTGGTCACCACCCACACCGGCTTCAGCGACATCCAGGATATCCTGGCATAACGGGGGAGGGATCCTATGAATCTTTCCATGATCCGCTATATCCTGGGCAATGTGCTGGCGGTGGAAGGCCTTTTGATGGCACCCTGCTCCATCGTGGGCTATCTGTATGGAGAGGCCGAGGCCCAGATCTATCTCATCATAGGCGTCTGCTCTCTGCTGCTGGGCGGAATGCTCCGGTGGAAAAAACCGGCCAACACCGTCTTTTATCTGAAAGAGGGCTGCGTCAGCACCGCCCTCAGCTGGATCCTCCTGAGTATCATCGGCTGTCTGCCCTTTGTGTTCACCGGTGAGATCCCCAGCTTTGTGGACGCCTTTTTTGAAACGGCTTCGGGCTTTACCACCACCGGTGCCTCTATCCTGGCCGATGTAGAGGCCCTCAGCCACGTGTCTCTGTTCTGGCGCAGCTTCACCCACTGGATCGGCGGTATGGGCGTTCTGGTGTTCGTGCTGGCGGTGGTACCCATGAATGGCGGCAGCCACATGAACCTCATGCGGGCAGAGAGCCCCGGCCCCACCGTGGGCAAGCTGGTGCCCAAGGTCCGCGCCACTGCCCGAATCCTGTATATCATTTATATGGTAATGACCGTTGTCCAGATTCTTCTTCTGCTTGTAGGCGGTATGGCGCTCTTTGACGCTGTGACCCTCAGCTTCGGCACGGCGGGCACCGGCGGATTTGGTGTGAAAAACAGCAGTATCGCCGATTATTCGGTGTATTGCCAATGGGTCATCACCGCCTTTATGATCCTCTTCGGCATCAATTTCAACGCCTATTACCTGATCCTTCTGAAGCACGTCAAGGATGCCTTTTCCATGGAAGAAGTTCGGGCCTATCTGGCCATCATCCTGAGCGCCGTGGCGGTCATCTTTATCAGCATCCTGGATCTGTGCGAGGGCGTGTTTGACGCGCTGACCCAGGCTTTTTTCCAGGTGGCTTCCATTATCACCACTACCGGCTATTCTACGGCCGACTTTGATTTGTGGCCCACTACGGCCAAACTGACCCTGGTGATACTGATGTTCATCGGTGCCTGTGCCGGCAGTACCGGCGGCGGCATCAAGGTTTCCCGCTTCCTCATCGTCGGCAAGACGGTGGGCAAGGAGTTTGGCTCCTATGTGCATCCCAAGAGCATCAAAAAACTCCAGATGGACGGCAAACCCATCGAACACGAGGTGATCCGCTCCACCAATGTGTATTTTATGACCTATCTGGCACTGTTCAGCCTGTTTTTGTTCCTGGTCAGCTTTGAGGGACTGGATCTGGAATCGACCTTTACCGCTGTGGCCGCCACCTTCAACAACATCGGTCCCGGCCTTGGCGCGGTGGGCCCCACCTGCAACTTTGGCGGGCTGACGATTTTCAGCAAATGGGTGCTGAGCTTTGCTATGCTGGCCGGCCGTCTGGAGATCTTCCCCATGCTGATGATCTTCCATCCCACCTTGTGGAAGGACGGCTTCTTCAGCCGGAAAAAAGAACAGTAAAAAAAGAAAAGACCCCCATCGGGGGTCTTTTTTCTGTTTTACACCTTTTTGCCGTTCTTCGCGCCGCCGATGCGGGCATTCTGCAGAAGATTGGTCTCAAAGGAGGTGTGCAGAAGGCTCTGCTGCCGCTGGCGCTTGAGGGCCAGGCGGATCATCTCGTCCATCAGCCCGGTGAAGTCCAGGCCGCTCTTTTCCCACAGGTAAAAGGCCAGAGAGCCGGGGATGGTGTTGATCTCGTTG
>JAFXDF010000054.1 GCA_017521295.1 Clostridia bacterium | reverse complement strand
GGGGAACCACGGAGACGGTGGTCTCGGCGGCGTGGTCAGCGGCGCAGCGCTGGATGGCGGTGGCGATGACCTCCCGTGCCATATTCTCTGCGTTGTCCTTGAGCTGGGCCTCGATCTCCTTGATCTTCATGGCGGACTCGTGGCGGACTTCGTTTTCGACAGTTTCCAGCAGATAAGCCTTTGCCTGCTCCTGGGTCAGGCCGGAGAGCTCCTCCAGCTTGGTCTCCTGAGCCTTGAGAACCTCGTCGGCCTTGGCCTGGGTCTCGGCGACCTTCTGCAGGCGCTTGGCCAGCTCCTCTTCCTTCCGCTCGAAGGCCTCGGTCTTCTTGTCCAGGGTGGTTTCCTTCTGTTCCAGACGGCGCTCCTGCTTGCTCAGCTCCGCCCGGCGTTCCTTCACTTCTTTTTCGTGCTCTGTGCGAGATCTATGGATTTCGTCCTTGGCTTCAAGGAGCATTTCTTTCTTCTTGTTTTCACCGCCACGGATGGCTTCGTTGATGAGCCGGGTGGCTTCCGCCTCGGCAGAGCCGATGGCCTGCTCCGCGACCTTCTTGCGGTAGATGATACCGATGACGACACCGATACCCAGTCCCACGATCAGGGCGAGGGCGTAAAATAAAAAGTCCATAAACTGCGTCACACCTCCTTGTTAAAATTGGCAGGGGGGACGGTGCGGCCGCAAATGGCACCCATATTGGTTTGTTTGATGCAAAGTGATGTTCGGGGTGACAGCCCCAAGATATTGCTCAAATGAAACGCCCATGGGGCGAAAATTGCGATGCACGACCGGCCCAAATGCCGGATCTACAGCAACGCCGCCGGGGCAAGTCCCGGACAGCACACTATTCCAAATGATATTTTACTTTCTCAACAGCCTGATGTCAAGTACAATTGTGCAAATTTTGGTGAGGTTCCGGAGAAAACTTTGTCACAGTCGCCAAAGGAAAACGGCTGCGGCTGCGCCGATGGGGAAGCCCGGAAAAGCACTGGAAATAAACCGCGCATTATGATAGAATGAGAAAAACAGGAGGTGGTTTCGTGGAACCGAAAAAGGAGAAGCTCGCCTATATCCAGTGGCTGCGGGTCTTCGCGGCGGCGGCGGTCATCATCGCCCACACCGACGGGCAGACCTGGGGACAGATCCCCTTCGACAGCCGGGACTGGATGGTGCTTTCCATGTATGACGGCCTGGTTCGCTGGCCGGTGCTGATGTTTATGATGATCACGGGCACGATCTTTCTGCCCCGCCGAACCAGCCTGAAGAGCATGGTGACGAAAAATATCCCCCGGGTGCTGACAGCTTTTGTTTTCTGGTCGGCGGTGTATACCCTCTTCGCCTGGCGCGCAGGCACGACGGAGGATCTGCTGCTGATGTTCCTGAACGGCCATTACCATATGTGGTATCTGCCCTTCCTGTGCGGCGTGTACCTGACGATCCCCTTCCTGCAGAAGATCGCCGAGGACGAAAAGCTGACACGGCAGCTCCTGGTTCTCAGCTGCATCCTCGGTCTGCTGATCCCCTGGGGCTCCAATGCCCTGTCGCTGCTCTGGCCTGCAACGGCGGGCGTGGTCACCACGGTGGCGGGCAAGTTTAATGTTACCTTCTTCGCAGGTCTGCTGGCGCTGCTGCCCATGGGCCATCTGCTCCATAGAACGGAGCTCTCCCCGGAGCGCCGGAGGGTGATCTACGGGCTGGGCATCCTGGGCGCGGTGCTCACGGGCGTTGGAACCATCTGGTCGACAGGGAAAATGGGCACCTACAGCTCCGTCTTCTGCACCAACGCCTCCCCCACGGTCATCGCCCCCGGCGTGGCCATCTATGTGTTCGCAAAATACAACCTGAACCGGCTGCCGAAGGCAGTGGCCTGGGTTGCCGATCACAGCTTCGGCGTCTATCTCGTCCACGCCCTGGTGATCGAGCAGCTCCAGCGGTACGGATTCCATGTGCTGACCGTCGATCCCATTATCGGCGTGCCGATGGTGTCCGTGGCAGCCTTCGCCATCTCCCTGGCCATCTCGGTGCTGCTGTCGAAGATCCCCGTGGTGGGGAAGTATCTGGTATAACAAACGGGACTGTCAAAGAACCCTCTGGTGCGGCAGCACCCAATCGCTTCTCCCGGGGTGGTGCTCCGCGCAGCGAATCAAAATCCAATGATTGCCGGGGGCAATCACACCTTGATTCATAGCTGTCGAGCGAAGCGAGACTGAAGAGGAATGCGGGCGGCAACGTTCGATGACCGGAAACGCAAAGACCTGCTCCAAGGATGGATTTTTGTCCAACTCAGGAGTAGGTCTTTTATGTTGTACTTGCTTTCAGGTTCCTGCCCGCATTCCTCTCCCGACCCCTTCGGGGCCACCCTCCCCCCGGGGGAGGGAATGGCTCAGCCGCATTTTCATGAATTAACGCAAAAAGTCACCGGGATACCGGTGACTTTTTTGCGTATCAGATGCTGGGAACAGGAGTAGGCCGGTCGGGATCGAAGACATCCGCCACATCGAACAGGTCAGCCACCTTCTTGGGGGTGTGCCACATGCGGTAGCCGTCCAGATTTCTCCGGCCGCCACGGAAGTAGTCGTCACCAAGCTGCTGCCAGGCGATGTGGCTGTCCACATTGTAGAAATAGCGGTAGCCGTCCTCGTAGAGGGCCTTGAACTTGGGATTGTCGAAGGTATACTTGCCGATGCCTTCGATGTCAGAGCCGTTGGGGTAGAGGATGATGTCGCAGTCGCCGATGATGGGCTGGACGGTCTGCTCCCACTTCTCGGAGTCGGAGGCCACATGCTCGGCGGTGATATTGCCGTAGGAGGGGTGACCGTAGGAGTGGCTGGCCAAAATCCAGCCGTGGTCGCGGAGGCACTGGGCGACGGCCCTGGCATCCTCGCATTCCTTTTGG
>JAFXDF010000053.1 GCA_017521295.1 Clostridia bacterium | reverse complement strand
GTCCATAAAGTTGATATAGCCGGGCTTGCCGCACAGCACTTCGATGGGCAGCTCGCCGTTCTTCATGAACAGGCGGGAAGGCTTCTGATTGGGGTTACAGCCGTATTTCAGTTCCAGTTCTTTCATGGATCAAACCTCCTGATGTTTGTTGATAATGATGACATCGTTGTCCAGCTTGACGAACAGGGAGACCTTGTTGTCAGCGTCCAGCACATTCCAGAGAACGTCGGCATATTCCTCGGCGGTCATCTGGGGCAGCTCCACCTGCACGGGCTCGCCGTGGAAGGAGGGCAGGGGAGAGCCGAAGCCCTCGTAGGTGCTGATGAAACGGCCAACGCCGTTCTTGGGGGCATATTCAAAGAAGTTGCGGGTGCAGGCGGTGCCCTCGGCATCGGCAGCCTTCAGAATGGACATCTGATAGCCGCCGCAGGCATAGCGCACGCCGGACACACGGGGAGTCCAGTTGGGGCCGTCGGGCTCGAACTCCCGGGTGCGGAGAGCGGCCTCGGCGGTCTTGCCCTCCACCAGGAAGTCCCGGATGGTGTCGGTCTGGTCGCCGTTGGTGACAACGAACTTGTCGCCCACCTGGCGCACGGGATGATAGATGATCAGAGAGGGATCCACCATCTTGCTTTCGTCAAAAGCCTTGGTGCGGATGCCGTCCTGGGTGGCTTCAAAGACGCGGTTGCGGCTGTTTTCGCTGCGGCCCATGATGAAATAGGCGCACAGGCTCTGGCCTTCGGGCAGATTGCCCAGCAGAATGCCTCGGCCGGGATAGGGACGTTCCTGCAGATACTTGAACAGATCAGACATTGTTTTTCTCCTCCAGCATTTGATGTGCCACCATCTGGGCGGCCAGGGGCAACAGTTTCCATTCGGCCTGCTCCATGACACGCTTCTGCAGCACTTCGGCAGTGTCGTCGGGCAGGATGTCCACCGCCTTCTGCAAAAGGATCCGGCCGCCGTCGGGGATCTCGTTCACCAGATGCACGGTGGCGCCGGTGACCTTGACCCCGTACTCCAGGGCAGCTTCGTGGACCTTCAGGCCGTAAAAGCCTTTTCCGCAAAAAGACGGAATGAGAGAGGGATGGACGTTGATGATGCGGTCGTTGTACGCGCGGGTGAAATCGGCGCTGAGGATGGCCAGGAATCCGGCCAGGATGATCAGCTCGATGTTGTGCTCTTTCAGCAGGGCCAGCAGAGCCTGTTCAAAGCCCTCCTGGGTGCCGCCGTTTGCCTTTTTGGTGACGGTGGCGTGGGGGATGCCGGCCTTTTCGGCCCGCTCCAGGGCGAACACGCCCGATTTGTTGGAGACCACCAGGGCGATCTCGCCGTCGGGGATCTCGCCTCTCTGCTGGGCGTCGATGAGGGCCTGGAGATTGGTGCCGCCGCCCGAAACCAGTACGGCCATGCGGATCTTGTCAGACATAGGCAACCTCCGCCGCGTTACAGCAGTTCGATCTTCTCGTCGCCGGTGACGATCTCACCGATGACGTAGGCGTCCTCGCCATGGGCCTTCAGCACTTCGATGGCCTTTTCGGCCTGATCGGCGGGGACCACAACGGTCATGCCCACGCCCATGTTATAGGTGTTGTACATGTCGCGCTCGGGGATGTTGCCTTCCTTCTGCAGCAGCTGGAAGATGGGCAGCACCTTGATCTTGCTCTTGTCCACCTTGGCGCACAGGCCGTCGGGGATGGAACGGGGAATGTTCTCATAGAAGCCGCCGCCGGTGATGTGGGAGATGCCCTTCACGTCGCACTGCTCGATGAGGGCCAGGACGGCCTTCACATAGATGCGGGTGGGCACCAGCAGGGCCTCGGCCACGCTCTTGCCGCCCAACTCTTCCCGGGCTTCGTACAGAGCGGGGGGATTGCTGTCGATGTTAAAGACCTTGCGGCACAGGGAGAAACCGTTGGAGTGGATGCCGGTGGAGCCCAGGGCGATGACCACGTCGCCGGCCTTCATGTTCTTGTTGTCCAGGATCTTCTCTTTGTCCACGATACCCACGGCAAAGCCGGCCAGGTCATAGTCCTCGGCGGGCATCAGGCCGGGATGCTCGGCGGTTTCGCCGCCGATGAGGGCGCAGCCCGACTGGACACAGCCTTCGGCAACGCCGCTGACGATGGAAGCAACCTTTTCGGGGATGTTCTTGCCGATGGCCACATAGTCCAGGAAGAACAGGGGCTTTGCGCCGCAGCAGATGATGTCGTTGACGCACATGGCCACGGCGTCGATACCGATGGTGTCGTGCTTGTCCATCAGAATGGCCAGCTTGACCTTGGTGCCGCAGCCGTCGGTGCCGGAGACCAGAACGGGCTCCTTCATGCCGGTGATGTCGGGGGCAAACAGGCCGCCGAAGCCGCCCACGTCGGAACAGACGCCGGGGATCATGGTGCGGGCCACAAAGGGCTTCATCAGCTTGACGCCCTCGTAACCGGCGGTGATGTCTACGCCGGCCTTGGCGTAGCTTTCAGACTTGGAAAGACTCATAATCGGGTTCCTCCATTTTCTATATTTTTCAAGAAATTATTCTTTTTTTAGCCCTTGCCGTTCCAGCAATAGGTGCACAGTTTGCAGGGCTCCAGGCCGATGGCCTCGATGGTGCCCTCCAGGGTCTGGAACTCCAGAGAGGTGAAGTGGAACTTGTCGGCGATGGCCTTTCGCATGGCCTTGCCACGCTCGGTGGTGCCGTCGGCGTATTCGTCCAGATGGTTGAGGCCCTCTTCGCCCTCCAGCTCCACGATGGTGCGGCGGGAGATCAGCTCCATGTCAGACACCGAGCGGGAGAAGTTCAGGTACTTGCAGCCGTACATGATGGGGGGACAGGCCGAACGCATATGCACCGATTTGGCGCCGTTGCTGTAGAGGAAGTCCACCGTCTCCTGAAGCTGGGTGCCCCGGACGATGGAGTCGTCCACAAAGAGCAGATCCTTGTCCTGGATCAGATCGTGGACGGCGATCTGCTTCATTTTGGCCACCTTCTGCCGGTCGGACTGCTTGGAAGGGGTAAAGGAACGGGACCAGGTGGGGGTGTACTTGATGTAAGGCCGGGCAAAGGGAATGTGGCAGTTGTTGGCATAGCCAATGGCGTGGGGAGTGCCGGAATCGGGCACGCCGCTGACGTAGTCCACGTGGTCGGTAAAGCCCCGCTCCTTGTCGTTGCGGGCCAGGATCTCGCCGTTGCGGCAGCGCATGACCTCCACGTTGACTCCCTCATAGGTGGCGGTGGGATAGCCAAAATAGGTCCACAGGAAGGCGCACATCTTCATTTCCTTACCGGGGGCCTTCAGCTGGGTGACACCCTCGGCGGTGATCTCCACGATCTCGCCGGGGCCCAGCTCTTTGCAGAACTCGTAGCCCTGCTTCTGATAGGCAAAGGACTCAAAGGACACGCAGTAGCGGTCCTCGCCCTTGGCGATGAGCACCGGGATGCGGCCCAGACGGTCACGGGCGGCGATCAGGTTGCCGTTGTCCCGCAGGATCAGGATGGAGCAGGTGCCCTCGATGGCGTTCTGGGCGAACTCGATGCCGGCGGCAAAGGAGCTCTTCTGGTTGATCATGGCCGCCACCAGCTCGGTGGTGTTCACCTTGCCGCCGGTCATGGCGTCAAAGTGTCCGCCGCTGAAGGTCAGATACTGGTCGATCAGCTGCTCGTAGTTGTTGATGATGCCGATGATGGAGATGGCATAGGTGCCCAGGTTGGAGCGGATCAGCAGGGGCTGGGGGTCGGTGTCGCTGATGCAGCCGATGGCCGAGGTGCCCTCCATGTCCTTGAACACGTGTTCAAACTTGGTGCGGAAGGGAGCGTTCTCGATGTTGTGGATCTCCCGCTGGAGACCGATTTTGGGGCTGTATGCCGCCATGCCGCCCCGGCGGGTGCCCAGGTGAGAATGATAGTCGGTGCCGAAAAAGGTATCAGAGATCGCGTCGCTCTTCGCGACGACGCCGAAGAATCCACCCATATGTACCTCCGTTTATTTGGTGCTGTATTCAGCAGAGATTTTTGCGTCCTTGGCCAGGACCTTTTCGCTGTTCTCCTTGCGGAAGGCCTCCAGCTTGTCAGCCAGGGCAGCGTCGGAGACCGCCAGGATCTGAATGGCCAGCAGGGCGGCGTTGGCAGCGCCGTCAATGGCCACGGTGGCCACCGGCATACCGGAGGGCATCTGGACCGTGGACAGCAGCGCGTCCAGACCGTCCAGGGTGCTGGACTTTACAGGGATGCCGATAACGGGCAGGGTAGTACCGGCCGCCATGGCGCCGGCCAGATGGGCGGCTTTACCTGCGGCGGCGATGATGGCGCCAAAGCCGTTTGCTCGGGCGTTGCGGGCAAAGTCAGCAGCTTCAACGGGGGTACGGTGGGCCGAAAGCACCCGGACCTCCATGGGAACGTCAAACTGCTGCAGGGTCTTGATAGCGCTTTCCAGCACGGGGAGATCGCTGTCACTGCCCATGATGATGGCAACTTTTTTCATGATGGCCTCCTGAAAATTTTGTGAAAGAATAAACAAAAAACAAAAAAGGACAGTCCTATCCCTTGGATGAACAGGACTGCCCAGACGGTCGGCAAAAGCGGAGATCACTCCTGTTCCCTTGTGGTACTCCACAAACTCCGTCAGTAGCAGAAGTGAATTGCGTATTTACGTTTTTAATATAGCATGAAAACCGACAAAAAACAAGTCGCCGCGCGACCGTGCTTCCTCAATAATTTCCTTGTTAAAAGTGCCGATATGATGCTGAAAACGATTGAATTTTGCGATAACAAGTGCAAAAAACTTCCAAAAATGCAAAAAAAGCATTTATTGACAAATTGTTTTCATTTTCGTTGTTTTTCGTTCATCAATTTGCCCATAGCTTGGGGTATGATAAAGACACGGAGGAAAAGTGGCAATCTTTTCTCATCCATACTCTATCTCCCCTCATTTTTCCGCACGGGCCCGGCAGGTTTCTGCCGGGCTTTTGCGTTATGTGCCCAGGGCCTTGCAGACGTGCTCCACGAACAGCCTGGCCGCCCCCGACAGCCGGGCCCCCTTTGCGGTGGCGATGCCGATATCCCGGTACTGATGCACGTCAAAGGGCTTCCAGGCCACCCGGTACCGGTCGGCCCGGGCGCCCAGGGAATGCATGATGCTCACCCCCAGGCCGCTCTCCACCATGGACAGGATGGTGTGGTCCGAGCTGACCTGGTACAGGGGCTTGGGCCGGTTGGGCAGGGCGTCCAGGAACCGGCCGATCTCGTAGTCGGCGTCCTCCTTGAGGGCGATGAGCCGCTCTTCGCAGAGCTGCTCCACCGGGAACACCGCCGAGCCTATGAGAGGGTGATCCTGGGGCAGGACGGCCATCAGCATATCCCGCTGGAGAAAGACGGTGTCCAGGTCGGTGACGGTGGGCAGGCTCACAAAGCCGCAGTCCACCTTGCCCGCGCGGATCCACTCCTCGATCTCGGCATAGCGCTCGCTGTTCATCAGGTCGAACTCGATGCCGGGGTACAGCTGCTGAAAGCCGGTGAGCAGGGTGGGCACCCACTGGTCGGCCACGCTGGTAAAGGTAGCCACCCGCACCAGACCGGTGTGCAGGCCGTGGAGCTCGCCCACCGTGTAATCCAGCAGGGCGCAGTCGGACACGATGGCCCGCAGGTGGGGCAAAAGCACCTGTCCGGCGGCGCTGAGCTCCAGCCCGGCCCGGCTGCGGTGCAGCAGGGGCATACCCCATTCCTGCTCCAGATCGGCGATCATACGGCTCACCGCCGACTGGGTATAGCCCATCTGGGCGGCGGCCTTGCTGATGCTGCCCAGCTCGATGGCCCGCAGCAGGGCGGTGTATTTCTGAAGGCTCATAGGCATCCTCCTGGCATTCCGAAAAGGAATGAATAATATAAAAAACATTCGCTTGCGTAATGAATGGTCCTATTATACAATGGATACAGGAGAAATACAAATTTATTATATTCAGGAGGATTTTTTGCTATGGAAAACGTAAAAGTCATCATCTGGGGCCTGGGTGCCATGGGCGGCGGTATCGCCGATATGCTGCTGAAGAAGAAGGGCGTTGACATCGTGGGCGTGGCCGGCCGCGGCGCCAAGATCGGCAAGTCCATGTACGATTACATCAAGACCCCCAAGGGTGACCGTCCCGACGTGATCATCGGCGCTCCCGAGGATGTCATCAAGCCCGGCGCCGCCGACATCGTCATGCTGTGCACCGACTCCTTCACCAAGGAAGCCTTCCCCCGTATGAAGTTCATCATGGAGCAGGGCATCAACTGCATCACTTCCGCCGAGGAAATGGCTTATCCCCAGGCCCAGAACCCCGAGTTGGCCGCTGAGCTGGACAAGATCGCCAAGGAAAACGGCGTTTCTCTGCTGGGTACCGGCATCAACCCCGGCCTGATCATGGATCTGCTGGTTCTGATCTGGACCGGCTGCATGGAAGATGTTGAACACATCGTTTCCCGCCGTGTCAACTCCCTGTCTCCTTTTGGCCCCGCCGTTATGTCCGAGCAGGGCATCGGCATCACCAAGGAAGAGTTCTATCTGCGCAAGGAAGGCAAGGGCTCCGGCCACCTGTCCGGCCACGTGGGCTTTGCTGAGTCCATCGCCATGATCGCCGACGGCATCGGCTGGGAAGTTGACAAGTTCACCCAGGATATGGAACCCATCGTCACCGACGTGGACCGCAAGAGCCCCTACGGCTTCGCCGCTGCCGGCAACAACGCCGGTGTGGCCATGAAGGCCTGGGGTTACAACAAGGATGGCGAGTGCATTATTGAGATGGATCATCCCCAGCAGATCGAGCCCGAGCAGGTTGGCGTCCAGACCGGTGACTATGTCATCATCAAGGGCACTCCCAACGTCAACATGGTCAACTCTCCCGAGATCGACGGTGGCATCGGCACCATCGCCATGTGCGCCAACATGATTCCTCAGGTCATCAACGCCAATCCCGGTCTGCACACCATGCTGACCCTGCCCGTGCCCCGCGCCATCATGGGCGATATGCGTGACCGCATCGACCCCGAAAAGAAGATCGTTAAGTAATGTTTCTCACCGGATGGGGGCGAACTTGGTTCGCCCCCATCACGCCGAAAAAGGCTGCTTTTTCGGCTGTTTTTATCATAAACCAGAAAGGAATGTTTGTTTTGGCAAAGAAAAACGAATACGTCCGCATCCACCGCAACGTGCTGGAAGCGGCAGAGCGTACCGGCAAGCTGCCGGAGGACACCAAGAACGTCCCGCTGGAAATGTGGGTCAAGGGCTGGCTGCAGGATGAGGAAGCCGCCATCGGCGACACCGTCACCGTCAAGACGGTGGTGGGCCGTCTGGAGACCGGCACCCTGCTGGAAGAGCGTCCCTGCTACGATCTGAACTACGGCGAATATGTTCCCGAGATCCTGGAGATCGATCAGCGCCTGAGAGCCGTTCTGTTTGAGGGGGTAGAAGCATGAGCATGGACAGAAGTTATGCCGCCGTCACCGGCCGCAAGAGCCAGATCATCCGCGACGCCATTGGCGTGGATTACAGCAAGTATGAAAAAGAGGGCAT
Organism: Clostridia bacterium; assembly: GCA_017521295.1. GTDB lineage: Bacteria > Bacillota > Clostridia > Oscillospirales > Butyricicoccaceae > UBA4644. The sequence goes on along the minus strand of JAFXDF010000053.1, from coordinate 17,723 downwards.
CATCTTCGATTACGAGGCCCTCATGGCCGACACCGGCTATACCCTGGAGGATCATATCCGCATCCAGAAAACCTACAACGTGGGCAACACCCCTGTTTTTGAACTGCACAATCTGACCGAGCTGGCCAGAAAGTGCGCCGCACCCGGCAAGGGCGCCCGCATCTTCGTCAAGGACGAGGCCTCCAACCCCGCCGGCTCCTTCAAGGAGCGCCGTGCCGCCGCCTCGGTCTACCATGCCAAGAAGATGGGCTACAAGGGCGTCGTGGCCGCCACTTCGGGCAACTACGGCGCCGCCGTGGCCTCCCAGGCCGCCATGCAGGGGCTGAAGTGCATCATCGTCCAGGAGTGCTATGACTCCAAGGGCATGGGCCAGCCCGAGATCGTGGAAAAGGCCCGCAAGTGCGAGGCCCTGGGCGCCGAGGTGCTGCAGCTCACCGTGGGTCCCGAACTGTTTTACGAGACCCTGCTGATGCTGGAGGATACCGGCTACTTCAACGCCTCCCTGTACTCCGCCTTCGGCATCTCCGGCGTGGAGACCCTGGGCTGGGAGCTCGGTCATCAGTTCCTGGCCGAATACGGCAAGCACCCCGATGTGGTGGTGTGCGCCAATGCCGGCGGCGGCAACCTGACCGGTACCGCCCGCGGCCTCCGCAAGGCCGGCTGCAACGCCCAGATCGTGGCAGCCTCCGTTGACCTCACCGGCCTGTCCATGGCCTCCGACGGTCAGTTCAACCGCAAGTCCTTCACCACCGCCCACACCGGCTTCGGCGTGCCCTATGCCACCGATCCCGACCACAGCGATGTGCCCCGCTCCGCCGCCCGCCCCCTGCGCTACATGGACCGCTATGTCACCGTCAAGCAGGGCGAGGTCTTCTACATCACCGAAGCCCTGGCCAACCTGGAAGGCATGGAAAAGGGCCCCGCCGGCAACACCTCTCTGGCCGCCGCCTTCTCCCTGGCCCAGGAAATGGATCGGGATCAGATCATCGTGGCTCAGGAGACCGAGTACACCGGCGCCGGCAAGCACCTCCAGCCCCAGCTGGCCTTTGCCCGCAAAAACGGCATTGAGCTGAAGTTCGGCGATCCCGCCGAGGAGATCCCCGGCCAGAACATCATCTTCCCCGCAAAGCCCTCTCTGCTGAAGGCCCGGGATATGGATCTGAACCGCCTGCGCCGCTCCCTCATCAAGCGCCAGGCCGCCGCCGCCCAGGGCCGCCCCCTGTCCGACGCCGAGATCGCCTATCTGATGGAAGAGACCCGCGGCACCGAGGAGTTTGTCCGCCAGACCCTGAAGGATCTGGGTCTGTAAAAGCCCGCCTGTCATCCTGAGCACACGCGAAGGATCTCCTTTCGACAGGGGGATTCTTCGGCGGTTTCCGCCTCAGAATGACACCCGATTTCAAGGAATGAGGTTGAAATTATGAAAAGACAAGACGATTTCGAAAGCCGCCGCGCCCACCTCAAGGGCATGAGCGACGAAGAACTGAAGACTTATTTCTGGCAGCTGGCACAGCAGGTGGTGGATCCCCTGCTGGAGCTGGGCTACAAGAACACCAGCCCCGCCATCGAGCGTTCGGTGTTACTGCGCATGGGTTTTTCCTCTCTGGAAGCCAAGCCCATGGTGGAGCAGGCCATCGCCCACAACCTGATCTCCCACGGCGTGGGCAACGTGGTCTACCGCCTGTCCAAGGCCACCGGCATGTCCATCCGTGACGCCGGTGTGGCCCTGTCCCGGGGCGAGCTGTGGGACCAGGCCGAAAAGCTGTTTTAAAGGAGGGGAACGATATGTCTGACTACAAGCTGATCAAGAACGAGCGCATCGATGTGGAAGAGATCCTCAAGGATCTGGAGCATTATCATCCCCGCCGCCGGGGCTGGACCTGGCGTCAGCCTGCCCCTGCCGAGCAGCTGAAGCAGGGCCCCTTCCGGTACCGGGACATCTCCGCCAACATGGAGGGCGACAGCGTGGGCCTCATGACCGCCCACTACTTTGACAACATCGATCCCCAGCCCATGCCCACCATCACCACCGAGATCGCCTCCGGCCGTTTCGAGGACGATATCCGCCGGATGCGTATGGCCGCCCACCACGGCGCCGACCACATCATGGTCATCCGCACCGCCGGTCAGTCCCACTTTGACGGCCTCATCGAAGGCACTCCCCAGGGCAGCGGCGGCGTGCCCATCACCCGCAAGCAGGTCCGCGCCCAGCGCAAGGCTCTGGACATGATCGAGGACGAGGTTGGCCGCCCCATCAACTATCACTCCTACGTTTCCGGCGTGGCCGGTCCCGACGTGGCCGTCATGTTCGCCGAAGAGGGCGTCAACGGCTGCCACCAGGACCCCCAGTACAACGTCATTTACCGCAACGTCAACATGGTCCGTTCCTTCGTTGACGCCTGCGAATCCAAAAAGATCATCGCCTGGGCCGACATGGCCCAGATCGACGGCGCCCACAACGCCAACGCCACTGCCCGGGAGGCCTGGAAGGTCATGCCCGAGCTGATGGTCCAGCACGCCATCAACGCCGCCTTCTCGGCCAGCGTGGGCATCGACAAAAAGCAGATCTGCCTGTCCACCGTGCCTCCCACGGCCACCCCCGCACCCTGCGTGTACATGGACCTGCCCTACGCTGTGGCCCTCCGTGACCTGTTCACCGAGTACCGGATGCGTGCCCAGATGAACACCAAGTACGTGGAAAGTTCCACCCGTGACGCCACCGTCACCCACGTGCTGAACATGCTGATCTCCAAGTTGACCTCTGCCGACATTCAGTCCACCATCACCCCCGACGAAGGCCGCAACGTGCCCTGGCACATCTACAACATCGAGGCCTGCGACACCGCCAAGCAGACCCTGCTGGGCATGGACGGTCTGATGGATATGGTCCAGCTGAAGGAAGACGGCCCCCTGCGTGAAAACGCCCGGGAGCTGAAGGAGCGGGCCGTGCTGTTCTTCGAGGAGATCCTGGCCGCCGGCGGCTATTTCAACGCCGTGGAGCAGGGCTTCTTCGTGGACTCCGGCATTTACCCTGAGCGCAACGGCGACGGCATCTGCCGTGAGATCGCCGGCGGCGTGGGTGCCGGCACCGTCTTTGAGCGTGCCGAGGATTATATGGCCCCCGTCACCGCCCACTACGGCTACAACAACGTGGCCCAGTACGACGAATCCGCCGTGAATGATCCTTCCAAGCTCATCGGCGGCTGTACCTTTGAGGAGCCCGAGAAGATCATCTACATCGACGAGCTGGACGAAGAGGACAACGTCAACGTCCGTATGGCAGAGACCGCCCAGTACCGAGGCAAGAACTGCAAGACCCTCAAGCCCGAGATGGAGTGGCAGGCCGACGGCATCGTCATGGTCAATCTGTTCTTCCCCGCCCCCAGGCGCATTGCTGAGGCCGCCGCCATCGAGGCCGGCCGCCGCATGGGCCTCCAGGATGTGGAAGTCATCAGCCGTGAGATCATGCAGGAGGCCGAAGGCACCCGTGTGGAGATCAAGGGCCGTGTGGACTTTGACCTGGATGTGGATCATCTGGTGATCCCCGAAGAGCCTCATGTCCTCACCGACGCCGAGATCCGTGCCGACATCGAGCGCAAGCCCATGACGGTGGTCTGCGGCACCGTGGGCAACGACGAGCACTCGGTGGGCCTGCGCGAGATCATCGACATCAAGCACGGCGGCATCGAAAAGTACGGCATCAAGGTGCACTATCTGGGCACCTCCGTCCCCGTGGAAAAGCTGGTGAACGCCGCCATCGAGCTGGATGCCGACGCCATTCTGGCCTCCACCATCATCAGCCACGATGATATCCACTACAAGAACATCGCCAACATCGACCGTCTGGCCAAGGAAATGGGCGTCCGCGACCGCCTGATGTTCCTGGTGGGCGGCACCCAGATCACCCCCGAGATCGCCGTCCAGATGGGCGCCGACGCCGGCTTCGGCCGCGGCACCAAGGGCATCCACGACGCCACCTTCCTGGTGGAGCGCCGCCGGGAGCTGGAAGCCGCCGGCAAGTGGCCTAAATAACCCAAAGCATCGATCCCCCGCCGATTTGCGGCGGGGGATTTCCAAAAGAAAGGACATTCCTATGAAAGTTGATGTTTTGGTGGCGGAGATCGGCTCCACCACCACCGTTGTCAACGCCTTCCATAAGCTGGGCGAAAAGACGCCCCTTTTCCTGGGTCAGGGCCAGGCGCCTACTTCGGTGCTCCAGGGCGACGTCTGCGTGGGCCTCCGGGGTGCCATGGACGATCTCTGCCGGAAGCAGGGCTGGGCGGACGTTCAGTACGACGCCATGCTGGCTACCTCCTCGGCGGCCGGCGGCCTGCGGATGACCGTCCACGGTCTGGTCTATGACATGACCGTCCGGGCGGCCCGGGAGGCTGCTCTGGGCGCGGGCGCCAACCTGCACCAGGTCACCGCCGGCATCCTGCAGGAGGAGGATCTGGAAGACCTGCAGGATGTGAACCCCAACCTGATCCTCATCGCCGGCGGCACCGACTACGGCGAGCGCCGCACCGCTCTGGAAAACGCCAAGCTCATCCGGGAACTCAACCTGAACGTGCCTGTGATCTATGCCGGCAACGTCCAGAACCAGACCCGGGTGCAGAAGATCTTCGAGGGTGCCCCCGCCGAGCTGTATGTGGTGGAAAACGTCTATCCCCGGCTGGACGATCTGAACATCGAGCCGGCGAGAAGGGTCATCCACGACGTGTTTGAAAAGCACATCATCCACGCCCCCGGCATGGAGCGTGTCCGCACCATGGTCAACGGCACCATCATCCCCACCCCCGGCGCTGTGATGGAGTGCGCCCGGCTGCTGTACGAGCAGGTGGGCGATCTGGTGGTGCTGGACGTGGGCGGCGCCACCACCGACATCCATTCGGTCACCGAGGGCAGCGAGGAGATCTCCTCCATCCAGCTGTCTCCCGAGCCCATGGCCAAGCGCACGGTGGAGGGCGACCTGGGGGTGTTTATCAACGCCCGCAGCATGGCGAAACAGATCGGTATGTACAATCTGGAAAAGGAGATCGGCCAGGACCCCACGCCGATCTTTGAGAAATACAAGCCCATCCCCGACACCCCCGAGCAGTTCAAGCTCACCGAGGCCCTGGCCTGGCACGCCGCCTCTGACGCCCTGGAGCGCCACTGCGGAAGATACCGCTACACCTACGGTTCCAACGGCCGGCAGACCTTTGCCGAGGGCAAGGATCTGACCCAGGTGAAATATCTGGTGGCCACCGGCGGTGCGCTGACCCGGCTGCCCGGGCGGAAACAAATCATGGAGCGCCTGTGCCATCTCAACGACGGCGGCAAGCTGCTCTTCCCCAAGGCCCAGAACCTCAAGCTGCTGGAGGACAAACACTACTACATGGCTTCTCTGGGCGTGCTGTCCCGCTATCACAAGGAGGCCGCCATCGCGCTGCTCAAACAGGACATGGAGGTGGAATAAATGCATCCCACGCTGCGTGTTGATCTGAAAAAACTCCGCCACAACGGTGAAAAGCTCTGCGAAATGGCGGCAAAGGCCGGCCTTGACCGGCTTGCCTTCGTCACCAAATCCTTCTGCGCCCTGCCCGAGATGGTGGCCGCCCTGGAGGACCTGCCCAACCCTTACCTGGCCGACTCCCGGGTGGAAAATCTGGCAAATTATCCCAAAACCGCCAAGGAAAAGATCCTTTTGCGGCTGCCCATGCTGTCCCAATGCGAACAGGTGGTGCGCCACGCCGATATCAGCTTCTGCTCCGAGCCGGCCATCCTCACCGCCCTGGACAAGGCAGCCGAGGAGCAGGGCAGGGAGCACAAGGTGGTGCTCATGGTGGACATGGGCGATTTGCGCGAGGGCGTGTTCTTCCGGGACGAGGAGGGCATCCTGGCCCTGGCAAACCAGGCCCTGGAGGCCGAAAACCTGCTGTTTTACGGCATGGCCTTCAACGTCACCTGCTACGGCTCGGTGATCCCTACCCAGCAGACCCTGGAGGACTTCCGGGCCATCGTGAATCGGGTGGAGGCGGCCATCGGCCGCAAGCTGGACTTTGTGTCCTGCGGCAATTCCAGCTCGGTCTATCTGCTGGACAAGGCCGACTTTACCGGCTACAACAACCTGCGCCTGGGCGAAAGCCTGCTGTTGGGCCGGGAGACCGCCTACTGCCACGACCTGCCCGATCTGTACCAGGATGCGGTCACCCTGGAGGCTGAGGTGGTGGAGGTCAAGGAAAAGCCCTCCTATCCCATCGGCAAGATCGGCGTCAACGCCTTTGGCCAGACGGTGGAGTACATCGACCGGGGCGACCGGCTGCGGGCCATCGCCGCCGTAGGTCAGCAGGACGCCGACTATGCCGGTTTTACCCCCGTGGAGGACGGTATCGAGGTGGTGGGCGCTTCCTCCGACCACCTGCTGCTGGACGTCACCGACCGGCCGGTGAAGGTGGGCGACATCGTCCGCTTCCGGGTGGATTATTCGGCCGCCCTCCGGGCCTTTACCAGCCCCTACGTGGAAAAAGTCTGCGAATAAAAAAATACGCCCTCCGGGTCGATCCCGGAGGGCGGTTGTTTGCTGTGAGAAAACAGCTTCCCACACTGCGATGCCTTCGTAAATAGCAGCATCAATTTTGAAAAAATTTACAAGGATCGTCTTTGCAAAAAGCTGGGAAGATGGTAGAATGATCACAAAGGATCCCTTTGTAAATGTGTGCGATTTGATGGTGAAATTGTGAGAGGCGACAAGGAGGAAACGTATGGCTGGATTGTTTAGCGGTTTTTGGCTTGCGCTGATGATCCTTTTTTATCTTGCCTTGTTTGTGCTGGTGATCGGCGGCTGCGCACTGGTCATCCGAAAACTGAGGGGAAACGATCGTCGCCTGTAAGCTGTTTCGCGATACTGCATCCAATGAAAATAATAACCGCCCTCCGGGCTTTTTCGGAGGGCGGTTTTCTTATGCTGTTACAGTCCCAGGCCGTCGGCCACCTTGGTGATGAAGTCCTGGGCGTTGGCCACGATGCCCTTGGCGGAAAGGCTGCCCCGGTCGGCCAGCTTGTTGGCCGAAAAGTCGGAGGTGTCCACGCTGTAGAAATACACCGGCCGCACCGTGCCGTCCTTGAGCACCCGATAGGAGGGGGTCAGGTTGCCGGTGGCGATGGTGTGCAGGGTGGTGGCCATGCCGATGACGGTGGTGGCCTTTTTCACATGCTCCCGCATGGCGTTCTGGCCGGCGTACACGTCGTGGAAGACCTCGGGCAGCGGGCCGTCGTCACGGACCGAGCCCACCAGAACGAAGGGTACGCCGGTCTGCACGCAGCTGGCCATGATGCCGTCGGTAAGGCCCTCGCCCTCCAAAAAAGCGGGGATGGAGCCGTAGGCACACACCTTGTTGATGGTGTCCAGATGGTTGTAGTGGCCGTTGTACTGGGTCTTCTGAGTGGTGATGTCGGCGCCCAGGGCGGTGTGCAGATAGGCGCCCTCCAGGTCGTGGGTGGCCAGGGCGTTGCCTGCCAGAACGGCCTGCACATAGCCGGCCTTCACGATCTTGGAAAAGGCCTCCCGGGCCATGTCGTCAAAGGTAAATGCCGGGCCCATCACCCAAACGCAGTAGCCGCCGTTCTGCTTTTCGTGCTGCAGCAGCTCCACGATCTCCCGATAATCCCGGGAAAAGCCGGTTTCGCGGGTGCGGCCCTTGCGGAAGGAGAAGGACAGGTCGGCTGCCTCCTTGCTGGCAAAGGGATTGCTGTGGATAAAAATACCGTCGCTGCCGTCCTCGGTGCGGCCCTGGATCACCAGGTCGCCCTGCTTGAGGCGGCGGAACTCCACGATGTCGATGACGCCGCTGTCCCGCAGCACCGGCACGCAGTCCATGCGGATCTCGGGGGCCAGCACCCACTTGCCGTTGATCTTGAAAAACTCCGGGTCAATGCCGGTGGAGTGGAAGCCCTCGGGGGCCACGCCGTCCCGGGGAGCCGGGGCCATGGCGGCGTTGGGGGCGTTCACAAACTGGGGCAGGGTAAAATCGGGGGCCTGATAGACGGGCAGCTGGAAAGACATAACGAGGAACTCCTTTGCAGTGAAGATCATTTCAATATTTTAGCACGATATTCTGAAAAAGTACAGCTTTTATCGGTTAAAAGGCGGAAAATCTTAAGATTGTATAAAAAGGTTTTCTTTTGGTGGGGAATATGATATAATACATAAAATTCTTGTTGTATTTTGTGGGAACGGAAAGAAGGGTGCCCATGGAAAATCGCAATTTTCACACCTCTCTGTTGGGAGGTTTTCGTAAAAAAGATGTAGTCGGCTTCCTGGCTGAGGAAAAATCCCGCCAGGACAGCGCCCTGCAGGAGCTGCAGCAGCAGATCACCGAAGCCGAAGAACAGCTGCAGGGTCTCATGGAAGAACGTGACCAGGCCCTGGAGCAGGTGCTGGAGCTGCGGCAGCAGCTGGCCGATGTACAGGCGCAACTGGCCGACGCCCAGACACAGCAGGATGAGCTGGAGGACCGGGTGAACGAGGCCGCCCTGCGGGAGCAGGCCATGGCCTCTCAAAGCGCCCAGTCCCAGGCAGAAGCCCTGCAGCTTTCTGAGGAAAACAGCCGCCTGCAAGCCCGGATCGAGGAACTGGAAGCCCGGCCCGAGCCCTGTATCCAGGTGGATCCCGCCGAGCTGGACAGCCTGCGGCAGCAGCTGCAGGCCGAGCAGCAGAAAACCCGGGAGCTGGCCGCTCTGCTGCAGCAGCAGCCCCAGAGCCGATCCTGTGCGGGGGAAAGCATGGATCAGCTGTGGTCGCTGTGCGGCAAGATGGAGCGCACCCTGGGCCAGATGGAGCGTATGCTGGACGGCCCTTACCGCATGACCTGCTATCCCGAGCCGCCTGTTGACCGGGTCCAGGCCGAGCCTGTCATGCCGGCGGAGGAGCCTGTGCCGGTGGCAGAAAGCGCCCCGGTGACCCAGGCCCCCTCGGTGAAGAGCCTGCTGCAGCGCATCCGCAAGCATTGAGAGAAGAGGAAAAAGAGAAAGAGATGAGGAGAAGGCGAGGTCAAGAGCTCGCCGTGTGATCACTATGTTCAAAAAGAGAAAAGGTGCCCGCTATCTCAAGACATTGCACCCCATCGACCGGCTGATGCCCCACGTGATGCCCAAGCGGTCGGACGCCCAGGTGTTTTTCACCGATGACATCGACTGCACCGCCATCGACAAATACATCGCCGAGAAAAAAGAGCAGGGCGTCGACATGACCTATCTGGACGTGTTCGTTGCCGGCGCCGTGCGGCTGTACGCCAAGCGTCCTGCCCTCAACCGCTTCGTTATGGGCGGCCGCATTTTTGCCAACGACAAGATCTGGGTGTCCATGGCGCTGAAAAAGTCCCTCCGGGACAACGAGCCCGGCACTACCATCAAGATCCCCTTTACCGGTCACGAGACCATTTTCGAGGTCAAGGCCAGGTTTGACCAGCAGATCCACACCAACAAGGATGCCGACAACAAAAACAGCACCGACAAGCTGGCCGGCCTGCTGTCTGCCATCCCCAACTGGGTGATGCGCTGGGCCTTTGCCCTCATTCGGTTTCTGGACCGCTCCAGCCTCCTGCCCGAGGCCATCACCGACGCCAGCCCCTTCCACGGCGGCCTGTTCATCACCTATCTGAAGTCTCTGGGCATCCCCGGCATCTATCACCATATCTATGACCTGGGCACCATCGGCCAGTTCATCGCCGTGGGCAAGGAGCGCCTGGCTCCCGTGGTGGACCAGCACACCCAGGAGATCAAGGTGGCCAAGATCATGACCATGATGGTGGTGGCCGACGAGCGCATCTGCGATGGCCTGTACTATGCCCGGTCCATGCGCCTGTACCGCCGCATCCTGGAGAATCCCTGGGTACTGGAAACGCCTCTGGCTGAGGTCGAAAAAGACATCGACTAAGTCATTTTATCGAAACGAATACATAAAATAAGTGTCAAAACGAACGGTTTTGACACTTATTCTTTTTGCCAAGTCTTTTTCTGAAAAATATTGCATTTCCGCGCAAAAGAGCGTATGATAAAACCGTCAAAAATCCAGGCAAGGAGTGGCTATTTATGAATGAGCGTTCCACCGAAGTGCTGAACAACTACGCATCGAGAGTATTCAACGACGGCGCCATGCGCCGCTATCTCCCCGGCGATACCTATAAACAGCTGAAAAAGATCATCGACCAGGGCCGTCCCATGGAGGATCCCGCCCTGGCTGACATCGTGGCCAACGGCCTGAAGCGCTGGGCCCTGGACCAGGGTGCCACCCACTATACCCACTGGTTCCAGCCCCTCACCGGCTCCACCGCCGAAAAGCACGACAGCTTCATCAATCCCCAGAACGACGGCACCATCATCATGAGCTTCTCCGGCAAGGAGCTCATTCGCGGCGAGGGCGACGCCTCCTCCTTCCCCAACGGCGGCCTGCGCGTCACCTTTGAGGCCCGCGGCTATACCGCCTGGGACTGTACCTCTCCTGCCTTTGTCAAGGATGACACCCTGTACATCCCCACCTGCTTCTATTCCTTCAACGGCGAAGTGCTGGACAAAAAGACCCCGCTGCTCCGCTCCATGGAGGCCATCGAGCGCCAGGCCCTGCGGGTCCTGCGCCTGCTGGGCGATACGGATGCTCAGCGCGTTCTGGCCATGACCGGCGCCGAGCAGGAGTATTTCATCGTGGACAAGGCCCAGCTGGCCCAGCGCCTGGACCTGGCCCTGTGCGGCCGCACCCTCTTCGGCGCCAAGCCCGCCAAGGGACAGGAGATGGATGACCACTACTACGGCAACATCAAGGACCGCATCATGAACTATATGCGGGCCGTGGACGATGAGCTGTGGCGTCTGGGCGTTCCCGCCAAGACCGAGCACAACGAGGCTGCCCCCGCCCAGCACGAGCTGGCTCCGGTGTACGCCTCGGTCAACATCGCCACCGACCAGAATCAGCTCACCATGGAGACCCTGAAAAAGGTGGCCCTGCGCCAGGACCTGGTGTGCCTGCTCCATGAAAAGCCCTTTGCAAAGGTCAACGGCAGCGGCAAGCACAACAACTGGTCGCTGAACGTGGACGGCATGAAGAGCCTTCTGGACCAGGGCAAGACTCCCGAGTCCAACCTGCGCTTTTTGCTGTTCCTCACCGCCGTCATCTGGGCGGTGGACGAGTACGCCGACCTGCTCCGGGTGTCGGTGGCCAGCGCCGGCAACGACCAGCGTCTGGGCGGCTACGAGGCTCCTCCCGCCGTCATCTCCATCTTCCTGGGTGACGAGCTCAACGACGTGCTCACCGAGATCGAGACCGGCGGCAAGTCCACCATCCGCCAGGGCGGCAGCCTGAAACTGGGCGTCACCACCCTGCCCAACCTGCCCAAGGACACCTCCGACCGCAACCGCACCTCGCCCTTTGCCTTCACCGGCAAGAAGTTCGAGTTCCGTATGGTGGGCTCTTCCATGTCCATCGCCGACTGCAACGTGATGATCAACACCATCGTGGCCGAGACCCTCTCCCGCATGGCAGAGCGCCTGGAGCAGGCCGAGGACATCCATGAGGAGTGCCGCCTGATCATCCGGGACGTGATGCGGGACCACAAGCGCATCATCTTCAACGGCAACAACTACTCCGAGGAGTGGCGCAAGGAAGCCGCCGCCCGGGGCCTGCCCAACATCGACAACGCTGTGGACGCCGCCCAGGCTCTGATCTCTCAGCGGAACATCGACCTGTTCCAGCGGCACAGCGTGTTCAGCCGCAAGGAGCTGGAATCCCGCTACGAGATCCATCTGGAAAGCTACGCCAAGACGGTAAACATCGAGGCCAACACCATGATCGAGATGACCCGCCGCCAGATCATCCCCGCGGTGGTCAAGTACGCCAAGTTCCTGTCCGAGACCCTGGTGAGCCTCAAGGACACCGGCCTGGCCGTGGACGTGACCCTGGAGGCCGGCCTGCTGAAGGATGTATCGGCCGCTTCGGCCGCCCTGCGCACCGCCCTCACCAAGCTGGAAAAGGTCCAGGAAAAGGGCACCGCCATGCCGCACGGCCTGGAAAAGGCCGTCTGGTACCGGGACAAGGTGCTGCCCGCCATGGAGGCCCTCCGCACCCCCGCCGACACCCTGGAGGTGCTGCTGGGCAAGGACTTCTGGCCCATGCCCACCTATACCGACCTGATGTTCGGTATTCTGTAAGCTAACATACAAGAGCCTTCTCCCGCGGGAGAGGGCTTTTTTTAAGAAAAATTCACAGTTTCTCCCATTGAACCCCCATGCCTGCCGTGATACAATAAGAGAAAAGGAAACAAACGCCTGTTTTTTGATAAAAGGAGGATTTTTCCATGAAGCTGACTTTCTACGGCGCCGCCCGTGCGGTCACCGGCAGCTGCCATTGCATTGACGCCTGCGGCAAGCGCATCCTCATCGACTGCGGCCTGCAGCAGGGCCGTGACGAGCTGGAGGACAACAAGCTGCCCTTCCATCCCGGCGAGGTGGACATCGTATTTGCCACCCATGCCCACATCGACCACACCGGCAGAATGCCGCTGCTCTATAAATTGGGCTACACCGGCCCCATTCACGCTACCCGGCTCACCGCGGAGCTGATGAACATCATGCTCATGGACAGCGCCCACATCCAGGAGAGCGACGCCATGTACGCCAACCAGAAGGGCAAGCGTGCCGGCCGCCCCGAGGTGGAGCCCCTCTATACCACCGAGGACGCCCAAATTGCCCTCAACCATCTGGAGATCCACGACTATGACCAGACCTTCGAGGTCTGTCCCGGCATCACCGCCCGGTTCGTGGACGCCGGCCATCTGCTGGGCTCCTCCTTCGTGGAGCTGGTCATTACCGAGGATGGCGAGACCCGCAAGCTGGTCTTTTCCGGCGACATCGGCAACCGGGAGCAGCCCATCATCCGGGATCCCGCCTATCTGTGTGAAGCCGACTATGTCATCACCGAGAGCACCTACGGTGACCGGGAGCACCGGGAAGGCGAGGGCGAATATACCGAGGATCTGGCCAAGATCCTGGACGGCACCTTTGCCAAGGGCGGCAATGTGATCATCCCCGCCTTTGCCGTTGGCCGTACCCAGGAGCTGCTGTATTTCATCCGGGAGATCAAGCAGAAGGGTCTGGTCACCTCGCTGCCCAACTTCCCCGTGTATGTGGACAGCCCCCTGGCCAAGGCGGCCACCACCATCTTTGCCGGCGACCTTACCGGTTACATCGACGAAGAGGCCAAGGAGCTGGTGGAGGACGGCATCCGGATGCTGACCTTTGACGACCTGCACCTCACCGAGTCCAGCGAGGAATCCAAGGCCCTCAATGCCGACAGAATGCCCAAGGTTATCATCTCGGCCAGCGGTATGTGCGACGCCGGCCGTATCCGCCACCATCTGAAGCACAATCTGTGGCGCCCCGAGTCCACCGTGGTCTTTGTGGGCTACCAGGCCGAAGGCAGCCTGGGCCGCCGCCTGCTGGACGGCGTACCCGAGGTCAAGCTCTTTGGTGAGACCATTGCCGTCAAGGCACAGATCGTTAACTTCCCCGGCCTGTCCTCCCACGCCGGCCTTTCCGGCCTGCTGAACTGGATCCAGGCCTTCTCCCCAAAGCCCAGCCAGGTATTCGTGGTCCACGGCGACGCCGACGTGGTACCCCAGTATGTGGAGCGGCTGGAAAAGCTGGGCTTCGCCGTCCACGGCCCCGAGCTGATGGAGGAATATGACCTGATCGCCAACCGGATGATCAAGGAGGGTCATACCCCCGTCAAGCCCAAGACCCAGCAGGAGCAGGGCGTCACCGCTCAGTTCAAGGAGCTCCAGCGCCAGGGCCAGGCCCTGCTGGAGGCCATCGCCCACAACAAGGGCGGCACCAACAAGGATCTCAAGGGCTTTGCCGCCGAACTGGAAGCCCTCATCAAAAAGTGGGATCGATAACAAACCGATACGAAAAACCCGCACCCAAATGGCGGGCAGCATAAAACCGCTTCAGTCCCGGCAGGATCATCTGCCGGGACTGTTCTTGTGTTTTTGGTATTCCTGTGATAATATGCAACCAAACAGTATGGGAAACTTGAAATCGAGGTGAGAATATGCTGATAAAAATTGGTGATTTTGAATATACCGAAGTGTGGGATGGCATATTCTATAAAAAGCTGTCCAATTATCCCCTGGTGACGAACTGGGAAATCCGCACCATCATTGAGTTTATAGAGTATGAGAAGAAGTATGGCAGAACGTGCGAAATTGAATGCGACGACAAGCGCACATTATGTGCCATTCTGGATGCTCTCAAACAGAAAGAGCGGTATTTATCCGTACCGCGCCCGAAGCTGCTGACCGAATGCACCGCTTGTCCGCATAGAAGAGGTTGTGTCACGGAATACGTATGTCACACAACCTCTGTTGAGAATGCCATCAAAATTTTTGCGTGCGGCAAGCTGTTATCCGCACGTAACGCGCGAAACGTTCCTGTTGAGGAGTTGATGCGTGAGCATAGAAATGCAGCAAATGACCCTGCCGATTACTTTGAATACATTATGTTTGCATGGGGGAATTGCCAAGCAGGCGATAGGCTGGTTATGGAGCGCGCCTTAGGGCGATTTCCGGATGAGCGGGATTTAAGTGTTCATTTTGAACCGGGCGTGCGGTTTTATTTCCGGTATGAACAACTGATCGCTCATCCGAACGCCGAATTTGACGGTGTGCTGCCTGTGAAAGTCAAGGATGAATTGTGCCTCAGTGATTGGGTTCATAAAATCGTGATACCAATGAAATGGCAGGACACCCTTGCTCCATGCATACCGACCAATTTAAAGGATAAGATCATCTACATCGAACAGGATTGCAAGGATATTTGGGATTGGTCAGAAAAGGTATATACAGCGATCGAAGAATGTGCAGACAAGCCTCCCGCGTGAGAGCGGAGCTTTCCTGAACCGCCACATAGAAGAACCCGACCTATGGTTCATAGGTCGGGTTGCGTTTTTGTTGACTTATTTTGCCTGGGCTTCGCAGTAGATGCAGCGGTAGACGCCGTTTTCCGGCTCGGTGAGCACGAACACGTGGTCCAGCTCCTGCTCGGTGGAGGTGATGCACCGGGGATTCTGGCACTTCACCACGTTCACCAGCTTCTGGGGGGTCTGCAGGGCCTTCTTTTCCACCAGTGCGCCATCCTTGATGATGTTGATGGTGGCCTTGGGATCCACATAGGCAATGACGTTCACGTCCACGGGGAAGTCACCGTTGATCTTGATGATATCCTTGCGGCCCATCTTGCCGCTGACGGCGTTCTTGATGAGGGCCACCTCACAGTCGGCGTTGCTCAGACCCAGCAGGTCGTACAGCTCCATGGCCCGGCCTGCGGTGATGTGGTCGATGACCATACCGTTTTTAATGGAACCGATAATCATGCTTTCACCCCCAGCAGCATCATGATAAGGGCCATACGCATATACTTGCCGTTGAGCACCTGCTTAAAGTAGCAGGCACGGGGATCGTTGTCGATGGCCACCGAGATTTCGTTGACACGGGGCAGGGGATGCATGACGATCATGTCCTCGCCGGCGTTCTTCATCTTTTCGGGATCCAGGATATAGCTGTCCTTCAGACGGAGGTAATCCTCCTCGTTGAAGAACCGCTCCCGCTGAACACGGGTCATATACAGGGCATCCAGCTGAGGCATGGCGCCCTCCAGATTGGTGGTCTGGGTATAGGGGATGTCATACTTCTGCAGAACATCCTTCTTGATATAGGAGGGCAGCTGCAGCTCCTTGGGGGAGATGAGCACCACCTTGATGCCCTCGTACCGGGCCAGGGCGGCGATGAGGGAATGCACCGTGCGGCCGAACTTCAGGTCGCCGCAGAAGCCCACCGTCAGATTGTCCAGACGGCCCTTCTCCCGGTACAGGGTCAACAGGTCGGCCAGGGTCTGGGTGGGGTGGTTGTGGCCGCCGTCACCGGCGTTGATCACCGGAATGGAGGCGTTCATGGCCGCCACCAGGGGAGCGCCCTCCTTGGGATGGCGCATGGCGATGATGTCGGCATAGCAGCTGATGGTCTTGGCGGTGTCGGCCACGCTCTCGCCCTTGGCGGCGGAGGAGCTGCTGGCCGAGGAAAAGCCGATGACCTGGCCGCCCAGCTCGTACATGGCTGCCTCAAAGGACAGACGGGTGCGGGTGGAGGGCTCAAAGAACAGCGTCGCCAGCTTCTTCCGGTCGCACACGTGGGCGAACCGGTCGGGATCTTCGATGATCTGGTTGGCCGTGTCGATCAGCCCCTGGATCTCTTCCACCGACAGGTCGGTGATACTGAACAGGCTTCTCATGCTTTCGCTCCATTCACTGCCAGATAGGCCTTGATCCGGGCCACGTTTTCAGCGTTGGCAGGGTCCTCTTCCAGATATTCGATGATATCGTACACGTCCACCACAGAGTAGATGGGGAAGCCGAACTGCTCCTCGATCTCCTGCATGGCGCCCTTGTCGGTCTGGCCCTTTTCCTTGCGGTCCACCATGACGAAGGTGGCGGCCACCTTCACGCCTTCCAGGGCGGACAGGATGGCCATGCTCTCCCGGATGGCGGTACCGGCGGTGATAACATCCTCCACGATGACCACTTCCTGGCCGGCCTGGGGCACATAGCCCACGAACACGCCGCCCTCGCCGTGGTCCTTGACTTCCTTACGGTTGAAGAAGAAGGGCACGTTCAGGCCGTTCTTGGACAGGGCCACAGCGGCGGAAACCGCGATGGAAATGCCCTTGTAGGCCGGGCCGTAGAGGACGGCCTCCTTCTTGCCCAGCTTGTCAAAATAGGCCTTGGCATAAAACTCGCCCAGCTTGGCGATCTCGTCGCCGGTCTTGATCATACCGGCGTTGACAAAATAGGGGATCTTCCGGCCGGACTTGGCGGTGAAGTCACCGAACTTCAGAACGCCTGCGCCCTGCAGGAACTGGATAAACTCTCTTTTGTACTGTTCCATGATAATCCTCCTTTAATCGCAGAACTCGGAAACGCAGCGCTTCCAGGCAGCCACGGGGTCCTCGGCAGCGGTGATGGGACGGCCCACCACGATATAATCGGAGCCCAGCTCCTTGGCCTTTTCGGGGGTGGTGACACGCTTCTGGTCGCCCACGTCGCCGCCGGCAAAACGGACGCCGGGGGTGACGGTGAGGAACTGCTTGCCGCAGACCTGGTGGACCTTGCCGGCCTCCAGGGGAGAGCACACCACGCCGTCCAGACCGGAATCGGCGGCATTCTTGGCGTAGTGCATGACCACCTTGTCCAGAGGCTGGTCAATGAGCAGATCGCGCTGCATGATCTCCTCGTCGGTGCTCGTCAGCTGAGTGACGGCGATCAGCAGGGGTCGGGTGCCGTCGGGACGGGTCAGACCCTCCAGGGCGGCCTCCATCATGCGGGAGGTGCCGGCGGCGTGCAGGTTGCAGATATCCACATCCAGACCGGACAGAACGGCCATGGCCTTCTTCACGGTGGTGGGGATGTCGTGCAGTTTCAGATCCAGGAAGATCTTGTGGCCCCGGGCCTTGATCTCCTTGACGATGGCGGGGCCTTCGGCGTAATAGAGCTCCATGCCGATCTTCACAAAGGGCTTTTCACCCTGAAATTTGTCCAGAAATGCCAGCGTTTTTTCCTTGCTGTCAAAATCGCAGGCAACGATAACATCTTTACCCATAAATATCGATCCTTTCTCTTGTGTGATAGGGGCGATCTGTCATCC
>JAFXDF010000052.1 GCA_017521295.1 Clostridia bacterium | reverse complement strand
TACCGGAACCGGATTCGCCAACCAGACCGAAGGTCTCACCCTTGTAGATGTCGAAGGTGACGCCCTTGACGGCCACAAACTTGTTGCGGCGGGAGCCAAAGGTGACTTCCATGTTCTTGACGCTGACCAGGACTTCATTCAACTCTTTAGCCATTCTCCTCACCACCTCTCCGGATATTGCGGATGTTCTTGATGATGGCAGGGGGCTCTACCTTGGGCGCACGGGGATCCAGCAGCCAGGTACGGGCCTTGTGGGTGGGGCTGACCTCAAAATAAGGAGGCCGATGCTCGAAGTCGATGGCCAGAGCATAGGGATTGCGGGGCGCGAAAGCGTCGCCGCGCACCTTATTGAACAGGTTGGGAGGGGTGCCCTTGATGGCGAACAGATCCTCGCCCTTCACGCCCAGCTGGGGCAGAGAGGACAGCAGCGCCCAGGTGTAGGGATGCTTGGGATCGTAGAACACCTCGTCGCAGGTACCGATCTCCACGATGTCGCCGGCGTACATGACGGCGATACGGTCGGCCACGTTGGCAACAACGCCCAGGTCGTGGGTGATGTAGATGGTGGTCAGATCGTATTTGACCTTCAGCGCCTTGATGAGGTTGAGGATCTGGGCCTGGATGGTAACGTCCAGAGCGGTGGTGGGCTCGTCACAGATGAGGATCTTGGGGTTGCAGGCCATGGCGATGGCGATGACCACGCGCTGGCGCATACCGCCGGAGAACTCATGGGGATACTGGCCGTAACGGCGCTCGGGATCGGGGATGCCTACGTCGGCCAGGATCTCCACGGCCTTGTGGTGGGCTTCTTCACCCTTGAGGCCCTGGTGCATCTTGAGGGCTTCCTCGATCTGCCAGCCAACGGTCTTCAGGGGGTTCAGAGAGGTCATGGGGTCCTGCATGACCATGGCGATCTCCTTGCCGCGGATCTTGCTCCAGTCCTTTTCGGTCTTGAACTGGGCCAGGTCCATGTCGTTATAGAGGATGGTGCCCTTGTCCACCCAGCCGTTCTTGTCCAGCAGGCCGATGAAGTTCTTGCAGAAAACAGACTTACCGGAGCCGGACTCGCCCACGATGGCCAGGGATTCGCCCTTGTACAGCTCCAGAGAGATGCCGCGCAGGGCGTGCAGCACTTTGCCGCGAAGGCTGAACTTCACGTGCAGGTCGCTGACAGACAAAATGATGTTATTCTGTTCCATTGTCGTTCCTCCTTACACGTGGTTTCTGGGATCGGAAGCGTCGGCAAAGGCGTTACCGATCAGGTAGAAGGACACGGTGATAAAGGTAACCACCACAGCGGGGATGATCAGCTGATACCGCTGGGAGGGAGACATCATGACCTTTCGGCCTTCTTCCACCAGGCCGCCCAGAGAAGGCTTGTTCTTGGGCATACCCAGGCCGCAGTAGGTCAGGAAGACCTCGTCGGACAGAACCATGGGGATAGCCAGAGCGGTCTGCAGCATGATGACAGACACCAGATAGGGCAGCAGGTTGCGGATCATGATCTTGCCGGAGGGGGTACCCAGGCAGCGGGAGGCCAGGTTGTAGTCACGGTCACGGATCATGACCACCTGGTTGCGGATGAAGCGGGCCATGCCCAGCCAGCCCACGATACACATGGAGATGATCATGGTGAGCATACCGGCACGGAGGATGTAGGACATCAGGATCAGGATGATGGTACGGGGGATGTTGTCCATGATGTTGTACACTTCGGTGAGGAGGGCGTCCAGCTTGCGGACATAGCCCCACAGGATACCCACGGTGATACCCACCACACAGTTGACCGAAGCCACGATGAAGGCCAGCAGCAGGGAGGTACGGGTACCGGCCCAGATACGGGCCCACAGGTCATGGCCCACGTTGTCGGTGCCAAACCAATACTCCTCACTGGGAGCCTTGTTCTTCATGGGAGTGGCCTTGCCGTACTTATCATAGGTGTTGAAGATCTCGTTGGGGTCCTTCTGTCCGGGCAGATAGGGCTGCACGACGGTGAAGATCAGCAGCGCGATCAGCGCGATCAGCAGGATACGGGCCATCTTGTTCTTCCAGAAGGCCTGGAAGGTACAGCGCCAGTAGGAATAGTTGGAGTAGCCGACGGCTTCGGCGTCCTTGGCGTCAAAGGCGTGGGGGACAAACCGATCGGGCGTCAGGGCTTCGATCTCCTCGGGGGTCAGGTCGTCGCGCTCTTCTTCGGCCAGCTGACTGTGCATCTGGTCCATGACGTTCTGGCCCATGCGCTCCAGCTGGGAGCCTTTCTTAAACAGTGCCATTATCGACTTGCCTCCCCTCTGTTCAGGCTGATACGGGGATCGACGATAACCATCATCAGATCGCCCAGGAACAGACCGATGATACCCATGCTGGCGAAGATCAGCACCAGTGCCTGCACCATGGTGTTATCCTGGCGCTGGATGACGTTGATCAGCAGACCGCCCATGCCGGGGACCGAGAAAATGGATTCCACATACAGCGAGCCCATGATGGTCAGCAGCAGGGAGCCGGGGATGGTCTGGACCATGGGCACCACGGCGTTGCGGAAAATATGGCTGGTCATGATCTTGCGCTCGGGCACGCCCTTGGCTTTGGCCAGCTTGACGTAGTCCTGGTTCATCTGGTCCACCATATATCGGCGCATCCACATGCCGTAGCTGGCGATGGAGGGCAGCGACAGACAGACGATGGGCAGGATCCAGGTGACGGGTTTTTCAGAATCGTAAAGCATGGGCAGCTTGAACAGGCCGGTGAAGTACATCTGAATGAACAGGAAGTACACGGCAGAGGGCGCTGCCTGGATAAAGATGATAAAGGCAGTACCCAGCTTGTCAGCCCACTTGCCCTTGCTGCGGGCCATGGCGATACCCATGGGCATACCGATGGTCAATGCCACCAGCATGGAGATACCGCCCATTTTCAGTGAAACGCCGATCTTGGGCTCGATGATATCCACAACGGGGACATTCTCCAGGAAGATCCAGGAGCGGCCCAGATCGCCGTGGAACAGCAGATCTTTATAAAACTTTGCCAGCTGAACGTGCACGGGCTTGTCCAGGCCCTTGGCGGCCAGCTTGGCGGCGATGACTTCGGGAGACATCTTGTCCACGTTGGGACCCAGATAACCTTCCAGAGGCATCATGCGCAGCAGACAGAACATGACAGTCACGATAATGAACAGACTGAACACGGCGCTGCAGAAACGACGCAAGACATATTTCAGCATCGCTTATCCTTCCTCCTTGGTCTAAATCGGTGCTTTACCCGGGCAAAGCACCATTACATGGAATCGGCCCCTTATCGGTAAATAAGGGGCCGATTCCGCTATTTACACTGAATTATCAATGTTTTTACAAAACAGCTTTACTGAGCGGCCTTGGCAGCTTCCCAGGCTTCCTTAGCCATGGTGTACTCTTCCATGTTGTAGGACTTCTCCAGCATATGGCGGCCCTTGTACTTGTAGCCGCAGATACCGGCCATGACCTGGGGACCGTCAAAGATGGACATGTTGGAAGCAACGTAACCGTCGTTCAGCAGACGGAAGGGGATCATCAGAACTTCTTCCAGAGCGTAGGCCTCAGCCTCAGCAAACAGCTCGTAACGCTTGGACATATCCTGAGTCTCAGCGCGGGCCTCTTCAACCATGGCGTACCAGGTGAACTGCTCGGTGCCGATCATGTCGGAATCGGTGATGGTACCGTTGTCATAGTCTTCCTGGGTGTAGATGTAACCGGTCTTGTACTGGTCACCCTTGATCATTTCCTGAGAACCGTAGGTCCAGCCGAAGGAGAAGGGCTCGAAGAAAGTAGCGGGGTCAACATAGTCGGGGCCCCAGCCGCCTTCGAACAGACCCCACTTACCGGGACGGCGGACTTCGGCGATGTAGTTGGTGGAAGGACCGGAGTAGACGGTGATCTCAATGTAATCGGTGCCCAGAGTGGCCTCGAGCTGAGCTTCCAGCAGCTGGCAGCACTGATCCATGTTGGGAGTGGAGGGATTGTAGTACAGAGGCATCTTGATGGGGAACACGCAGCCGGCAGCGGTCAGCTCGGCAACGGCCTTAGCCTTGTAGTCCAGAGCCTTGGCTTCGTCGAAGGGGATCTCGTTGAAAGCGGTGGCGGAGCCGAACTCGTTGTAATCCTTACCGTCGGTGACGCAGAAGCCGCTGGGCATCAGACGGGACTGAGCGATGGCTTCGGGAGTGTAGGGATCGTAAGCGGACAGGCAGTACAGATAGTCAATGCCGTGATACAGGGACTTACGGAAGTTCTTGTTGTTGACGGCCATGTCGTAGTAGCCGCCGGCGACCTCGTCTTCATGCTTCTGGTTGAAGCACAGCAGCATGTACTGAACGAAACCGGTGGGCATGGTGGTGTGGACCACGTCAGCGTTGGCGCTGTTCATCCAGTCGTCCAGGATGGCGGAGGTGACGTTGCACTGGTCGGTCTCGCCGCGGAGATACATCTCGGGAGCGATGGCGTCGGCCTGAGCGTTGTAGGTGCCGGAAACCTTCTCGATGAAGATGTTTTCAGCATCCCAGTAGTTCTCGTTCTTGACCCAGACGAACTTCTCCTGAGGCATCCACTCGGAGCAGATGTAGCCGCCGTTGTACAGGATCTTGTCGCGGTTGGTACCGAACTCGTTGGTGATGGGGTCGCCCTCGGTGCCGTCGTCGTTGATGACGGGCTCGGGATTCTCGATGACCAGGGACTCATAGAAGGGACCGTAGATGGGCAGGTAGCAGCCGTAGGTCAGCAGAGTCAGGAAGTAAGCGCAGGGATTGACCAGATGATACTCCAGGGTGTAATCATCCACAGCCACAACGCCCAGAGTGGTGAAGTCGGGCTCAGCGGTCTCATCGGACCAGTTGTACAGCTTGATACCGTTCTCGACATAGGTGATCAGCATGTCGGGCATATCGGAGTCAAACTCGGGGTTGGCCACCAGGCGGGCGGCGTAAACGAAGTCGTTGGCGGTGACGTCGGCCACGGCGTTGCCTTCGCAGTCGTACCACTTAACGCCCTGGCGGATCTTGAAGGTCCAGGTCAGGCCGTCGGGAGAAACTTCCCAGGATTCGGCCAGGCAGGGAATGATGTTGCCGTAGCAGTCATACTCGATCAGGGTGTCCACGAAGTTGGCCAGGGACTTCTGGTTCTGGGAAACAGAAGTGGTCAGATAGTTCATGGAGGTGATCTCAGAGGAGTACAGATAATCGTAGGTGGTATCCTCTGCATAGGGGATGCCGGTCAGGGGATCGGCGGGGACTTCGGGAGTCACGGGAGTGGTGGGTGCGGGGGTGTTGGGGGTGGTGGGCGCGGGGGTCGTGGGCGCGGGGGTGGTGGGCGTTTCGGCGGGAGCGTCGTTACCGCAGCCGGCGAACATACCCAGGATCATGATCATAGACAGCATCAAAGCGATCAGTTTCTTCATGACAGGTTCTCTCCTTTTTCGTATTGTTGCCCTGTCTGCCCTCCGCATGAATATGCAGTCCGCAGATAGGAACAGGTACAGTTTAACACAATTTTAACATTCTGGCCACCCCCTTTTGCCGCTTTTTCAGTCTAAAGCAAGCTTTTCAGCGTTTTAGACACCTTTCCTGTTGTATTTTCAGCAAAGTTGCCTATTGTTATTTCGCGAAACCGGTTCCCGGGGTGTATCGTTTCGCTCGTTTTCTGTTATAAAAAATAAGACGGCAGATCTGCCGTCTTATTTTTATGCAGTTATCAGATCTTGTAGGACAGAACCATCAGACTTTCGGAAAAGTGGACGTTCTCCACCGGCACGTTGGGCATATCCAGGTGCAGGTCGATGGAGGTAAAGTTCCAGATGCCCTTGATGCCGGCGGCCACCAGCTTCTGGGCGGCGGCCCGGGCGTGCATCTTGGGCAGGGTGAGGATGGCGATCTGGGGCTGTTCCCGCTCCATGACCTCCTCCATCTGCCGGCAGGAGTACACCGGCACGCCGGCGATCTCGGTGCCGATGAGCAGCGGATTGGAATCAAAGGCGGCCACCAGCCGCACGCCGTATTTCTGGAAGTTGAAGTTGGACATCAGCGCCTTGCCCAGGTTGCCGGTGCCCACGATGATGGCGCCACGCTCCCGGTCGATGTGCATGATGCCCGCGATGGCAGAGCGCAACTCCGCTACGTTATAGCCGTAACCCTGCTGCCCAAATCCGCCGAAGCAGTTGAAATCCTGCCGCACCTGGGATGCCGTGAGACCCATCCGGTCGGCCAGCGTGCCCGAGGAGATGCGGGCGATGCCGGCATCCTGCAGGTCGCACAGATGACGGAAATACCGGGGCATCCGGTGGATGACGGCCGACGAAATGCGTTTTTCCATGGGTTTCCCCTCCTTTTGCTTTTTGACTGGTCTCATTGTAATCGCTTCGCGCAGAAATAGCAAGGTTTTTCGAAAAAGTTTACCGTTTTTTAGCTCAACTTATGCAAAAAAATAACGATATCCTTTCGTGTGGAACTGCGCTGAATCGGTGCATCTACGGAAAGTTATCCACAATTTCCACAGGGTTTTTCACAGACCCCTGCGGCGGAAACCCTTGGAATTGCTGATTTTTCCGGATTTTTCCTGTAGAAAAGGCAAAAAACACCTGCCGCCTTTCACAGGCGGGGCAGGTGTTTTTCACAGGGTGTTTACTGTTCGTTGTCAACGGCGCACACCTGGGCCGAAGCCGGCAGGGTGGCGTAGCAGTTCTGGTAGGCGTCGCCCACATTGCCGGCCATGTACTCGAAATAGGCCTGGCAGGCGATCATGGCGCCGTTGTCGCCGCACAGCTTCAGGGGCGGCAGGTACAGGTCGATGCCGGCTTTTTTGCACTCCCGCTCCAGCAGAGCCCGGAGGGTGGAGTTGGCGGCCACGCCGCCGGCGGCGCAGATGCGCTTGCGGCCGCGGTCTTTTGCCGCGGCGATGACCCGGGGCACCACCGACCGGGCCACGGTGTCCGACAGGGACGCGGCCAGGTCCTGGGTGCGCACCTCCTGGCCCTTTTGCTGGGCGTTGTGGATCAGGTTGACGGCGGCGGTCTTCAGACCGGAGAAGGAAAAATCATAGGGGTGGTCCTTGATGACGGCCAGAGGCAGGGGGTATTTGGCGGGGTCGCCCTCTTTGGACAGCCGGTCGAGAGCCGCACCGCCGGGGTAAGGGAGCCCCAGCACCCGGCCTATCTTGTCAAAGGCCTCGCCCGCGGCGTCGTCCCGGGAGGCGCCCACCACCTCCATGTGGGTGTAGTCACTGACGTCCAGAATGACGGTATGTCCGCCCGAGGCCACCAGGGCGGTCATGGGGGGCTCCAGCTGGGGAAAAGCGATGTAGTTGGCGGCCACGTGGCCCCGGATGTGGTGCACCGGCACAAAGGGCTTGTTGAGGGCCAGGGCGGTGGCCTTTGCGAAGTTGGCACCCACCAGCAGGGCACCGATGAGGCCGGGGGCGCAGGTGGCCGCCACGGCGTCGATATCCTTCATAGAGATACCGGCCTGCTTCACCGCCTGTTCGGCCACCAGGGAGATCTTTTCCACGTGCTTGCGGCTGGCGATCTCGGGCACCACGCCGCCGTACAGGGCGTGCATATCGGCCTGGGAATAGATCACGTCGGCCAAAATCTCCCGGCCGTCCCGGGAGATGGCGCAGGCGGTCTCGTCACAGGAGCTTTCAAAGGCTAAGATCAGCTTGCTCATATCAGTTGCCGCCCCATCAAAAGGGCGTCCTCCTTCGGCAGTTCATAATAATTCTTCCGGCGGCCCACCACGGTGAAGCCGGCACGCTCATAGCACTTCTGGGCGGGGAGATTGCTCTCCCGCACCTCCAGCAGGACGGAGCGGACGCCGCCCATCTTCATCAGCCCCAGCATGGCGGTGACCAGGTCAAAGCCGATGCCCCGGCGGCGGTACTGGGGGCGCACGGCCACGTTGGTGATGTCGGCCTCGTCCAGCACGATGCGGGAGCCGATGTAGCCCACCACCTTTCCGGCGGGATCGGTGCACACCACGTAGTGGGCGTAGGGGTTGTCCAGTTCCTCCAGCAGCGCCTCCCGGCTCCAGGGCACGGAAAAGCACTCGATCTCGATCTCCGCCATCTGGTCGATGTGGGCAGGCAGCAGAGGGGAAAAAATCAGTTCGTCATTTCGCGTCATACCAGTTGTGCCCCCAGTTTACGTCGGCCAGCAGCCGCACCTTCAGGTCGGCGGCCGCCTCCATTTCTTCCTTTAATAATAAGGTGACCCGCTCCCGTTCGGCTTCGGGGGCTTCGATGATGAGCTCGTCGTGGACCTGGAGGATCAGACGGGCCGCAAGGCCCTCCTGCCGCAGGCGATTGTCCACCCGCACCATGGCCAGCTTGATGATGTCGGCGGCGGCACCCTGGATGGGGGTGTTCATGGCGGCACGTTGGCCGAAAGACCGCAGGTTGAAATTGCTGGCCTTCAGCTCGGGGATGGCGCGCTTTCTGCCGTAGAGGGTGGTGACGAAGCCGTTCTTTTCGGCCTCGGCCTTGACGCGGTCCATATAGGCCTTGACCCCGGTGTACCGGGCCAGATAGGCGTCGATATATTCCTGGGCCTCCCCCACCGACACCTTGATGTCGTCGGCCAGGGACCAGGCGGAAATGCCGTAAACGATGCCGAAGTTGACGGCCTTTGCCGCCGAGCGCAGCTTGGGGGTCACTTCGGAAAAGGGCACGTGGAACACCTGGGAGGCCGTCACGGCGTGGAAGTCCTCGCCGGAGGCGAAGGCCTCCTGCATGGCCTTGTCGTCGGCCACGTGGGCCAGCACACGCAGCTCGATCTGGGAATAGTCGGCGTCCACCAGCACCCAGCCGGGGACGGCGGTAAAGCACCGGCGGATCTCCGAGCCGTCCTCCCTCCGCACCGGCAGGTTCTGCAGATTGGGGTCGGCGGAAGAAAGGCGGCCGGTGGCGGTGACCGTCTGGTGGAAGGTGGAGCGGATGCGCCCGTCGGCCTCCACGGTCTTGGTGAGGCCCTCCACATAGGTGCTCTTCAGCTTGGTGACCTTGCGCCAGTCCAGAACGGCGGGGATGATGTCGTGGTCGTGCTTGAGCTTTTCCAGGGTCTCGGCGTCGGTGGACCATCCGGTGCGGGTCTTTTTGCCGGCCTTCAGCCCCAGCTCTTCAAATAGTACGGTACCCAGCTGCTTGGGGGAACCGATGTTGAACTGCCGTCCGGCAAGTTCGTGGACGCGGCTTTCCAGCTCCTTGATCCGGCCCTCCAGCTGCAGGCCGAAGTCCAGCAGGCGGCCCTTGTCGGCGCAGATGCCGGCGGCCTGCATCCGGGCAAGAACGGGCAGCAGGGGCAGCTCCATCTCCCGGTACAGCTTGCCCATGCCCTCTTTTTCCAGGGCTTTTTCCTGCTCGGTTTTCATGGCGACGATGAGCTGCACGTGCTGGGACAGGGCCTCCAGGGCCTCTTCGGACACACCCAAAAGGTTGCGGGCGTCCTCCCCGTCGTAGATGGGGGGCATGGCCTCGAAGCCCAGGGTCTGCCGGGCGGCGGAAACCAGGTCGTAGCCGCCCCGGTTCACATCCAGCAGGTAGGCGCCCAGCTTGGTGTCGAAGGCCGGGTCGGCAGGGCTTTTGCCCTCTTTATATAATTGTGTCAGCAGGGCTTTCGCGCCGTGCATGACGGCGGGCTTTGCCAGGGCCGCCTCCAGGAACCGGGCGGCGGCCTCCTCCCCCACCTCATCGGCGGCAAGGACCACCGGAGTGCCGTCCACTAAAACGGCGGCGCACAGGGTGCGGTCGGCCGAGACCAGCAGGGCGTTTCCCGGCAGTTTGGGGAGAATTTCGGCCATTTCGGCGGTATTCCGGAGGATCTTGGCCGGTTTTGCCGCAAAATCGGCGGTCTGGGCCGGGGCATCGGCAGGGGGCGTCAGCCCCAGGCGCTTGATCAGCGTGCGCAATTCCAGCCGGGACAGCAGGGTGTACAAAGCGGCAGGGTCGCCGCCTGTGGGGGCCAGTTCTCCCGGCTGGGCGGTGACGGGGGCGTCCACCACGCCCTTGGCCAGGTCAAAGCTCAAAAAAGCCATGTCCCGGCTCTCGGTGAGCTTTTTCCGGGTGGAGGGGGTCATCTCCCCTTCCTCCAGATTGTCATAGACCCCCTGCAGGGAGCCAAAGCGGCAGATCAGGTCGAGAGCGCCCTTTTCGCCGATGCCCTTGACGCCGGGGATGTTGTCGGAAGAATCGCCCATGATGGCCTTGAGATCCACGATCTTTTCGGGGGTGAGGCCGCAGTATTTTTCGGCAAACTTCACCTCATCATAAAGCTCGGTGGAGGTCTGGCCCATGCGGGTGGTCACCAGGGCCACCCGGGAGGTGCCGGTGATGTACTGGAGGCTGTCCCGGTCGCCGGTGACGATGGTGGTGTTGCCCCCCTGTTGGGAGCACAGGTGGCTGAGGGTGCCCAGCAGATCGTCGGCCTCGAAGCCCTCCACCTCCATGCGGCGGATGCCAAGGCCGTCCAGGGCCTCCTTCACCAGGGGCATCTGGGCGGCAAGCTCCTCGGGCATGGGCTTGCGCTGGGCCTTGTAGCCCTCATAGGCCTTGTGGCGGAAGGTCTTGGCCTTGAGATCGAAGCAGACGCAGATCTCGTCGGGGGCATAATCCTCCCGTAGTTTGAACAGCATATTCAAAAATCCGTAGACGGCGTTGGTGGGGGTGCCGTCGGCGGCGGTAAGGGGCCGCACGCCGTAAAAGGCACGGTTCACCAGACTGTTTCCGTCGATGACCATCAGATGCATAAGGGTCCCTCCTTCTGGAGTTTTCATCCTTATATTATATCCGTTTTTGCCCGCCGGGGCAAGAAAAAGCGCCTGTTTCTCAAGAATTTCTGAAGGTTTCGCAAAAGGGCTTGCATCGTAAGAGACAAAAATGGTATAACCTTGTCAGAAACGGCTGAAAGGAGGCTCGACATGGAACAACACCCCCGCTCCAAACCGGTGCGGATGCTGATGCATCTGGGCACCGTTTTGTTCTTTGCCCTGCTGATCTCAGCCTGCCTGTGGGCCTGGAAGCAGGGCCTCTTCCGCAGTTTGGACACCCTGCAGGCCTTTATCGACTCCTACGAGGTGGGGGCGCCGCTGATCTTCGTGCTGCTGCAGGTGCTGCAGATTTTGATGGCCTTCATCCCCGGAGGGATGCTGCTCACCGGCGGCGTGGTGATCTTCGGCCCCTGGGAGGGACTGCTGTACAACTGCGTGGGCACGGCCCTGGGCTCCTGCCTGAACTTCTGGCTGGCCCGAAAATGGGGACAGCCCCTGGTGCGCCATCTGATGGATGACGGCACCCGGGAAAAGTATCTGGGCTGGCTTCAGGAGGGCAAAAAGTTTCACCGGCTGTTCGCCTGGGCCATCCTGCTGCCCTTTTTCCCCGACGACGCCCTGTGCCTCATCGCCGGCCTCAGCCCCATGGGCTGGCGGCGGTTCCTGCTGATTTTGTGCCTCAAGCTGCCCTCCATCGCGGTGTATTCCATCGGCTACGCCGCCGCGGGGATGATTTGGTAAAAAACAAAGCAAAAGCCCGGCCATACGGCCGGGTGTCTTTTTTATTTGTTTTTCCACGGACATGCGCCGGGGAAAAACACCGTGACCCGCCGTTTTTCCGCAGAAAAGCGGCGAAACCGGCCCGCAGGCCGGGGCCCAACTGTCGAAGAAAACCCAGCGAAGCGGTTTTCTGACAGAAAAAGCAAAAGCCCGGCCATACGGCCGGGCTTTCACCATTGATAAGGGGAAAAGAGATAAAAGGGGGAAATGAGAAGTAATGTTTGCTAAAAGTTCGTGTGTACTTTACGGTTTTTACTATACCACAGCTTTTGCAAAAAAGTGTTGCCGATTCGTGAACAGAAATTGAATTTTTTCCGTTTTGCTTTCTGCAAAATCGGGGGTGGAAAGATGGCGGGAAAGGTGCTATAATAAAGGGTACGGATCCACCCTTCTGGAAAGGAGCGCTTTTGATGGTTCAGAGCCACTATCAACACTGGCTGAACGCCCCCATCCTCACCCAGGCTCAGAAACAGGAGCTGGCCGCCCTGGACGAGAGCCAGATCTCCGACCGGTTCTACCGGACCCTGGGCTTTGGCACCGCCGGTCTCCGGGGCATTATGGGCATGGGGCTCAACCGCATGAACGAATACATCGTGCGGCAGGCTACCGACGCCTTTGCCGCCGTCATTTGCAAGGCCGGTCTGGCAGACAAGGGCATCTGCATCTGCTACGACTGCCGGATCAACTCCCGGTTTTACGCCCAGGAGGCCGCCCACGTGATGCGCTGCCGGGGCATCCCGGTATGGCTGTTCCGGGACTGCCGCCCCACCCCCCAGCTGAGCTTTGCCGTGCGGCATTTTGGCGCGGCGGCAGGCATCAACGTCACCGCCAGCCACAACACCAAGGAATACAACGGTTTCAAGGTCTATTGGCAGGGCGGCGCCCAGCTGCCAACCCACATGGCCGACCTGGTGGCCGCCGAAATGGAGCACATCGACCCGCTGGCCCCCCGTTTGGAGAACGAAAGCCCCGCCTCCCTCACCTGGCTGGAAAGCGATTTTGACGAGCTGTACATCGACGCCGTGCTGCAGTGCGCCATCGCCCCCGAGCATCTGAAAGAGCAGGCCTTCCCTATCGTCTACACCCCCTTCCACGGTGTGGGCGGCGCCATCGTGCCGGAGGTTTTGCGCCGGGCCGGGCTGAACAACATCGTCTTTGTGGAGGAACAGATGGCCCCCGACGGCACCTTCCCCACGGTGAAGAGCCCCAACCCCGAGGACCCGGCGGGCTTTACCCTGGCCGTCGAGTATGCCAAACGGCATGACATCGACTTTCTGGTGGGCACCGACCCCGACTCCGACCGGGTGGGCATCGTGGTCCGGGACAAGGAGGGCAATTACCTCCCCGTTTCCGGCAACCGCACCGGCTCTCTGCTGCTGCACTACATCCTCACGGTGGGCAGGGAAAAGGGCATTCTGCCCCGGCACCCCGCTTTGGTGAAAACCATCGTCACCTCTGCCCTGCCCCGGGTCATCGCCGAGAAGAACGGCTGCGCCAGCTTCAGCACCTTTACCGGCTTCAAGTACATGGCCGAACAGGTGGCGGCGCTGGAAAAAGAGGGCAAATACCGTTATGTGATGGCCTATGAGGAGAGCTACGGCTATATGATCGGCGACCACGCCCGGGACAAGGACGGCGTGGTGGGGGCCCTGCTTCTGTGCGAGATGGCCGCCTGGTACCGCAGCCGGGGCATGACCGTGCTGGAGGGTCTGGAGGAGATCTTCCGCCTGTACGGCGCCTTTGGCGAAGTGACCCGCAGCGTGATGCTGCCCGGTCAGGACGGCGCCCAGCGCATGGCCCACATCATGGCGCGCCTCCGGCAGGAGCCTCCCGCGGAGATGGGCGGCATCCCCGTCCGGGCCTGGCGGGATTATGAGACCGGCAAGCGCTATGAGGGCGCGGCCGTCACCGACGCCGATCTGAAGGGCTCCAACGTGCTGTTCTATGAGCTGGACACCGGCGAAAGCCTGGTGGTGCGGCCCTCGGGCACCGAGCCCAAGATCAAGGTCTACGCCCTGATGCAGGGCGAAACCGCCCAGGCGGCCGACATGCGGGCCGCCGCCTGCGCCGCAGCAGCCGAAGCCCAGCTGCTGGCCCTGTAATTTGGTATTATTTTGATTTAAAAATACAAGGAGTAATCAAAAATGGACAAAAGCAAACGCAATCTTCTGCTGATGGCCGGCGCCGCCGTTCTGGTGGTGGCCGTGATCGTCGGCATCGCCGTTTCCAGCGTCACCGGCCGCGGCTCGGAAAAGAACACCCTGGAGCAGTACTACACCGCCATGTATGTGGAGGGCGGCGGCGGTATCCCCGCTGTGATCGACTGCATCCTGCCTGCCGCACAGCAGGACTATTACAACCAGATCACCTCCGGCGGCACCAACTTCACCCAGTTGGGCAACTGGTACGGTGAGGCCCAGTCCATGGTGGGCGACAACGTGCAGGTCAAGATCGACATGTACGGCCAGACCCAGGACAACGCCAACAACCTGGCCCAGGTCCGGGCCGAGTACGGCTCCGACGTGGAGGCCTACCACGTGGTCTCCTTCAAGCTGACCCTGTCGGGCAACGTGGCTACCGAAGAGTTCTACGGCGTGATGCCCATGATCCGTATGGACGGCACCTGGTATCTCATGAGCGTGGATGCCGACTTCCATCAGGCCGCCGAAGAATAAATAAAATCATTGGGAAAATGAGGAGAATTGCTATGAAACGATCTGTTCGTCTGCTGGCACTGCTGCTGTGCCTGACCCTGTGCATGTCTTTCACCGTATTCGCCACCGATGACCCCCAGGATGTGTGGGGCGACGTGCTGCAGGACAACTTTGTCCGCATCACCTCTTCCGACGCCTGGAACAAGGGCACCTATGAAAACACCGTTCTCACCGAAGAGGTGGGCAACGGCGCCATCCGTCTGGCCGAGGGCCAGTTGGAGGGCAGCTGGACCTCCCAGGAGATGGACGTCCCCGCCTTTGAGTACATGGTGGCTTCCTGGAGCTCCGACACCCCCACCGGCGCTTCGGTGGAGATCATGATCCGCGCCTTTGTGGACATGAAGGGCGACTGGACCGGCTGGATGTCCTGGGGCAAGTGGGGCACCGGCATCAAGCGCGGCTCTGCCAACACCTCCGACGCTCTGGCCTATGTGGACACCGACATTCTGACCATCAAGGGCTCCTCCGGCGAGACCGCCTCCCGGATCCAGGTGAAGGCCGTGCTGCGCACCGTGGAGGGCGGCAAGACCCCCACCCTGCGTGACATCAGCGCCACCTCCAAGAACACCCTGGATGGCCAGGCCATCCCCATCTACTACCCCAACGCCGGCATCGAGCTGCCCGAAAAGGTCATCCTGGACACCCCCGCCTATTCCCAGATGCGCCGTGACGGCTCCATCGGCGGCGTGATCTGCAGCCCCACCACCATGACCATGATGATCAACGACCGCGCCCCCCAGCTGGACCTCTTCCCCGAAGAGCTGGCCCTGCGCGACTATGATTTCAACTACGAAGGCTTCGGCAACTGGGCCTACACCACCGCCGTGGGCGCCGCTTACGGCTTCTCTGCCTCCTGCCACTACTCCGATCTGGACTTTGTCCGGCATGAGCTGGCCGCCGGCCGCAGCGTGGGCCTGTCTGTCCGCTACAACAGCGTCAATCCCTCCGGCAGCTATTATCTGGAGAACGGCGCCACCGACGATACCGCCGGCCATCTGATCACCATCGTGGGCTATGAGACCATCGACGGCGTGGATTACTTCTACTCCAACGACGCCGCCACCCGGCCCGACGCCAAGTGCGCCCTGCGCAAGTACCGGGCCGACCAGCTGGATAACTGCTGGCAGAGCCGTCTGGCCTACACCGTCTCTCTGGAGCCCGAAGCAGGCGCCGGCCAGGATGCCCCCCAGCGCATCCCCGCCAAGCTGGAGCTCTCCGAAACCAATCCCGACGGCTACCGTCTGATGGTGGACGGTGAGCAGGTGGTGCTGAACAAGAGCTTTTTGCGCAAGACCTCTGTCACCGGCGCCGGCACCGCCTTCCTCATCGCCAAGGACGCTCCCCTGGAGCAGATGCCCGAGGGCATGAAGGTCACCACCGCCAACACCGAAAAGATGACCTATGTGGGCGTCACCAACGAGGGTGACGTGTACATCAGCACCTCCAAGATGCAGGCCGCCGGCATGACCGACGCCACCTGCTACATCATCGTCAACGACGGCCCCACCTATGTGGCCGAAGTGACCATCCCCGCCGCCGAGCCTGCCACCGAGCCCGCTACCGAGGCTCCCACCGAGGCTCCTACCGAAGCCCCCACCCAGGCTCCTACCGAGGCCCCCACTGAGGCGCCCGCCGAGGCAAAGGGCGGCGTGAACCCCGCCATCATCGTGGTGGGCGTGGCCATCGTGGCCGCCGCCGCTGTGGTGCTGGTGAAGTCCAGGAAGAAGTAAGTTTTCCCCTCAGAGAAGCCGGTCTTTGGACCGGCTTCTCTTCTTTTCCGGGGAATTTTCCACATTTTCCACAAAATTTTCCCCGGTTTTTCCGTCTCATTCGTGAAAACGACGGGTTGACATTCCCTAAAAAGGGGTGTACACTACAACCACAAGTTTATATCCGCAAAGACGATGAAGAGAAGAGTACCCGAACAGATACGGCACAGAGAGCTCCGGTTGGTGGGAAAGGAGCGCGGAAGGGTTTGGTGAACATGGTCTCGGAGTTGCACGGCTGAAGTGATTTAGGCCGCGACGGGAGCGCCCGTAACCGCGCAGGCGTGTGTTGGCACGCTCAAAGGCCGGACTTCGTGAGGAGCCGGTGAAACAAGGTGGTACCACGGATTTGTTTGATTCGTCCTTGACGCAAGAATGCGTCAAGGACTTTTTTATTTCCCAAAAGGAGGTATTGCATGCCCCCCATCATTTCCATTGAACATCTGACCAAGACCTTTCAGCTGGACGGCAAGCCCTTCAACGCCCTGTCGGACGTGAGCCTGGAGGTACAGCAGGGCGAGATCTTCGGCATCATCGGCCTGTCGGGCGCCGGCAAGTCCACCCTGGTCCGGTGCATCAACCTGCTGGAAGCGCCCACCTCGGGCACGGTGCTGGTCCGGGGCCAGGAGCTGACTAAGCTTTCGGCCAAAGAGCTGCGGCTGGCCCGGCGGAAGATCTCCATGATCTTCCAGGGCTTCCATCTGCTGATGCAGCGCACCTGCCTGCAGAACGTGTGCTTCCCCCTGGAGCTGCAGGGCGTCGCCAAAAACAAGGCCAGGGAACGGGCTCTGGAGCTGCTTCGTGTAGTGGGCCTGGAGGAAAAGGCCAACTCCTACCCCGCCCAGCTGTCGGGTGGACAGAAGCAGCGCGTGGCCATCGCCCGAGCCCTGGCCACCGACCCCGACGTGCTGTTGTGTGACGAGGCCACCTCGGCCCTGGACCCCAAGACCACCCGGGAGATCCTCTCCCTCATCCGGGACATCAACAAGCGCCTGGGGGTCACGGTGGTGGTCATCACCCATGACATGAAGGTCATCGAGGAGATCTGCTCCAAGGTGGTCATCCTCAACCAGGGCAACATCGCCGAAAGCGGCACGGTGGAAGAGGTCTTTTCCAATCCCAAGAGCGAAGCCGGACGCCGGCTGGTGTACCCCGGCGGTATGCCGGCCCTGCACCTGCTGAAGGACAGCCGGGTGATCCGTGTGGCCTTCAACGGCGGCACGGCCTATCAGCCCCTCATCGCCAGTCTGGCCATCGACTGCGGGGTCAAGGCCAACATCCTGGGCGCCGACACCCGCAACATCGACGGCAAGGCCTTCGGCACCATGCTGCTGGGGCTGCCCGAGGATGAGACCGAGGCCAACCGGGCCCTGCAGTACATCCGCTCCCAGCCCAACGTCACCGTAGAGGAGGTGCAGGATTACCATGCTTGAGTCTCTGACCGTCTTTTTTGAAAATCTGGGCATCGTCAAGGTGCCCGAGCAGCTGGAATACCTGTCGGATCTTCCCAACCTGCTCTTCGCCGTGTGGGAAACCCTGTACGCCCCCCTGGCGGCCACCCTGTTTGCCTATGTGATCGGCCTGCCCCTGGGCGTGCTGCTGGTCACCGGCGAAAAAGAGGGCATCCGCCCCCTGCCCCCCGTTTTCATGCGGGTGCTGAACACCCTCATCAACCTGCTGCGTTCGGTGCCCTTCCTGATTTTGATGGTGCTGGTGTTCCCCCTGAGTCGTCTGATTTTGGGCACTACCATCGGCACCACGGCCACCATCATCCCCCTCACCGTGGCGGCCGCCCCCTATGTGGCCCGTCTGGTGGAGGCCAGTCTCCGGGAAATGGACCGGGGCGTCATCGAGGCGGCACAGTCCATGGGCTGCTCCACCTGGCAGATCATCACCCGCGTGATGCTGCCCGAGTGCAAGCCCGGCCTGATCAACGGCGCTACCAACGCCGCCATCACCATCCTCAGCTACGGCGCCATGGCAGGTGCCATCGGCGGCGGCGGTCTGGGCTCCATCGCCCTCATGCGGGGCCACGCCCGCAACCAGCGGCTGGTGCTGTGGGTGGCGGTGATCATCCTGGTGGTTCTGGTGCAGATCATCCAGACCATCGGCACCCGTTTGACGGTTCGTTCCGACAAGCGGATCAACAAGTGACCGTGTACCGCACGGTCATCCTGAGCAGCGCGAAGGATCCCCCACCCCAGAGGAGATTCTTCGGGCATCGCCCTCATGAGCGCCCGCTGGCGCCATTTCGGAGCGCAACCACCTCTGGTGGCTCTTAGCGCGGAGATGAATGACACATTTATTTTGTAATCATTTTTATAAAAAAAAAAGGAGTACATCACTATGAAAAAGTTCTTTGCACTGGCTCTGGCCCTTGTTCTGGCTCTGACCCTCACCGCCTGCGGCGGCACCAATGACAAGACCATCAAGGTGGGCGCTACCCCCGCTCCCCACTGCGAGGTTCTGGAAATTGCCAAGGAAGTCCTGGCCAAGGACGGCTACACCCTGGAGATCCAGGAGTTCAACGACTATGTGGTTCCCAACACCGCCGTTGAGGACGGCGATCTGGATGCCAACTACTTCCAGCACATCACCTACATGAACAGCTTCAACGGCGAGCACGGCACCCATCTGGTGAGCGTGGCCGGCATCCACTACGAGCCCTTTGGCCTGTACGCCGGCAAGACCGCCGCTCTGGCCGATCTGAAGGACGGCGCTCAGATCGCCGTACCCAACGATCCCTCCAACGAGGCCCGCGCCCTGCAGCTGCTGCAGCAGGAAGGCCTGATCACCCTGAAGGAGGGTGTGGGTCTGGATGCCACCAAGGCTGACATCACCGCCAACCCCAAGAATCTGGACATCGTGGAGCTGGAGGCCCAGCTGCTGCCCACCACCCTGCAGGACGTTGACATGGCCGTTATCAACGGCAACTACGCCATCGACGCCGGTCTGAAGGTTTCCGAGGCTGTGGCTGTTGAGGCTGCCGACGGCGTGGCCGCCGAGGCTTATGTCAACGTGCTGACCGTCAAGGAAGGCAAAGAGTCCGACGAGGGCATTAAGGCTCTGGTGAAGGCCCTGCAGTCCGCCGAGGTCAAGGCCTTTATGGAAAAGACCTATGAAGGCGCTGTCGTGCCCCTGTTCTAAGATTTGAATAACAGAAAACCCGGTCAAACGACCGGGTTTTTCTTTGTTTTCCGGTATTCTCTGTCATCCCGAGCCTGCCGAGGGATCTCAAGGTGGGCTTTCTGTGAGATCCTTCGACTTCACTTCGTTTCGCTCAGGATGACCGGGTCTGCGCGCGTATCAAAAAGGACGGCTTGCGCCGTCCTTTTTATGATACGTTGGCTTACAGATTGAAGAAAGCGTCGCGGCCCAGGTACTGAGCAATTTCCCCGAGTTCTTCCTCGATGCGCAGCAGCTGGTTGTACTTGGCAACGCGGTCGGTGCGGGAGGGAGCGCCGGTCTTGATCTGGCCGGCGTTCAGAGCCACGGAGATGTCGGCGATGGTGGTGTCCTCGGTCTCGCCGGAACGGTGAGAAACCACGGCGGTGTAGCCGGCGCGGTTGGCCATCTGGATGGCGTCCAGGGTCTCGGTGAGGGTACCGATCTGGTTGACCTTGATCAGGATGGCGTTGGCAACGCCCTGCTTGATGCCGGTGGCCAGACGCTCCACGTTGGTGACGAACAGGTCGTCGCCAACCAGCTGGACGCGATCGCCAATGCGGTCGGTCAGCATCTTCCAACCATCCCAGTCTTCCTCGGCCATGCCGTCTTCGATGGAGATGATG
>JAFXDF010000051.1 GCA_017521295.1 Clostridia bacterium | reverse complement strand
GTGGTGGGAGATGACCATGCGCACGTTGGAGCCTCGGGTCACTTCCATCATCTCTTCCACGGCCTCCACCAGTTTGGTGTTTTCCGAACGGATATGAGCGGTGATGAGGCCGCCGAACTCGGCCACCACCTTGGCCAGACCAATCATCTCTTCGGTGTCGGCGTAGCTTCCGGGGGGATAGATGAGGCCGAAGGACAGGCCGTAGCAGCCGGCCTTCATGGCCCGGCGGAGCAGTTCCTCCATTTCGGCCTGCTCTTCCCTGGTGAGCTTGCGGTCGGCATAGCCCACCACGCAGGCGCGCAGATTGCCGTGACCCACCAGATAGGCCATGTTGGCGCCGGTGGGTCTGTTGACAAAGTCCAGATAGGCGGCGGTGTCAAACCGGGCCTTGCGGCTTTCTTCGGAATGGTTGGTATCGGTCACCCGGAGGCAGGACTCCAGATGCTTTTCGCTGATGGGCATGGGGGACAGGCCGCACATACCGCCGATGACGGTGGTAATGCCCTGTTCCAGCGTGTAGAAACAGGATTCGCCCTGTTCCACCACCAGATCATGGTGGGAGTGAGCGTCAATAAAGCCGGGAGACAGCACCTTACCCTTGCCGTCGATGACGGTTTTGGCCTCGGCCTTGAGGGCCTTGGAAATGCGGGCGATCTTGCCGTCCTGCACGGCCACGTCGGCATAATACATGGGGTTGCCGGTGCCGTCGGCGATCCGGGCGTTTTTAATGAGAATATCGTACATTGTTTTCGCTCCTTTTGGGAGATAGTTATACGAATTTATTATATAAGAAAGCGCCGCCGATTGCAATTCTCACAATAAAAAAATGGCCCGCCGTAAGGGCGGGCCGGAATGTGTTATTGTACATCTATGCCAAAGGTAAAGGTGCCGCTGCCCACATAATCTTCCGCTTCGGAATGCCAGTTGGCCGCGATCTGATAGATCCATTTGCCCGGCAGCAGCTCTAAGGTACCGTCGGCCTCCGACAGAGTGGTTTCCCCCGGAATCAGTTTGCCGTCGATATACTGATAACAACTGACGCCCATGCCGTTGGGCGGCAGCGTAAAGGAATACTTCGCCTGCGTTTGGCTGACGGTGTCATATTCCATGCGTTCCGCCAGATCTTCCAGCGCCGCACGGTCGCCGGTCAACCACGAGGATCCG
Source organism: Clostridia bacterium (assembly GCA_017521295.1). GTDB lineage: Bacteria > Bacillota > Clostridia > Oscillospirales > Butyricicoccaceae > UBA4644. The sequence continues at coordinate 6,533 of JAFXDF010000051.1, read as the reverse complement.
CTGCGCCAGTTGTCGATGCCTTTGCTTTCATACACCGCGGCCTCGCCAACCGTTACATGCAGAACGGGCGGGTCCACGCCCTTTACCTGCTGCGCCGGCTGGTCGGCTTCCCAGGCAAAAAACAACAAGAGCGCCAAAGCCAGAATGACGAACAATGCTTTTTTCATATCTTCCGCCTCCTTTCCTTCTTCAGGCCCCTCTGACGAGGGGGCTGGCGAGCAAAGCGAGCCTGGGGGAGAGACCGAACCTTCTGTCCCTCCGCCACGGCTGCACTATTTCTTTTCAATACACACAAAATAGATTGCAGTACCGTTATAATCTCTGGTTTCATCGGTCCAATTTGCCGTGATGCGATAGGTCCATACCCCTTCGGCAAGGGCAAAACGGCCATCTCCGTCCACTTCGCAGACATCGCTGCTATGGTCGGCCACATTGTAACGGGCTACGGCCACTTCATCAGGTGGCAACGCAAAAGAGACGGTCATGGCTCCTTCCGCGGTGGTCAAATCGGGCTGCCGCACCGCCCACCGTTTCTCCTGTTCTGAAGCGCCGCCTCTGCCGCGCTGCTGTTCACGGCCGTACCAATTCAAATAATACCAGCGGCCTTGCGTCCACGGCACAGCAAGGGAATCCGCCGTTGCCTGAAGGGTCACCTCCGGCGGTTCTTCAACGGGCTCTTCGATAACCACCTTTCCGGGATAACCGACCCACGCCACAAAACACAGGAGAAGCAGAAACAAGATTGCAAAACACCATGCCTTCTTCTTGTACCATGCATTTTTCATAAGAAAGCCCTCCTTTTTTCCAGTATACCATCCCCCGTCTGGGGTGTAAACCCATCCGGGGGAAACTTCAGAAACTCTTCAGAAACGCCCTTTCCGTGTCATCCTGAGCGAAGCCGAAGGATCTCACGGTAAGTTTGCCCTGAGATTCTTCGGGCGCTGCTCTCAGAATGACGGCATTTCGCCCGAAACAGCTCACAAAAAAAGACCCGGCAGCGCTCGCTGCCGGGTCCTGCTGTTTTGCCTTTAGCCCAGACGGACTTCTTTGGCTTCCTCAGGGAGGAAGGCGCCCTTCATGTCGTACTTGTTGTAGCCGGAATAGTCGGAGGAGGCGCGATCACCCAGGAAATAGCTGCGGATGAAACGCTTGCCGTCCACACAGGTCCAGTTCTCGGCGTCCCAGACGTGACCGTCCTCGTCGGAACGCTTTTCGGCAAAGATCAGATCCACCTGACGGTTGTGGTTGGCCACCAGGTCCACCAGCTGATCGTAGGTCAGATCCTTCTCCACCTTTTCAATGATATCGATGACTTTCATGCAATTACCTCTTAACCGATATAGCCGGCCTTCTTCAGGATCTCCACGGCCTTTTCCTTGTTGGCCTCGCTCATCATCACCAGGGGACCGGTGCAGCCCATGCCGGTCTCGGCATAGATGCCGGCCTTCCACAGGGCCTTGGCGGCGTCCTCCAGGTCCATGACCTCGATGCCGGGGATGGAAGCGACACAGGGCTCTGCGGGGGGAGCCTTGACCTCTTCCTCGGCCTCGGCGGGCTTGGCGGCTGCCTTGCGGGCGGCCAGGATCTTGTCCAGACCGGCCTTTTCGGCGGCGGCAAACTCCTTGTCGGCAACCTCAAAGACCTTACCGCGGACCATGTCGGCGGCATAGATCAGGGCGTTGGCGATGAGGGGAGCGCCGGAGGCGCGGGAGATGATGTGGATCAGCTTGTGATAGCCCTTGCCGATACCGGGGCCGTAGCCGTAGCCGGTAGCCTCGAAGCTGCCGCCGGTGGAATAGGCGCTGAGCATCTTGATGAGCACGTTGCCGGTGAGGGAATCGCACACCAGAACGTCGGGAGTGCCCTGCAGCACGTCGTTGCCGCGGAGGACAGCGCCGCCGTCGGCACGGGCGGAGGTGGCCCAGGAGAACTGGTAGCCGCCCTCCTTCAGCTGATTGAGCGCCATTTCGGTCTGGCGGGCGCCGTCCACGTTGAGGATACCCACGGTGGGATCGGCAATGCCGGAGGCCTTGGCGGTGATGATGCCGTAGATGGCGTTCTTGATCATGCCCTCGATGCGGTCGGCGGAAGAGGTGCCGGTGGTGGTGGCGATGAACATTTCACGGCCCTTGGCGGGGGTGACCACCTTACCAACGGTGGAAACACCGATGGGGAAGGGGAAGTGCATGGTGACAGCGCCGTCGACTTCGCCGGACTCCACCATTTCTTCCATCTTCTTGTGGCCCTCGTCCTCGTCGTTTACCTTAACGGTGGTGACGCCTTCGGCCTCCAGGGTGCCGATGTAATACACATCCACGCCCTTCTTGGCGGCCATCAGGGCGGCTTCCATGGCGTTCTTCTCGCCATGCTCACTGCCCATACCGGTCAGCGCGATCTTGGGCTTGGCGCCAAAGGAACCGGTCTCCAGACCTTCTGCCATCTGCAGGAAGGTCTTGGCAATGGTTTGTTCCAGATTCATCATGGATGCCACCTGCCTTATTCGGCCTGAGCCAGCAGGGTGGCGGCAAACTCCTTCATGGCCTTGGCGATCAGACCCTTGACCTGCTCCTCGGAAACGCCGGCCTCGGGTGCCTTTTCGGCGCCGGTGTTGGCCTGGATGACAAAGGAGACGCCGTCGAACAGGTTGGTCATACGGCCCAGGAACAGGGAGCCCTTGCCGATGATCATGGCGCGGTTCACGCGACCGGCCAGGATGTCCTCACGGGCGAAGCCGATATAGGGCACGCCGGAGGGGATGTGGCCCTGGGTGGGAGCCCAGCCGGTGAGGCCGTGCTTCACGGGGAAGGTAGCCAGATCGGCCTTCTGCAGGTCGCCCTTCTTGACGGCCAGAGCGGCGATCATCTTGTAGTTGGACAGGGGGACGTCACCGGCTCCGGCGGGCTTGGTGATGTCGGGGTTCTGCATTTCGGGAGAGAACTTGTCGATGTCGGTGACCTTCAGGCCCACGCGCTCCAGAGGATCGGTGACCAGAGAGCCGATAACGGCCTGAGGAGCGGAGCCGGTGCCAACGGTATGGCGGCCCAGGATCTTCAGGTTGAACTCGGGGTTGATGCCGTCATCCTCGGTGATGACCACGGCAAAGCCGCCGATCATGTCTTCCAGGGCGGGCAGGCCCTTCTTCACGTGGTCCTTGCCGTTCATACCCAGCTTAGCGGTACAGCCGCCGGCGGTGACCACGACGCACTTATAGGCGCCGGCAGCCACCAGAGCGGCAGCCTCCACGATGGCGTGAGCGGGGCCGGCGCAGAAGCCGCGGCTGTCGGAGCCGGTGGCGTTGGGCAGGGCGGCGATCTCGGCAGCAGCCTTGGCAAAGTTGCCGCCGCCGCGCTGGTTCATATCACCGCAGGCCTCCTCGGCGCAATCGATGACATATTCCACGTCGGCCTTCTCGATGCCGGCGTTCTTGACGGCATACAGCAGGGCCAGCACGGAAGAGGCCTTGGAGACCAGATTCTCGTGCATAACGTGAGCGGACAGGTTCACATCAATGTCGTGGGCGCGGACAACGCAGCCCACCAGAACGTTGTTGTGGTACAGAGGCTCGGCATGTTCGTCATTGACGAAATGCTCCACCACGGACTTTTCCACGCCCTCGGTGATACGGGACAGGATGGCGTCATCCATGATCTCGTTCTGCTCCAGAGCGGGCTTATGGGCGGCCACGAACTCCTTATCCAGCTTGACCAGGTCGAACACATCGCAGGCCTGCATCAGCAGCAGGAACTCTTCCTGGGGCATCATCTGACCGAACTTGCCGTAACGGGCGTTGATGTCGCACTCCTTGTCGTACCAGGGCTGAGCCACAGCGGCCAGCTCATCGGGGGTCTTGTTGCCGATATAGACCTGGTTGGGCCAATAGGCCAGAGCCTGGTCAAAGGTACGCAGGTGGTTGGGCAGTTCCTTCAGATAGTCACTTTCGGGGTTGACGATGCGCTCGGTAGTCTGGGTAGTGCCGTTGTGCAGCACCATGTCGGGGGTATGGGCCAGAATGTAGCTCGCGCCTTTGATAACACTTTTCATTTCGTCCACGACCTTTCCATATTATTATTGTGTGTTTTTAAATTACAAAACAGCCGATTATGGCGTTGCCGCCATAAATCGCCGCACCGAAGAAGGATTCGAGATCCGGAGGAGATATCGAAGAAACGGGCCGATGCAGGGCAGCCCGACGATGCAGCGATCCATGACGGCAAAGACGGAACAAGGGGGCGGACGGCAAATGCCGCCGCCCCCTTAACTGTGCGTCTGTGGCTTAATACTTGCAGAACTGCTCGCGGATAGCGCTCATTTCGCCGGCGATGTCGTCGACGTCCAGAACCATCTCCATCATGCTGACCTGCTCATCATAGACAGCTTCATCAAACTCTGCCTTGACTTCTTCTTCACAAACGTGATAAACCTTGAGTCCCAACGAGACTCCGGTCAACGGACCTGCGTAGGTGGGGTCACCATTGGTAACCGTTTCAGCAGCGAGGCCGGAAGCTTCACCCTCAGCGGCGCCCAGCAGAACGACAACGTTCTCGGCACCGTACTGTTCGGTGAATTCCTTAACACGCTTCTGGTTTTCCAGATCCATTGCACCAGCGGCCGTTCAGACGAAGCACTCCGTCGAGGAGAAAACAACTTCGGCACCGGCAGACTCAGCACACGCTGCGATAGCGGGGCCGGGGATGCCGTCACGGTCACCGATGATGATGACTTTCTTGCCGTTTAAGATGCTCATGTCTTATCCTCCTTCTTCCAAGATTTATAGCAAGGCCTTCGCCTTCTATAGTGAAAATAAGATGTTGCGTGTATATCCTTAGATATACTTCTTGATCATGGCCTCCACGTTTTCTGGGGTGGCGTCGTCCTTGACCAGGCTGTCGATCATAGCGCCGCCTTCATAGATGGCGATGACGGGCAGACCCATGACCTTCTGGGCGATGGCCAGACGGCGGGCCTTAGTGGTGTTCAGAGCGCAGAACTTGATCTTATCGCCGTAAGTCTCGGCAAATGCGTGAACGTGGGGCATCAGAGCGGCGCAGGGGACGCAGCCGTCGCCATAGAAGTCCACCAGGATCTTGCCTTCGGCCTGCAGAACTTCAGCTTCAAAAGTAGTCTTATCCAGTTCCAGCATGGTAGTATCTCCTTTATTCATAAAATAATAGTATCCAAATGGGGGGTGCAAAGGGCGGGATCACTCGGCCTCGCCAATGAACTTTTCGCACTGCATGGCGGCGATGGCGCCGTCAGCGGCGGCGGTGACCACCTGGCGCAGGGACTTCACACGGATGTCGCCGGCAGCAAAGACGCCGGGGATGTTGGTGTGCATATCGGCATCGGTGACGATATAGCCGCGGTCCAGTTCCACCTGGCCCTCAAACAGGGCAGAGTTGGGATTGTAGCCGATAAAGCCGAACAGACCGAAGATGCCGTCGTCGGGATCGGCCTCGATCTTGGTCAGCTCGCCGGTCTTGACGTTCTTGACGATCATGCTGTCCATCAGCTCGTCGCCGCAGACCTCGTCAACCACGGTGTCCCACATAAAGGCGATCTTGGGATTGGCGAAAGCCTTCTCCTGAATGCTCTTTGCGGCACGCAGCTCGTTCCGGCGATGGATGATGGTGACCTTGCGGGCAAACTTGGACAGGTACATGGCCTCTTCCACGGCGGAGTCGCCGCCGCCGACCACGTACACCTCGAAGTCCTCGAAGAAGGAAGCGTCGCAGGTGGCGCAGAAGGAAATGCCCTTGCCGATGAACTTGCCCTCGTTCTTGCAGCCGATGGGCTTGGGGAAAGCGCCGGTAGCCAGAATAACGGTCTTGGCCAGGTATTCACCCTTGTTGCCGACCAGCTTCTTGACTTCGCCCTGCAGCTCCACGCTCTTGATCACGTCGGAGCAGCGCTCGGCGCCGAACTTTTTGGCCTGCTCGGTCATACGGGCGATCAGGCTGGGGCCGCTCTCGCCTTCGACCATCTGGCCGGGATAGTTTTCGATCTCATCCGTGATGGCGATCTGGCCGCCGTCCTGGCCCTTTTCGATGATCAGGGTGGACAGGCGGGCGCGGCCGGCGTACAGACCGGCGGTCAGACCGGCAGGACCGGCGCCCAGGATGATAACATCATAAATTTTGCTCATGTTGATCGCTCTCCTGCATAATTATTTTTCAGTCCGATTGTGACAGACTGCCTCCGGCCGGACACCCCGGAGGCAGATGCCTCCGGGGAGCACGGCAGTCAATGCGCTAAGAGATTTGCCGGAAAGGGATTAGACCTCGAAAATGGTCTGATCCTCGACCTCGGTGGTCAGGGCCTCCAGGGCACGGCTGACCAGCTTCCGGCGGATGGTCTTTTCCTCTTCCAGGGTCAGGGCAGGATTGCCCAGGGGGTGAGGAATGGCGATGGTGGGAACGATTCTGTTCGCACCAACGGTCATAGAAATGGGAGTAACGGTACACATATGCACCACGGGGATGCCAGCGCGCTCGATCTCCTTAACCATCGTTGCACCGCAACGAGTACAGGTACCT
>JAFXDF010000050.1 GCA_017521295.1 Clostridia bacterium | reverse complement strand
TATCAAGCAGGCTGAAGAGATGGGCCTGCTCGGTGACAACATCATGGGCACCGACTTCTGCTTCCATATGCACATCAACCGCGGCGCCGGCGCTTTCGTCTGCGGCGAGGGTTCTGCCCTGACCGCTTCTATCGAAGGTAAGCGCGGTATGCCCCGTGTCAAGCCTCCCCGTACCGTGGAACACGGCCTGTTTGACAAGCCCACCGTCCTGAACAACGTGGAGACCTTTGCCAACGTTCCCGCCATCATCAAGGATGGCGCTGCCGAGTACTGCAAGATCGGTACCGAGACCTCTTCCGGCACCAAGGCCTTTGCTCTGACCGGCAACATCCAGAACACCGGCCTGATCGAGGTTCCCATGGGCACCACCCTGCGTGAAGTCGTCTTTGGCGTTGGCGGCGGTATCCGCGACGGCAAGCAGTTCAAGGCTGTTCAGATCGGCGGCCCCTCCGGCGGCTGTCTGACGAGCGAGCACCTGGATCTGCCTCTGGACTTTGACTCTCTGAAGAAGGCTGGCGCCATCATCGGTTCCGGCGGCCTGGTGGTTATGGACGAGGACACCTGTATGGTGGAAGTCGCCCGCTTCTTCATGAACTTCACCCAGAACGAGTCCTGCGGTAAGTGCGTCCCCTGCCGTGAAGGTACCAAGCGCATGCTGGAGATCCTGGAGCGCATCGTGGCCGGCAAGGGCCGGGAAGGCGATATCGAGCTGCTGGAAGAGCTGGCCGATACCATCACCAACACCGCTCTGTGCGGCCTGGGCAAGACGGCTGCCAACCCTGTTGTCAGCACCATCAAGTATTTCCGCTCCGAGTACGAGGCTCACATCCGTGACAAGCGCTGCCCCGCCGGCGCCTGTGCCCGTCTGAAGCGCTTCGTGATCGATCCCGAGAAGTGCAAGGGCTGCTCCAAGTGCGCCCGCAACTGCCCGGTGAACGCCATCTCCGGCGAGATCCGCAAGCCCTTCACCATCGATACCACCAAGTGCATTAAGTGCGGTGCCTGTATCACCAACTGTGCCTTCGGCGCCATCCGGGAGGAATAAACCATGAATAAGAACGTAATGCTGATCGATAAGATCCCCGTACCCATCCAGGGCGAAAAGAATATTCTGGAGCTGTGCCGCAAGGCCGGCATTGACATGCCCACCTTCTGCTACTACTCCGAGCTGTCGGTTTACGGCGCCTGCCGTATGTGCATGGTGGAAGACGAGCGCGGCAATATGCACGCCGCCTGTTCCACTCCCCCCAAGGCCGGCATGAGCGTAGTCACCAACTCTGCCCGTCTGCGCAAGTACCGCAAGAACATTCTGGAGCTGCTGCTGGCCAACCACTGCCGTGACTGTACCACCTGCGAAAAGAGCGAGAACTGCCGTCTGAAGGAACTGGCCCGCCGCTTCTACATCGAGGATGTCCGCTTCCCCAACGGCAAGACCGAGCCCCAGAAGGACGAGTCCTCTGTGTCCATCTCCATCGACCATTCCAAGTGCATCCTGTGCGGCGACTGTGTCCGTATGTGTAACGAGGTCCAGAACGTGGGCGCCATCGCCTTCGCCGGCCGCGGCTCCCATATGGAAGTGAGCACCGCTTTTGGTGTGCCCATCAACGAGACCAACTGCGTTGGCTGCGGCCAGTGCTCTGCCGTCTGTCCCACCGGCGCCATCGTGGTCCAGAAGAACGTGGACCGCACCTGGGCTGCCATCTATGATCCCAACGTCTATGTCATTGCTCAGGTGGCTCCTGCCGTCCGCGTGGGTATCGCCAAGGAGTTGGGCGAGGAGAATGGCTTTATGGCCACCGGCAAGATCTTTGCCGCCATGCGCCGCATGGGCTTCAACCGCGTCTTTGACACTACCACCGGTGCCGACATGACCGTTATTGAAGAGGGCAACGAGTTCATCGAGCGCCTGAACAAGGGCGACAAGCTGCCTCTGTTCACCTCCTGCTGCCCCGCCTGGATCCGCTATGCCGAGGATAAGCATCCCGAACTGCTGGAGAACATCTCCTCCTGCCGCAGCCCCATGCAGATGTTCGGCTCTATCATCAAGGAGCATTATGAGAACGATCCCGACCTGAAGGGCAAGAAGATCTTCTCCATCGCCGTCATGCCCTGTACCGCCAAGAAGTACGAGGCCATCCGTCCCGAGTTCAAGCGTCCCGACGGCAGCGACACCATCGACGCCGTTATCACCACCCAGGAGCTCATCCAGATGATCCGCGAGGCCGGTATCCACTTTGACGAGATCCAGCCCGAATCTCCCTCCCTGCCCTTCGGCGGCACCTCCGGCGCTGGCGTCATCTTCGGTGTCACCGGCGGCGTTACCGAGGCTGTCCTCCGTTACGCCAACTCCGACAAGACCTACAGCGCCCTGCGCGAGATCGCACAGTCGGGCGTCCGCGGTATGGAAGGCGTCAAGGAGATGGTCTATGACCTGGGCGAGACCCAGCTGAAGATCGCTATGGTCAGCGGTCTGGGCAATGCCGAAAAGCTCATCAAGAAGATCCAGGCCGGCGAGGCTGAGTATCATCTGGTGGAAGTCATGGCCTGTCCCAACGGCTGTGTCTCCGGTGCCGGTCAGCCCTTCGCTCACAGCGAAGAGAAGCAGCAGCGTGCCGACAATCTGTACAAGACCGACGGTCTGACCCAGATCAAGCGCGCCGAGGAGAACCCCATTCTGGGCGAGCTGTATGCCCGTTACATCGGCGACCGCGCCCACGAGCTGCTCCACGTCCACTATCATCCCAAGCACGACTAAGCTTTCTTCAAAAGCCCGCCTTTTCGGCGGGCTTTTTTCTTGTTCTCCCGGGAGATTTGACGTATAATAAAATTTAAGATGTGAATTTTCCGTGTATTCTATGGAAATATTTTCGTGCTGTACTATAATACTATTATTATATAATGTGTAACGCGCGATTTTACGATTGGAGAGTCTATGAGGATTTCCTGGGATGATATGACGCCCCGCCAGCGGCGGCGCAAAAAGAAAGCCATGATGCGGCAGGGCCTGCTGCTGGGCTGCTGCCTGCTGGTGGCCGCCGGTGTGGGCCTGGGCCTGTGGGGCCTGTTTGGCGCCCATGAGGAGCCCCCGGCAGAAGAACCCCCCGCTCAGCCGTCGCTGCCTGTGATGGCCGAGCCTCCCACCGAACCGCCCACCGAGCCTCCCACAGAGGCGCCCCACGGCCTTGCCGCGGACAGCGAGGACACGGTGCGGCTGGGCGACGCCGTGGGCAGTGAATACGCTCTGTTGATCAATGCCGACACCAATACGGTGATCGCCGAAAAGGGCAGTGAGCAGGCCATCTACCCGGCCTCCATGACCAAAGTGCTCACCCTGCTGGTGGCCGCCGAAAACATCGACGATCCCCAGGACCCCTTTGAGATCACCCAGGAGCTCATCGACCCCCATTACCGCCGGGGCGCCACCATCACCGGCTACCGGTCGGGAGACGTGTGCACCCTGCTGGATCTGTTCTACGGCGCCGGGCTGCGGTCCTCGGCCGATGCCACCTCCGGCCTGGCCATTTCGGCCGGCGGCACCGAGGCGGATTTCATCACCATGATGAACGACAAATGCCGGGCGCTGGAGCTGTCGGCACAGGCCAGCTTTACCAACACCTCCGGCCTGTTTGACAGTGCCCATACCTGCACCTTGCGGGATATGGCGGCCATTATGCGGGCGGCCATGGAAAACGAGCTGTGCGAGACCGTCCTTTCCACCGTGAAATATATCACCGCCCCCACCGAGGACGCTCCCGAGGGGCTGACCTTTGAAAATAAATACCTGCGCTGGTTCCAGGAAAAGCAGCCCGAAGGGGCCACCGTCCTGGCCTGCAAGCACGGCTATGTGCAGCAGGCCCAGAACTGCCTGGTGACCTACGGCGTCAACGAGGCCGGCGACCGGCTCATCTGCGTCACCGCCAAAGGCCACAACGCCGAGACCATGATGGGCGACCACCGGTACCTGTACACCACCTACGGAAAGTGAGGTGCGGCCATGTATGACGAGCTGACCCAGGTGGACATCGACAAAATGAAGGCCGAGATCGACTACCGCATGACCGTCCTGCGGCCCAAGCTCATCGAGGATGTAAAGACCGCCCGGGAATGGGGCGATCTCAGCGAAAACTTTGAGTATAAGGCCGCCAAGAGGGAAAAGAACCGCAACGACAGCCGCATCCGCTATTTGGAGCGCATGATCAAGACGGCCAAAGTCATCGAGTTCAAGGAGACCGAGGGCATCGGCCTCTTTGACGAGGTGGAGATCTACCTGGAAAATCTGAAAAAGACCCAGACGGTGCGCATCGCCACCGCCCTGCGCCAGGACGCCATGCACGGCATCATCAGCAAGGAATCCCCCGTGGGCAAGGCGCTGATGGGCCGCCGGGAGGGCGAACGGGTGGAGGTGGTGGTCTCCGACACCATGTCCTATTTCGTGGAGATCCGTAAGGTCACCAAGGCCAAGGAGGACGACGCCTCCCTGGACATCCGGGGCTATTGACACTATAATATAAATAAGAGGGCCGAAAGGCTCTCTTTTCTTTTCCAGAAATTGCCGCTTACATCGCCGGAAAAAAGTATGGTAAAATATACCTGTATACGGTGTTTGAGAAGAGAAACGGAGGTATTTATGTATCAACCGGGAGATCTGATCGTTTACGGCGGCGAAGGCGTGTGCCGGGTGGAGGCCGTGGGCCCGCTGGCCCTGTCCGGCATGAAGAGCGATAAACTGTATTACACCCTGCAGCCTCTGTACCGCATCGGCTCGGTATTTGCGCCGGTGGAGGGCAAGGTGTTCATGCGCCCCGTCATCTCAAAGGAAGAGGCCCGGGAGCTGGTGCGCTCCATTCCCCATGTGCAGGAGCAGCATCTGGAGGGCCGCAATCTGCGCATGGCAGGGGAATATTATCAGAAGCTGCTCAGCAGCCACAATTGCGCCGACCTGGTGCAGCTGATCAAGACCATCTACGCCAAGCAGCAGAGCGCCCAGGCGGCCGGCCGAAAGGGCGGCCAGGTGGATGAACGCTACCGCAAACGGGCCGAGGATACCCTCTACGGAGAACTTGCCGTGGCCCTGGAAATTTCAAAAGATTCGGTGGAAGCGTATATTCGCAAAACAATTGAAGAAGAAAATGCCGCTCTCGTTTGAGGGCGGTTTTCTTTGAAATAACAACGATATGTATTCAAAGTGCACGAAAACCACAAGAGAAACCTGTGAAATGAATACAAAGAGCAAAACTTGAAAAAATCTCAAAAATTTTTGAAAAAAAGTGTTGACAAATCGGTTGCCACGTGGTATTCTAATCAAGCGCTCGAGAGAGCGGGTCGAAAAACCGCCTCGATGACAGCGCGAAACAAAAGCACTTTGTAAATTAAACAACACCAAGAAGACAAGGAACCCTGAAATTAATTTGAGTTTGAAAAGTATTTTTCGAACAGTATTGATAAGCCAAGTTTGAGCTTTTCTAAAAAGATTTGAGGTGCCTTACGGCACTTTAGATACAATTTTTTAGAGAGTTTGATCCTGGCTCAGG
>JAFXDF010000049.1 GCA_017521295.1 Clostridia bacterium | reverse complement strand
GTCCGCAATCAGACTCGCAACATCCAGTTCAATAGCGGAAACACCTTCAGCAACGACCGTATATTCGGCCTGCTGTGTTCTGCCTTTATAGCCCGGTGTGCCATATCCATCCGCATCATCAGACCAGGTCAATGTGCCATAGTAAAAATTGTATGTACCATCATAAGGATAATTGGGAGTTAAACAGATATTGTTGCCCAAAGTAATCGTTACTGTGTCTGTTCCTGCAGGAATCTGAACCACATATTTGGGCATTTCAACGGCACCATAACCAGAGTCATATGCGATTGTTCCATCCTCCGCGTAATCCAGTGCCGATTCGATGGTGCAGTAAGTGTCAGGAATCGTCATCCCGGCGATATCCGCCGCCGCTATCGCCTGCACCGGGAACATACCCAGCACCATGACAAACACGAGTAACAAACTCAATAATCTTCTTTTCATCTTTCTACCTCCTCGGTAATGTATCTATTTCAGCCGCATCGCGCGGAATGTTTTCATTTTTAACCTTTTGCAGCCGCCGGTAGGCGTTGACATCTTTGTTCCCTGCCGGTTTCATCCCTTTGGGCAGCGGCAATTCTGCCAGCTGCAGCGCCAGTGGCCAGGTGATGAACCGCTTGGCGATGTAGGCGCCACCTTCCACCTCGGCCTTGACGGGACTGTGCCCCAGTCTTTCGGCGCATTGGCGAAGATAGGTCAGAAGCTGCTCATCGGTATCATTTTCATGCGCTTCGCCCCATAAGAGGTCCCGTTCAGCACGGGCTTCCTCCTGAAGTTTCGCCTGCTCCTTCCGGGCCTGGACGGCTTCCGCACGGGTTTCCTGTTCGGAACGTCGCTCCTGGCGGAACTGCTCCAACTGTCGTTGGTATTCTTCTTTATAAATCGTGCGGCTTTTCAGCGGCGGCAGTTTCCCGGGCTTTGGAAGTCCACACAGGTCTACCACCCGGTCCCAGTTTCCAAACCGCTTGTAAATATACGGCCCGCCGACCAGATCGCCCGGATTGGGAGTATACCGCAGCTTTGCGGCCTCCTGCCGGACATAGTCCAACAGCTGCTCTTCGGTATCCTCCTGATGTTCCTCGACAAATGCCTCCTGCTTTTGTCGCAGCGCCGCTTTTACCCGCTGATCTACCTGCTGTTCCAGCCAGAGATCCCCGCGGAAGCGGTTCCGCGTCCTCTTTTCCGCCATGACTCCACTCCTCAAAATAAAAAAGCCGCATTGGAAAGATTTCCAATGCGACCAACTTTTCTCACACCCCATGCTGTCCCTCGCGGACTTTCCGCGCTCTTCAGTCTCGATCATCGTCGGTATTCTGGCTTATGCATTTAGGCGCGTGAGCACCTGCGTTTGTCGTTCTACCTTCCCAGACTTCTCCAGTGGCCGGCTTGCGCCGCGAAAAACAAACTCCTGCATTTACAGCTTCGGGTAAAGCCCCGGACTCCTCAGACCGCAGGTCTGACCGGGTTTCCTAATCACCGCGCCTGCCGTCTGTTCGGCAGTCATCACGGGTGACACGATGCAGCATATTCTGTTATAACAAAAAATCCGCACGAACCCCAAGGCTCGTGCGGAAAAATCCGGATACACGATCCCCGGTGTAGGCAAGGATCCATGGTCGTTCCGAACGTATCTGACTTAGCCTGATTTCCAAGCATCACAGTGACCCACTCGCGAGGCATCTCACCTCATTCCGTTTCTGCGCCGAAGCGCAGACCGAACGACCACTATTTAGTTGCAGGAATATTATAACAGATTTGCATCAAAAATCAACCCTTTTTCTCCCGAAAGCACCCATACAAGATGCCCAAACATTCCTGTTGACAAACAATCAAACTGTGCTATAATGATGCCAACAAGTTCAGATTGGAATCTTTCGCCCGGGTTTTCCGGCGGTGGAATGGGGTGAAAATCCCCGCGAGTAGGTCACTGTGAAGCTCCTCCTTTGGGACGGAGATCAGTCAGATACACCGAGAAAGATCCCTGCACCCTGCCTACACCGGGGTCGAATGGATTGCGTTATGATCCGCACGGTTCGGTAGGCTGTGCGGTTTTTCTTTTGCTTTTCCTATTTTCACCTTGATAACCGCTTTGCAGGCTCCGTGTCCAGTTCTGGCGGGCACGGGTCTGTACGGCGGCCCCATCCTTTTGAGATTCATTCACTTCCATACTTCCTTTGAAAGGCAAGGACTGCAGACGGGCGGTCCTTGCTTTTCTCACTGAAATGCCTTTTTCATGATTGCATGATAAAACTCTCTCAAGTACAATGCCTGTGTCCGATATGATGGATGCAGGCATTGCACTTTTTCTTTGATTATGGCATAGCACGCCCTGCGTTGCTTCTCACTTAAAACTGACTTTATAAGTTTGCCTTTGACCCACACGCTGACCCACAACAGGAAAAAGTGGGACGGGAACGAAAGGTCACAAGAGCAGGTTCGTGCGGATTTTTCCCAGAGGAAAGCCTGAAAAAGGGTGCGAAAGCAGTGTTTTTTGCGCTTTTACAACTTTCGTAATCAGCAGGTCGCGTGTTCAAGTCACGTCACCAGCTCCAAAAACAAAGGCCAGTCGAAAGACTGGCCTTTTCTGTTCGTTCTGCAATGATAAAAACAGATTGCTTGTTATCACATTTTACGATATACTGGTGTCAAAGAACTTCGAATGACAGGCAAGGTGATCCATCGGTGAGAATCAGTCAACTCCAACAGATCCTGGAAATTATCTCCTGCGGCTCTATCAACAAGGCCGCACAGAAACTCTATATTTCCCAAAGCGGCCTGTGCGCCACACTGAATGCCGTAGAAAAAAAGCTGGGACAGCAGATCCTCCGGCGCTCCTACAACGGCATTACGCTGACGCCTTTTGGCCTGGAGTTTGTGAAATCGGCCCGCCAGATCGTGGAGATCTATGACCAGCTGCTGGTGAAGAGCCTGCCCAACGAACACAGTCGGTTATGTATCTCCTCCGAGTTTCTGCTGTATGCCAGTTCGGCCTTCACCATGCTGTGCAACGAATTGGGCGACAACACCGAATACCGATTTGCCGAAAAGACCAACGATGTGGTTCTGCAGGATGTGCTGGGCGAAGTCTCCGATCTGGGCATCATCGTCACCCCTACAGCCGTCCGGGAACGGGTTTTTTCGGTATTTGAGCAGATCGGCCTGGAGGGCAGCGTTCTCTGTATCAACGAGTGCAGCTGTCTGGTCGGGCCGCACAGCCCGCTCTATCAACTGGAACGAGACGCCGTGCCACTGGAGCACCTGGCCCTCTACCCCCGTCTGCGTTATGAGCGCAGGCCCTGGCCCGTGGACAAGGATGTCTTCCGCATCCAGGACGATTATTTCCCCTGCAGCAGCTGGATCACCATCAATGATGCCGGCAGTTTCCAGAACTTCTTATCCCGCACCAACTGTTTCTTCGTTGGTATCCATAACCGCACAGCCTATAAAAAGATCGGATACTACAACAACATCCGCACCCTTGGGCTGTCCGATGCCGACTTTTCCTGGGATACCATCTGGTTGCGGAGAAAGGGCTGTCCCCTTTCGCCGTTGACCAAGCGTTATTTGCGGCTGCTGTACGACCTTGTCGAAGTGCCCTACGACAGTCAGATCCTGTAACAGCGAAAGCCCCGGCCCCTTCCGAAAGGAGGGAGCCGGGGCTTTCTAAAATTTGAAAGGAGTTGTCCCGCGGTTTACTCAACGATATCGCCGAACATAGAGCCCCAGCCGAAACCGGGCACATACTGCTTCATGGGCAGTTCCAGACGGTCGGCAAACAGCTCGTAGTTAACGGCCTGAACGATGGGGATGGAGACCACGTCTTCCAGAGCGATGATCTCCAGCTTCTGGGTCTCCTGGAGGATGGTTTCGTAATCGGCGGTCTTCACAGCTTCACAAGCGGCGAACTGAGCCTCGAAACGATCGGTGTAGGTGTAGGTGGGACGGGCGGTGTAGTCCTTGGTGTGGTAGTAGTACACCTGATAGGGCAGGGTACGGGACAGGCTGCGGCCCCAGTCCATGTAGACGATGTCCCAGGCCTCAGGCTCCAGTTCCATCATATCCAGGGACATGCCGGAAGCAACCACGAAGGGCTCCACCTGGACCTTGCCCTTGAAGATGGTGGGCCACTCGGCCATCAGCATCTCGCACAGCTTGCCGCCGGTACCGCCGCCTTCGGTATGCATGACCTTAACGGTAAGCACATAATCCTCGGGCAGATTGGCGTCGGCATAGGCCTTCATCAGATAGTCATAAGCCAGATCGGGGTTGTAGCCGCAGACTTCGCCTTCGGCGCTCCAGCTCTCGATCATATCCCAGACTTCTTTACCGTACTTGGACTCACGATAGGTCAGACCGCTCTCGGACAGACAGCCGGCCTGGCCGTTGATGTAAGTACCGGTGGGCTCCATGTAACCGAAGATATCACGGGCGATGACTTCACGGTTCATGGCGTGATACATGGCCTTTTCGAAGTTGTTGTTGCCGGACAGGGGGTTGGAGGTATTCTTCACGTTGATGTCATAGTCATAGACCATGGTGGAAGGGTAAGACACCATACGGGGGTCATCAATGTAAGCCTCGATGGTGTTGGAGTCGGGAGACAGGGAGTCCAGCTGGCCGGATTCGAACAGCTGCACACGGGCGTTCATTTCGGGAACGATGCGAACCTGGACCTCGTCATAGTTGAAGTACTCGGCCAGCCAGTGATCCTCGTTCTTGGTGTAGACATGCAGGTTGTCATACTCCCAACTGTCAAAGGTGTAGGGGCCGCAGCCGATCCAGTGCTCCAGATCGGAACCGTAGGTGGTGGTCAGACGATCAGAGCTCAGGCACTCCTCGAACAGCTCGGGATGGACGGGATAATTGGAACGGGCGGTGAAATGGGTGCAGAAATCCTTCTCGTTGACGGGAGTCTCGGTGGTGATCTGGATGGTGCGGTCGTCGATCTTCTTGATACCGACCTCTTCCCAATCCATAGCATCGGGATAATCAGCAGTGCCCTGCAGCATATAGGCGTAGGCGTTCTTGATGGTGATGTTGTTGTCAGCCAGGAAGATGGCCATGGCATTGACCATCTTGGGATCCAGGATGGTCTTGAAGGTGTACATGTAGGTGTCGGCGTTGATGGGATCACCGTTGGACCACTTGGCCTCTTCGCGGATGGTGAACTCCCAGGTCAGATCGTCGATCTTCTTGGGCATATCCTCGGCCAGGTCGGGAATGTAGTGGTAGCCCATGCCGTCCTCGTTGGGAACGGCGATCCACAGGGTGGAGTTACACCAGGACAGGGGGACGGAGTTGGCATCCAGAACGGTACCCATACCGTTCATGGTGTCCACGTCACCGGTCAGGTAGGTGTAGTAGATCTTCTTGGCGGGCTCGGTGGGCTGGGTGGGGGCAGGGGTAGTGGGTGCGGGAGTGGTAGGTGCGGGGGTCGTGGGCGTGGTGGGCGTCTCGGCAGGCTTGTCGTTACCGCAGGCAGCGGCCACAGACAGCAGCATCAGGGCGGCCATCATCAGAGCGATCAACTTTTTGCTCATGGTTGCATCTCCTTTTCTCAATTGTGTAGAACTTTCGAACAAAGATCCCGGTCTTTGTTCTTTGTTTTATTTTACAAAGATTTTAAACCCTTGGGAATAATATTTTTTGCATAGGTGCTATCGCAAAATACGATAGCATTTTAACCTGTCTCATTCCGGTGATCTTGAGCCGCAGAGAACACAAAGCCGGAACACTTGGCCGTCATCTATATTGGTTTCGCAAATATTTAAATTTTGAAATTGTATTGACAAAAAATAACCATGGTGTTATATTGTGGGTGCAAGTATCCAGTTTAATCCTCAGACAAACCATACAAAACAGAATATCTTTGTCAGAGCGCCGGAGCACAGAACGCTTCCAGCTCGCAAACGACAAAGGCAAAGCAGTTGAAAAGCTGTGACGCAAAGCTATAGGGCCTAACCCCGCAAGGGCATGGCAGCCAGTTGCCGAAAGGAGTGTATTTGGAACGGAGTAGCTGTATCCAGGCGCTTTTTGCGTCCCTTTACAGTGGTCCACAAAAAACAGCACATCTTTGGCTGCGTCCGTACGACAATGTGCCGTACCCAGGCAAGATGTAATCGACGCCACAGAAGAAACCCACTGAAAAACATTAAAAAAGGGAGAATTGACATGAGATATTTCTTTATTACACTTTTGACCGTATTCATGCTTTCCACCACCGTATTCGCCGGTGAGCTGAACGTAACCGAAGCCCCCGACTGCGAAGTGCAGACCGTAACCTTTGAAGTACCCGAAACCGTTCCCAGCGACTGGTTCCCGCTGGAAGAGGTTGCTGCTTATCTGCCCATCGACGTCACCCATGACCAGAAGGCCGGCAAGTATGTCATCGATTCCGAGCCCATGAAAAAGACCTGGCCTGCTCTGGGTCATCAGGAGATCTATAAAGCCTCTCTGCAGTGGCGCATCAAGGATTTCAAGCTGGTAGACGGCACCCTCTACTGCTCCCCCTGGTTCCTGGCCACCCGCCTGGGCGGTGTGGGTTTTGTCCACGACGGTGAGCTCTGGTACTGCAACACCACCCTGGATCTGGAAGGCCACATTCAGTCTGCCATGTTGGAGCTGCAGGTCGTTGCCCCTGAAGAGTATGCCTTTGTCACCAAGTATCTGACCGGCGGCATCAAGGCTGCTGAAGAAAAAATTCCCGATGCACTGGCTTACACCTATCCTCACGCAGCCAAGCCGGTGTGCTATATCAACAACCCCAGACTGACCGGTGCCACTTTGGCTTCCAATATCGCCCACGAAGCCTGGCACGTGTATCAGGCCAAAACCGGTCTGAAGGTTGAAGAACAGGGCGCCTGTGCTCATGAAACCGAAGTGCTGAATACCCTGCTGCGCGAACAGCGCATCTGGAACGGCACCATCAGCATTTATGAATAAACTGCCGAAACAGTAATCAAGAGGTCGAGGATACTCCTCGACCTCTTCCCACA
This sequence comes from Clostridia bacterium, assembly GCA_017521295.1. GTDB lineage: Bacteria > Bacillota > Clostridia > Oscillospirales > Butyricicoccaceae > UBA4644. Next base: position 1,368 of record JAFXDF010000049.1, on the reverse strand, counting down.
AACGCGGCTCTTCATAATAAACACAACAACTTGATGATGAAATGAGGAAAACACAATGAAACATAGAATTCTTTCCATTTTGCTGGCCGTATGTCTGACCTTTTCCCTGGCCCCCTCGGCCTTCGCGGCAACGGGCACCATTACCGATGTGGCAACCGACGACTGGTTCGCCCGTGAAGTTGCCTATGTCTACGAAAACAACCTGATGAACGGTGTTGGTGATGGCGCCTTCCAGCCCAACGGCAAAGTCAGCCGCGCAATGGTTTGGACCACACTGGCCCGCATGGAAGGTGTCAGTACCGCCGGCAGCGACCCCTGGTATCTGACCGGACAGAAGTGGGCAATCGCCTCCGGAGTATCCGACGGCACCGACCCCGACGGCAACATTACGCGCGAGCAGTTGGTAACCATGCTGTATCGTTATGTGCAGCTGAAGGGTTTTGATGTCAGCATGGGCGAAAGCATGGATCTTCAGGCCTACGCCGACGCTTCTCAAATCAGCCAGTGGGCTGTTTCTGCCATGCAGTGGGCCTGCACCACAGGCATCATCAACGGCATCGGCAGCAATCTGGCCCCTCAGGGCAGCGCCAACCGCGCTGAACTGGCTGTCATCCTGTACAGATACGAAGAAAAGGCCAAACCTGTTGAACCCCAGCCGGAGATTCAGCTGGCCACCTATACCGTTACCTTCCTGTATAATTACGGCAGCAAGGGCACCTATGCGACAGTAACCGTAACAGAAGGTGAGCGCGTCGGCTCCGTCGGAAGACCCTCCCGTACCGGCTATGCCTTTGCCGGTTGGTACACATCCTCCGGCGAACGTTTTTCTTCCAGCATGACGGTCACCGCCGATATGACGGTGTATGCAAAATGGAATCTCATTGTGGAAGAAGAAGAGATTCCCGTCCATACCCACGATTATACCTATGTTTCCGGCAATGACGGTACCCATACCGGCACTTGCAGCTGCGGCGATGCCTTTGACGAAAACTGCAGCTATCTGGAAGGCGGCAACATCTGCTATGACTGCGGCTTCAATCGCGCTGCAGTAGCTATGATCGGCGATACCTATTATATTACGCTGGAAGAAGCGGCAGCCGTCGGCGGCAATATTGTGATGCTTTCTGATGTGGATCTCGCCACTGCAGTTGTCGTCACCAAGGATGTAACGCTGGATCTGAACGGCAAGACACTGTCTGTTACCGAAGATACCGCAGGCGATGGCGTGTTCCATGTCACCGCCGGCACCCTGACCATCAATGGTGAGGGCACCGTGAACGGTCTGGGCCAGAACGATTACAGTATGGCCATCTGGGCCGACGGCGGCAAGGTCATCATCAATGGCGGCACCTTTACCAACGAAGGCGC
>JAFXDF010000010.1 GCA_017521295.1 Clostridia bacterium | reverse complement strand
TGACGATGCCGCTCTGGCTGGTAAGCCCGAGCTGGTCAAGATGGTCAAGGGCATCCTGAATCCCGTTGGCAAGATGGACGGCGACAGCCTGCCCGTCTCCGCCTTCATGGATCACGTTGACGGTCAGTTCGAGCTGGGCGCTTCCGCTTACGAGAAGCGCGGCGTTGCCGTCTCCGTTCCCACCTGGGATGCTGCCAAGTGTATCCAGTGCAACCAGTGCGCTTATGTCTGTCCCCATGCTACCATCCGTCCCTACGCTCTGACCGAGGAAGAGGTCAAGGCTGCTCCCGCTGCCATCAAGACCGCTCCCATCAAGGCCGGCAAGGGCAAGGATGTCTACACCTTCGCCATGGGTATTTCTCCCCTGGATTGTATGGGTTGTGGCGTCTGCGTCAGCGTCTGCCCCGTCAAGGCTCTGGAAATGGTTTCTCAGGAAGGCGAAGCTGCCCAGCAGGAAGTCTGGGGCTATCTGGTTGACGAAGTCGCCGACAAGCCCGACATGCAGGACAACACCGTCAAGGGCAGCCAGTTCAAGCAGCCCTACCTGCAGTTCTCCGGTTCTTGCGCCGGCTGCGCCGAGACCTCTTATGCACGTCTGGTCACCCAGCTGTTCGGTGATCGTATGTATATCTCCAACGCCACCGGTTGTTCCTCCATCTGGGGCGGCCCCGCTGCTACCTCTCCCTACTGCACCGACAAGAACGGCCACGGCCCCGCTTGGTGCAACTCCCTGTTCGAGGACAACGCCGAGCACGGTCTGGGTATGTCTACCGCTGTTGAGACCCGCCGCGCTACTCTGGCTGAGACCGTCAAGGCTATGATCGCTGTCGAGTACTGCGACGCCGATCTGAAGGCTGCCGGTCAGGCTTGGCTGGACACCATGATGGACGGCGAGGCCTCCAAGGCCACTTCCGCCGCTCTGGTCGCCGAGCTGGAGGCTTCCGTTATCGCCGGCTGCACCTGCGAGGCTTGCACTCTGGGCGCTAAGGTCCTGGCTGAGAAGGATCTGCTGGTTAAGAAGTCCGTCTGGATCTTCGGTGGTGACGGTTGGGCTTACGACATCGGTTACGGCGGTCTGGACCACGTCCTGGCTTCCGGTAAAGATGTCAACGTCTTCGTCTTCGACACCGAGGTTTACTCCAACACCGGCGGTCAGGCTTCCAAGGCTTCCAACATCGGCCAGGTTGCTCAGTTCGCCGCTTCCGGTAAGGAAATGAAGAAGAAGTCCCTGTCCGAGATCGCTATGGCTTACGGCTACGTCTACGTGGCTCAGGTCGCTATGGGCGCCAACCCCGCTCAGACCATCAAGGCCATCACCGAGGCCGAGGCTTATCCCGGTCCCTCTCTGATCATCGGCTACAGCCCCTGCGAGATGCACTCCATCAAGGGTGGTATGACCAACTGCCAGCAGGAAATGAAGAAGGCCGTCGAGTGCGGTTACTGGAACCTGTTCCGCTTCAATCCCGCTGCCGAAGCTAAGTTCACTCTGGACTCCAAGGCTCCCGCTGGCGGCTATCAGGAGTTCCTGATGAACGAGGCTCGCTACAGCCGTCTGACTCGCGAGTTCCCCGAGCGTGCTACCACTCTGTTCGCCAAGAACGAGGCTGCCGCCAAGGCTCGCTACGAGCACCTGCTGAAGCTGGTCGAGCTGCATAAGAACTAAGATTCTTCTGTAACTTCTCCGTTTAAAGCGAATCCCCCGGCACCAAATTGGTGCCGGGGGATTTTTCTATTTCAGGACCCGCAGGGCTGTGAGCTTTTCATCCTTGATCCGCTGTAACAGATAGGAATACCGCTGCTGCAGGGCGTTCATCTCATAAACACAGGCGTTGATCAGATCGGGATCGGTCACCTGCTGAAAGGCCGCCCGTACCTGCCGCAGCTGGATAAGGGTATCATAATACTCCCCCAGCAGCCGCTGATTTTCCTGTTGCTTTTCCCGTGCGGTCATCCGGAATTGCTTACGCGCTTTCAGACTCTGCATCATGATCACCTCACCTTTGTTTTGATACAAGTTTTACCAGTTTTCCCTGATCCTATGCAGCAGTCTGCAGTCTTTTGATTTTTCCTGGATTTGTTTGACATTGCCGGATTTTTTCGGTACAATAAAGTGTATGCAATTTTTCAGGAGGTAGCTATGGCGAAAGCAACACAGCGTTACGACAACGAAAGTATTTCTTCGCTGAAGGGCGCGGACCGTGTCCGTAAGCGCCCGGGCGTCATCTTCGGTTCTGACGGACTGGAGGGCTGCCAGCACGCATTTTTTGAAATTCTCTCCAACTCCATTGACGAGGCCCGCGAAGGCCACGGCAATGTGATTCATGTTACCCGTTTTCTGGACCATTCTATCCAGATCGAGGACTTCGGCCGCGGTATGCCGCTGGACTATAATGAAAAGGAACAGCGCTACAACTGGGAACTGATCTACTGCGAGCTGTACGCAGGCGGCAAGTACAGCAACAACACCGGTGAGAACTATGAGTTTTCCCTGGGCCTCAACGGCCTGGGTGCTTGTGCTACCCAGTATTCTTCCGAGTATTTCGATGTTACTTCCCGCCGTGACGGTTTTGAATACAAGCTGCACTTTGAGCACGGCGAAAACAAAACCGATGCCCCCAACGGCATGATCAAGACCCCCTATTCCGGCCGTAAGACCGGCACCATTCAGCACTTTAAGCCCGACATCCAGGTGTTTACCGATATCCGCATCCCCCTGGAGTTTTATCAGGAGACCCTGAAGCGCCAGGCTGTGGTCAACGCCGGTCTGAAGTTTATTCTGAAGAATGAGACTGCGCCCGGACAGTTTGAGACCACAGAATTTGTATATGAGAACGGTATCCTGGATTATGTCACTGAAATGGCCGGCGAGACCTCCCTCACCCTCCCCCGTTTTATCAAGACCGAGAAAATGGGCCGGGACCGTGAGGACAAACCCGAATACCGTGTCAAGGTGGAGGCCGCTTTCTGCTTCTCCAACACCCCTAAGCTGGAGTATTATCACAACTCCTCCTGGCTGGAGCACGGCGGCGCCCCCGACAAGGCTGCCCGTTCGGCTTTTGTGTCCGCCCTGGATGCCTACCTCAAGCAGACCGGCAAATATCAGAAGAATGAAAGCAAGGTCAACTTCAACGACATTTCCGACAGTCTGATTCTGGTGACCAACGGCTTCTCCACCTACACCTCTTACGAGAACCAGACCAAGAAATCCATCACCAACAAGTTCATCCAGGAGATGATGACCGAGTTTCTGAAGTCTGCTCTGGAGATCTACTTTATCGAAAACCGCCAGGAGGCCGACAAGATCGCCGACCAGATCCTGGTGAATAAGCGCTCCCGGGAACAGGCCGAGCGCACCCGTCTTAATCTGAAAAAGAAGCTGGCTGGTACCATCGACATCACCAACCGGGTAGCCAAGTTCGTGGACTGCCGCAGCAAGGATCTTTCCAAGCGAGAGCTGTACATCGTGGAGGGCGACTCTGCATTGGGCTCTGTCAAGCAGGGCCGCGATCCCGAATACCAGGCCATTATGCCTGTCCGCGGTAAGATCCTCAACTGTCTGAAGGCCGAATACGACAAAATCTTCAAATCGGAGATCATCACCGATCTGATCAAGGTTTTGGGCTGCGGCGTGGAGGTCAAAAACAAAAACAACAAGGATCTGGCTGCCTTTGACCTGAACAATCTGCGTTGGAACAAGATCGTTATCTGTACCGATGCCGACGTCGACGGTTATCAGATCCGCACGCTGATCCTCACCATGCTGTACCGGCTGACCCCCCGTTTGATCGAGGACGGCTATGTGTATATCGCGGAATCTCCCCTGTACGAGATCACTTATAAGGACAAGTCCTATTTTGCCTACACCGACAAGGAAAAGGACGACTACGTCAAAAAGATGGCCGGCAAAAAGCTTACCATCATGCGTTCCAAGGGTCTTGGTGAAAATGAGCCCGACATGATGTGGCAAACCACCATGAACCCCGAAACCCGCCGGCTGATCCGTGTCATGCCCGAGGATGCGGAACTCACCGCCCAGGTCTTTGACCTGCTGCTGGGCGACAATCTGCAGGGCCGTAAGGAATATATCGCAGAAAACGGCGCCAATTATCTGGAATTGGCCGATCTGAGCTGAAAGGAGGGTCTCAATGAACTTTACCGAAGAACGAATCACACGGACCCTCACCGAAAACTACATGCCCTATGCCATGAGCGTCATCGTGTCCCGTGCTCTGCCCGAGATCGACGGCTTCAAGCCCTCTCACCGCAAGCTGCTGTACACCATGTACAAGATGAATCTGCTCTCCGGCAACCGCACCAAGTCGGCCAACGTGGTGGGCCAGACCATGAAGCTCAATCCCCATGGCGACGCTGCCATTTATGAAACCATGGTCCGTCTCAGCCGGGGCAACGGCGCCCTGCTGACCCCCTTCGTGGACAGCAAGGGCAACTTCGGCAAGGTCTATTCCCGTGATATGGCCTACGCCGCAGCCCGATACACCGAGGTCAAGCTGGACAGCGTCTGCAGTGAGCTCTTCTCCGACATCGACGCCGACGCTGTGGATTTTGTGGACAACTATGACGGCACGCTGAAGGAGCCTACCCTGCTGCCCACCACCTTCCCCAACATTCTGGCCAACCCCAACCTGGGTATCGCCGTCGGTATGGCCTGCCAGGTGTGCGGATTTGACCTGAACGAGCTGTGCCGCACCACCATTGAGCGCATCAAAAATCCCGAACACGACCTGCTGAGCACCCTGATCGCCCCCGACTTCCCTACCGGCGGTGAGTTGATCTATGACCGTGCCCAGTTGGAGAGTATCTACCGCACCGGCCGGGGCTCTTTCAAAGTCCGTGCCAAGTGGCAGTATCTGAAAAAGGAAAACATCATCGAGATCACCGAGATCCCCTATACCACCACAGTGGAAGCCATCATTGACAAGGTCACCGACCTGATCAAGGGCGGCAAGATCCGCGAGATCTCCGACATGCGTGACGAGACCGGTAAAGAAGGTCTCAAGATCGCCATCGACCTGAAGCGCGGCACCGACCCCGACAAGCTGATGGCCAAGCTGATGAAGATGACCCCCCTGTGCGACAGCTTTTCCTGCAACTTCAACATTCTCATCGGCGGTATGCCCCGTGTCATGGGCGTGGGCGAGATCCTGGAGGAGTGGACTGCCTGGCGTACCGACTGTGTCCGCCGCAAGCTCTATCACGACCTGCAGAAGAAAAAAGCCAAGCTGCACCTGCTGAAGGGTCTGCGCAAGATCCTGCTGGATATCGACCGGGCCATCGCCATTATCCGAGACACCGAAGAGGACGCCGAGGTCATCCCCAATCTGATGATCGGCTTTGGCATTGATGAAGTGCAGGCCGAGTTCATTGCCGAGATCAAGCTGCGCAACATCAACAAGGAGCACATCCTCAAGCGCCTCAAGGAAGTGGAGGATCTGGAAAACGAGATCGACCGTCTGGAGGACATCCTGGCCAGCAAGGCCAAGCTGCGCAATCTGATCATCAAGGAATTGGAAGCCATTATCAAAAAGTACCCCACCAAGCGCCGTACCGCTATCGTTTATGAGCACGAGGTGGAGGAATATGACGAGAGCCAGCACATCGAGGACTATCCCGTCAGCATCTTCCTGTCCAAGGACGGCTATTTCAAGAAGATCGTGCCTCAGTCTCTCCGCGTCAGCAGCGAGCAGAAGTTCAAGGAAGGCGACGGTCTGCGCCAGACCTTTGAAACCACCAACAAGGCCGAGATCATCTTCCTCACCAACCAGGGCCAAGCTTACAAGGCCAAGCTCCACGAGTTTGATGACACCAAGGCCAGCGTGCTGGGCGATTATCTGCCCCAGAAGCTGGGCATGGACGAGGGCGAAGCACCCATCTTCATGCTGCTGCCCGGTGATTTCAGCGGCAATCTGATCTATGTCTTTGAAAACGGCAAGGTGGCCAAGGTTGAGCTTTCTTCTTTTGCCACCAAGTCTAATCGCAAGAAGCTCACCGGCGCCTATTACGACAAGGTACCCCTGGTTGCCGCTTTCCACACTACCCCCGACGCCGAGATCGCGCTCTATACCCAGAGCCGCATCCTGATCCTCAACACGGCACAGCTGCAGGCAAAGACCACCCGTGCAACTCAGGGTGTTTCGGCGATGACCCTGAAGAAGAATCAGCAGATCATCCGCGCATCGCTCCTGTCCGAGGCCGGTATCGAGAATGTTGCCCGTTATCGCACCCGCACCATTCCCGCCGCAGGTGCGCTCATCAAGGAAGAGGATGCTCCGGACAAGCAAATGTCGCTGCTGTAAAGCCGTCTGGCATTACACCATTTTAAGCACAAAAACCTCCTGCGCAGCATAGACTGCCGCAGGAGGTTTTCTAATTATGCCAGAGATTCGTACTTATGACCGGGATGTCGCCGTGACCTATGCACACACATGGGCTTATCGGCGGAATCCCATCTATTATGATTTCAGTGCCATCGGCGGAGACTGTACCAACTTCGCAAGTCAATGTATTTATGCCGGGGCCGGGGTGATGAACTTTACGCCAACCTTTGGCTGGTACTATCGCAGCGCCAACGACCGCACGCCTTCCTGGACAGGAGTGCAGTTTCTGTATGATTTTCTTACCAGGAACCTGGGGCCTGGGCCTTTTGCATCAGAGGTTTCCCTTCGTCAGCTGGAGCCCGGTGACGTGGTGCAGCTGGCCTTTACCCGAACCGACCGCTATGAACACACGCCGGTGGTGGTGCGTGTGGACTCCCCTACCCTTACCGGGATCCTGGTGGCCGCCCACAGCAATGATGTGGACTTCCGCCCCTTATCTACTTACAACATCAGCAGACTGCGATGCCTGCACATCGAGGGCGTCAGAACGCAAAACTAAAAGCCAGGACCATTCGGTCCTGGCTTTTATCGGTTTTAATTTGTTAATAAGTGCCCAGATTGGCAGAGCCGTCGCCCTTGGCGTCGGTGCCGAACACATAGTCATTACCGGGCAGGATGGCGTTCAGCGCAACACCGGCGATGGCGGCGATGGCCATGGCAGTCAGCGTGATAGCAGTGCTACCCACATAGAAAGTGATGCCGCCGGAGAAGCCCAGGCCACACACCAGAATGACGGCAGCGATGATCAGATTGCGGCTGTTGGTCAGATCCACCTTGTTTTCTACCACGTTGCGGATACCGACAGCAGAGATCATGCCGTACAGAATGAAGGAAACGCCGCCCACGATCGCTGCGGGAATGGAGTTTACCAGAGCGTCAAACAGGGGGCTGAAGGACAGAACGATGGCATAGGTGGCAGCCAGGCGGACCACATTGGGGTCATAGACACGGCTCAGCGCCAGAACGCCGGTGTTTTCACCGTAAGTGGTGTTAGCGGGGCCGCCGAACAGACCGGCCACAGCGGTAGCCAGGCCGTCACCCAGCAGGGTGCGGTGCAGGCCGGGATCTTCGATGAAGTTTTTCTGGCAGGTGGCAGAGATGGCGGAAATATCACCGATATGCTCCATCATGGCAGCCACAGCAATGGGGGCCATCACCAGAATGGCGGTGATGTCAAACTTGGCAAGAACAAACTCTGGAAGGCCGATCACCTGCTCGGCACCAACACCGGAGAAGTCCACCATGCCCAGCACGGCAGCAACGATATAGGGAATCACAACGCCCAGCAGAATGGGAATGATCTTGATCATGCCCTTGCCCCAGATATTGGCGACAATGATAACAGCGATGGACAGCAGCGCCAGCGGCCAGCAGGTCTGGGCGTTCTGGACTGCGGTGCCGGCCAGATTCAGACCGATCAGGATGATCATGGGGCCGGTGACGATGGGTGGGAAGAAACGCATGACCTTCCGGACACCTACCAACTTGAACAGCATAGCTACCAGAATGTACATAACGCCGGCAACCACGATGCCGCCCATGGCATAAGGCAGCTTTTCCGCACCGGTCATATTGGCGAACTTGCCAACATTCAGCTCAGAAACCGCCTGGAAGCCGCCCAGAAAGGCAAAGGACGAACCCAGGAAGGCCGGAATCTTCAGCTTGGAACAGACGTGGAAGATCAAGGTGCCGATACCGGCAAAGAACAAGGTTGTCTGGATGGACAGCGGCATACCGTAGTTGTTACTCACCAGAATGGGTACCAGAACGGTGGCGCCAAACATGGCAAACATGTGCTGCAGGCCCAGAATGAGCATCTTGGGCAAGCCGAGGGTCCGGGCATCATAAATGGCTTCCGCACCCAATACGTGTTTCTCTTTGGACATGTAATTTCCTCCCCTTTTCAAAGAAAAAGGCACTTCCGCCTTAGCCGGAAATGCCGCGAGATATCAGATAATCATTCAAATGAAGTTTCATACCCAATACCTCCTTTTTCTTTATCATACTCCAAAAGGAGGGTGGTTTTCAAGTCCGTTTTAAAAATAAACAAATGTTTTGTCGTTATCTCTGAAACTGCAAAAAATCTCTTGCTTTTTCGGTTTTGGAGTGGTATCTTATATTTGTTATGAATATCAAAATGCGATGACGAAGAAAGTAGCTTGATCACAATCGGTCAGAGAATGGCGGTCACCGGCTGAGAGCCGCCTGCGTGAGGATCCTGTGAAGTTCCCTTCCGAGCACCAAAGCTGAAGGTTTTTCTGGTAGGCTGCGGCGGTGTGACACCGTTATCAGTCAAGAGTGCCCGACAACTGTCGGGAATGCGGGTGGTACCGCGGAAGCATGGCTTTCGTCCCAGAGGTGGACGGAGGCTTTTTTTATTGTTACCCATCGTCTTCACAATATGAATCACATAAAGGAGTGTATCCCAACATGAGAGAAAAGTTGGAACAGATCCTGGTAAAGGCCCTTGAAGAAGTCAATGCCGCCGATACCAAGGATACCCTGGAAGCAGCCCGTGTCAAGTACCTGGGCAAAAAGGGCGAGCTGACCGCCATCCTCCGCGGCATGGGCCAGCTGTCTGCCGAAGAGCGTCCCATCGTGGGCCAGGTGGCCAACGAGGTCCGTGCCAAGATCGAAGCTGCCATCGAGGGCGCTGCCGAGCGTGCCGAGGCGCACGAGCTGGAAAACAAACTGAAGAAAGAGACCATCGACGTGACCATGCCCGGCAAGAAGATCGTCTTTGGCAAAAAGCATCCTCTGACCACCGTTCTGGACGAGGTAACCGATATTTTCACCGGCATGGGTTATTCCGTGGCCGAAGGTCCCGAAGTAGAGCTTGTGCATTATAACTTTGATATGCTGAACGCGCCCAAGACCCACCCCAGCCGCGAGCCTCAGGACACCTTCTACATTGATGATGAGATCGTCCTGCGCACCCAGACCTCTCCCATGCAGGCCCGTATCATGGAGCAGACCCAGCCCCCCATCCGCATCATCGCTCCCGGCCGGGTGTTCCGTAACGACGAGGTCGACGCTACCCACTCCCCCATGTTCCATCAGATCGAGGGTCTGGTCATCGACAAGGGCATCACCATGGGCGACCTGAAAGGCACGCTGGAGGTGTTCGCCAAGGAGCTGTACGGTGAGGAGACCTCCGTCCGCTTCCGTCCCAGCTACTTCCCCTTCACCGAGCCTTCCGCCGAGATGGACATCAGCTGCTTCAAGTGCGGCGGCAAGGGCTGCCCCATGTGCAAGTATGAGGGCTGGATCGAGGTTCTGGGCTGCGGCATGGTACACCCCAACGTGCTGCGCAACTGCGGTATCGATCCCGAGGTCTATTCCGGCTTTGCCTTCGGCGTGGGCCTGGAGCGCATCACCCTGTTCCGCTACAAGATCGACGACATGCGCCTGCTGTTCGAGAACGACGTACGGTTCCTGTCCCAGTTCTAAGCAAGGAGGAAACAAATCATGAAATTACCTTATAGCTGGCTGAAAGATTTTACCGATGTGGGTATCCACAACGTTTCCGCTAAAAAATACGCCGCCGACATGACCATGGCCGGCACCATGGTTGGCAGCTGGGAAAGCCCCGCCGACGAGATCTCCAACGTTGTGGTTGGCAAGATCGTCTCCATGGAACGCCATCCCAACTCTGACCACATGTGGGTCTGCCAGATCGATATCGGCAAGGACGAGCCCGTCCAGATCGTCACCGGCGCCTGGAACGTCCATGTGGGCGACCTGGTTCCCGCCGCTCTGCACAAGTCCACCCTGCCCGGCGGTATCAAGATCGAAAAGGGCAAGCTGCGCGGTGTTCCCTCTCACGGTATGCTGTGCTCCCTCAAGGAGCTGCAGCTGGAAGAGCGTGACTTCCCCTACGGCGCTATTACCGCCGCTGCCCTGCTGAACGATTACAAGCCTCTGGATCCCGAAAAGCCCTCCATCCCCGCCGACATCCAGCCCGGCCACAAGGTCTTTGGCCCCGTGGTGGCTGCCAAGGTGCTGGAGTGCGCCACCCAGAGCTACGGTGTCTATCACACCTGCCTGGATCTGGGCGACAAGACTGCATGCCCCGACACCACCTGCCAGAACCTGCACGAGGGCGACATGGTTGCTTACAATACCAAGTCCGACGCCATCTGCACCCTGGCCGATCTGCGCGCCCAGCAGGCCGAGTTCCCCCACTGCATCACCGACGGTATCTTCGTTCTGAACGAGGACTGCAAGCCCGGCGACGACATCGCTCCCGTGCTGTCTCTGGACGAGATCACCTTTGACTTTGACATTCTGCACAACCGTCCTGACTGCCTGTCCATCATTGGTCTGGCCCGCGAGAGTGCCGCCACCTTTGACAAGGAGTTCTCCCTGCCCAAGCCCCAGGTGAAGAACACCGTGGGCGACATCAGCGAGCATCTGTCTGTTGAGATCCGCGACGCCGATCTGTGCCCCCGTTACAGCGCCGCCATGGCCAAGAACATCAAGATTGCTCCCTCCCCCCGCTGGATGCGTGACCGTCTGCGCGCTGCAGGCATCCGTCCCATCAACAACATCGTGGACATTACCAACTATGTCATGCTGGAGTATGGTCAGCCCATGCACGCCTTTGACTACCGTTGCCTGAAGGACGGCAAAATCATCGTCCGTCGCTGCACTGCCAATGAAGAATGTACCACGCTGGACGGTCAGACCCGCAAGCTATGGGAAAACACCCTGGTCATCGCCGATGCCGAAAAGGCAGTGGCCATCGCCGGTGTTATGGGCGGTGAGAACAGCGAGATCACCGAGCAGACCGAAATGATCGTTTTTGAGTCTGCCATGTTTGATTCTGTCAGCGTCCGTACCACTTCCCGCCGTCTGGGTATGCGTACCGAGGCCTCCGGCCGCTTTGAGCGCGGTGTCAACTGCGAAGGCTGTATGTCCGCCCTGCAGCGTGCCTGCCAGCTGGTGGAAGAGCTGGGCGCCGGCGAGATCATCGGCGGCTATGTGGATGCCTATCCCAATCCCAAGCCCGTCCGCACCCTGAAGCTGGAGCCCGAGCGTGTCAGCGCCTATATCGGCGCCCAGATCGACCGTGAGTTCATGGTCAAGACCCTGGAGAAGCTGGCCTTTAAGGTGGAAGGCGACAATGTGATCGTTCCTTCCTGGCGTGACGATATGGAAGGCATGGCCGACATCGCCGAGGAAGTGGCCCGTTACTTCGGTTACGACAACATTCCCACCACTCTGCTCCGCGGCGAGACCACCAAGGGCGGTCTGACCCGCCGTCAGCAGTTCAACCGCAAGGTGAACGATGCCTGCAACGCCGCCGGCTACAGTGAAGCCAAGACCCTGTCTTTCCTGAGCCCCAAGGCCTTTGACAAGATCTGCCTGGCCGAAAACGACGTCCGCCGTCAGGCCGTTGTCATCACCAATCCTCTGGGCGAAGATCAGAGCCTGCTGCGCACCACTGCCCTGCCCGCCATGCTGGAGGCTGCCGCCCGCAACTACAACTACCGTGCTCCCGCCATCCATCTGTTTGAGCCCTCCAAGATCTATCTGCCCAAGCTGGATGAAAACGGAAAGGCCGATCCCCATCAGCTGCCCGACGAGAAGTCTGTCCTGGTGATGGCCACCTACGGCGAGGATTTCTTCCATCTGAAGGGCTGCATCGAGGGTGTGCTGTCCATGCTGTCCATCCCCGGCTGCGTCTTTACCCCCTGTAAGGACAATCCCAGCTATCATCCCGGCCGCTGCGCCGCCATTATGAACGGCGATCAGTTGGTTGGTTATGCCGGCCAGGCTCACCCTGCCGTGCTGAAGAACTACGGCATCGGTACCGAGCTGTATATGGCTGAGCTGGATCTGGAAGTGCTGTTCGAGCTGGTGGACAAGGATCGCTTCTATCAGCCCATCCCCAAGTATCCCGCCAGCACCCGCGACCTGGCTGTCCTGTGCGACGAAGAGATCTATGTGCTGCAGCTGGAGACCTGCATCAAGAAGGCTGCCAAGAAGCAGCTGGAAAAACTGGAACTGTTCGACGTCTATCGCGGCGCTCAGGTTGCCGAAGGCAAGAAGAGCGTTGCCTTCTCCCTCACCCTGCGTAATCCCGATCATACCCTTACCGATAAAGAGGCCGATGAGATCATTCAGAACGTGCTCTCCGCTCTGGAAGCCGAGTACGGCGCCACCCTGCGTGCATAAAATATGACCTGTGGACGCGGTCAGACTCTGGCCGCGTCCATTCTTTTTTCATAATTTCTGTTTGCTCGTCCTTTACTTTCACTCAATTGTGGTATATAATATAGGATATATCTGGTTTTGGAGGCGATTTGATGCTCGACGGCACCCGTAAATTTAAGATCCATGATGACGCCGATCTGGAAATGAAGCAGATCCTGACCGCGGTGTATGACGCCCTGCGTGAAAAAGGTTACAATCCGATCAACCAGATCGTGGGCTACATTCTCTCGGAGGACCCCACTTATATCACCAATCACAACAATGCCCGCACCTTGATCCGCAAACTGGACCGCGATGAGCTGCTCCAGGAACTGGTTCGACACTATCTTTCTGACTAATTTTGCCCAAATGGGTATTATTTTCCAACGAAAGTGCCGCTGCGACATTCTCTCGGCGGCATTTTTGTTTACTTTTTGTAATTTTGTTGTTTTTTTGTAACTATTTTGTTTGACTTTTGTAATCTATTTTGTTATACTAAATACAATCGGAGGTATTCTTATGGAAGCTACCGGGAAAAACAGTGTGCTGCCCCTGACCTATAAGGGCCGCCCCCTGATGCGTAAAGACGCAGTTATTTATTACGGCAGTATGGCTGATAAATATATCGTCATGCTGCAGGTCCTGTCGGCCGAGCAGAAAGATGGCTATTCCCTGGCCAATCGGGTGTCCATCCAGCTGCAGTATACCGACCCTGAAATCAGTTCGAAAGATCGTGTGGTGAAAACCGCCGAGCGTGACGGCATGTACGACGCCATGGAGCTGGGCTCCATCTGGCTGGAAAGAGCGCTGAGCGGCAAGTAATCACCCCTGTCACAGGAGGTTCACCGTGAAATTTCATTTCCCCGCCCGCGCCTTGATCCTGACTGCTGCGCTGACTGCCACTATGGCTGTTTCGGCTTATGCATACGATGTTCAGGGCGGTACCGTTACCACTTCTTCCGCCGTTAACTTCCGCCAGGAAGCTACCACCCAGAGCGAAAGCATGGGCAAGCTGTCCGATGGCACCCGTGTCGCCATTCTGGATGAGACCGACGGTTGGTACAAGGTGGCTTACAACGGCGAAGTCGGCTATATGAGCGCCGACTATGTTGAATCCCAGCCTATCATGAACATCGAATGCGGCGGTGCAAAGGTCACCACTTCCGTTCTCAATATGCGAAGCGGTCCCGGCACCGAAAACAGCATCGTTACCAAGCTTTACGAAGGCAGCGTTGCCAAGATCATCGGCATCAACAATGCCTGGTTCAAGGTCCAGTATGGCGGTGAGACCGGTTATATCTCCCCCGACTATGTGAGCATCGTCCCCTACAAGGCTACTGCCACGGCTTCTGCCCCTGTGGCTGTCAGCACTTCTTCCGGCAGTGCTTCCACTGCCAGCGGCACCCGTCAGCAGATCATTGATTACGCCGCAAAGTTCCTGGGCTGCAAGTACGTTTACGGCGGCAACACCCCCAGCGGCTTTGACTGCTCCGGCTATGTCAAGTACGTGTTCAAACACTTCGGCGTGGAGCTGACCCGCACTTCCGCCAACCAGTATGCCAACTCTGTCAAGATCAAGAAGTCCGAACTGAAGATCGGCGACCTGGTTTTCTTCAGCCAGAATGCCGGCAGCTCCAAGGTTGGCCATGTCGGTATCTATGTGGGCGGCGGCCAGTTTATCCACGCTGCTGCTCCCGGCAAGGGCGTTCGCTACGATTCGCTGAACAGCACCTACTATTCCAGCCACTACATTGGCTCCGGCCGTGTCCTTAGCAACTGAACAATCAAATGAGAAAAGCCTCTGTCACCTGACAGAGGCTTTTAATTTTACAGTTTCCGAAAATCCAGTGTGAAGGAACCGTCTTTTTCCAGCTGCAGCACCACATATTCTTCGTGGGTACTGCTCATGGTTCCGGGACAAACAAAGGTGCATCCCTCTTGTTCCACAAGCTGTGCGTGGTGGGTATGACCGTAAAACACCAAGTCGGCATCGTGCTGCAGCGCCTGTGCCCGTAAACCGGCCAGGCCCTGCTTCGCGCCGTAAATATGCCCATGGGTCATGAAAACCTTGTGTCCGTAAAGCTCAAACTTCCGATAAGGCGGTTCCATGGACATCATATCACAATTACCGCTGACGGCTGCGAAAGCGGTTGTATGCGGCAGATCCACCTGTCCCCAGTCCCGCTCACCGTCACCCAAAAAGAACACCGACTGGGGGCGCTCCTTATCGATCAAATCCTGCAAACCGGGATAGTTTCCGTGCGAGTCTGAACAAACAATGATTTTCATACCGTGGTCCTTTCTTTTGTGTCACTTTTGCAAAGAGAAAACATATACTGGGGTATCAAATCTTTTAGGAGGAGATCCAATGCCCGGAGAAATCGAGAATATGGCCCGCTCCATGATGTCGTCCCCCCAGGGGATGAAGATCATCAAGGGGCTGGACAAATACAATGCCCTTATGAACACCGACGGCGGCCGCCAGCTGATCGCAATGCTGGCTGGCAGCGGAAGCGATGCCCTTCGCGCGGCGGCACAAGCCTCGCTGCATGCCCAAAAAGATCCCGGCCGCGCCCTTTTGCAAAACCTTTTAGCTACCAAGGAGGGCGCCGCTTTGGCTGCAAAGGCCATCGAAGTGATGGGGATCTGATGCACTATGGCTGATCTGGATGAACGCTTGAGCCAGTTGCTCTCCGACCCGGCTGCCATGGAACGGCTGACCGAATTGGCCCGGGCCATTCAGACCCGGCAAAACAGCGCCGATCCGGCAGCACCAACACAGGAACCGCCTGCGCCCCCGCCACAGGAAGATACACCACTTACAGCGGTGCTGTCCAATCTGTTGTCCGCCGAACCCACGGCGGAAACGCCCCAAAACCCGCCACAGGACACCAATTCTGTTCCTGTATCCCCCCTGGTCACTCTGCTGCCACAGATCATGCAGGCGGTATCGGGAAACGGCAATTTTGTTAAACGGGAACGGGTGAATTTATTGCAGGCCATGCGGCCGTATCTGAAAGATCGGCGGTCGGACAGCATTGACCGGGCCATTAAAATGGCCAACATCACCAAAGCCGCCACCCTGGCCATGCATGAGCTTGGGAGGTGAGGCATCTGTACAACCGATACATAGCAGGTGCCTGGCCGGAGGCTTCACCACCGCCCAAAAATGCGCCTGCACAAAGCACCCAGCCGGAAGAGCCGTTTTTTGCGGAAATCCCGGCAGAGGAGCCGATATCACCGCCCAGGCCCAAAGGGAACGGATTGAAAGGCCTCTTTGGCGGCAATATCAGGCTGCCGGAGTTTGATGCAGACACCGTTCTGCTTTTGGTTCTGGTCTACTTCCTGGTGGCAGACGAAACCGAAAACATCAGCGACACCCTGCTCATCATCGGAGTGCTGCTGTTGTTGGGCTTTTAGAAGAAACACCGCAGAGGATCCTCTGCGGTGTTATTTTCATT
>JAFXDF010000048.1 GCA_017521295.1 Clostridia bacterium | reverse complement strand
GCTGGTAACAGTTCCATCCTGTAAACTCTATCCGAAGCAACACCGACTCGGGGGCTACGGCTTGCTCGGCCAATCTCCGGACAGGTGGCTTGAGGCGGGCAGCAATGTCCGTCCCAGATAGATGGCTGCCGATCACAGAACCCGGCTTATAGGTTCACTGCAAAAAAGACCTGCTGTAAAACGCAGTAAGATGTCATCCCGAGCGCAGTCGAGGGATCTCCCATTGCAGGCAGTTCTGCCGGAGGGAGGAGATTCTTCGGCCCTTGGCCTCAGAATGACAGTTCTTGCGTTTTACAGCAGGTCTTTTGCTTTTTACGCTTTTTGTTTGGTCTTGATGGTGGCCGCGTAGGCGCTGTTGCACAGGCCCAGGGCGGCAGACAGCATGAACAGGGTCTTGATGCCCAGGGCCTGCCAGATCCAGCCGCCGAACAGGGCGATGAAGATGGTGATCACATGGTTGATGGACACGCCGGTGGAGATGGTGGCCTTGACCTCGTTCTGGTCGTCGGCCAGGTCCTGAACGTACACGTTGGAGGCCATGGAGGCCAGGGAAATGATGCTGTCCAGCACATAGTTGATACAGCAGACGATAAAGGCCACGTCCATGGGGAACAGCTCATGGGCAAAGCCGTAGAAGAAGCAGACGATGACCAAAATCAGCGTGTCGGCCACCATGACGGCCTTATAGCCCACCTTGTCGATGATCCTGCCCACCACCGGGGACAGGAAGAATCCCGCCACCGAGCAGATGGCGTGCAGCAGGCTGATGGCGGCGGCGCTGGCGCCGTAAAACAGGATGAGCACATAGGGGCCAAAGGTGAAGAACACCTGCTTGCGGGCGCCGTAGAACATCTCCAGCATGTAGTATTTGGTATACTTCTTGTGGAAATAGAACCGGCGCTTGGTCTCGTCGGTGCGGCTCTGGCCGGTGATGCGCAGGGAGAACACCGCGCTGACGCCCGCCAGAACGGCGGCGGCGATAAAGAAAGTGTTATAAGTAGATGCACCGCCGGTACCCATGGTGAAGGCCGCCACGATCACCAGATAGCCGATCAGCGTACCGATCTGGCTGGTGGAGCTCTGAACGCCCAGGACGGTGCCCCCCTTGCCCGGTTGGGCATACTCCAGGGCCAGGGTGTTTTTCATGCCCAGCTGGATGTGCTCGCCCAGGGAGTAGGTGCAGATGGCCAGGGTGGCCAGCACCTTTGTGGGAGGCAGGGCGGCGTGCATGGCCATACCGGCCAGCATGATGACGGCACCCACCTTGTAGAGAGTCTCGGCCGACAGCATGTAAAAGGCCGCCAGGATGAACACCAGCAAAATACCGGGCAGCTCCCGGAAGAACTCGGTGACGCCCCGGTCCATCTCGCCCATGCCCACGATCTCGGCCAGGAAGTTGTCCAGCATGCCCTTGTACAGGCCGTAGGACAGGCCGGTGATGAGCACCGAGATCAAAAGGATCTTGAACTTGGAATCCTCTTTAAAGAGGGATTTGAGTTTTTCCATTGGTTATCGCTCTTTTCTTTATAGGTTACGTTTTTATATCCCTAAAATATAAAAACCGTTGGCTTGGGCTTTTCTGAGCCATTCCAGCAGAAGCGGCTCAGCATTGCCGGCAGCCTCCAGTTTCCGGACGATCTCTGTGGTCAGACTGGAGGAAAACCAATTGATGCCGCAGGGATCAACGGGTCCGGTTTTTTGGTTGTGGTAGGTGCCGTCCCGGATAATCGGATAATCTTGCCGTATTGCACATCAAACGCCGCAAAGTCGTCGTGATGCAGGTACAGGGAGTCGTCTTTCCAAAAGGAAATGGCATCCAGGGAAAGAACATCGGCTCCGGGAACACCGTACTGAAACTCCAGCAGCTGCCCACTGCCGGAGGCCCGGCGCTCCTCTTGACTTCGAAACTGATAAAACATCATCTTTCCAACAAACAAATCGTCTCAGCAGTAGCCCGCATGCCAATCAGCCTTCGCGTTCCGCTCGGCTTCTTGGGCGGGCCTTGCATGGGTGGTTTCAGCTTGTTCTCGCATCGTCTTCGACTCGCGACAACAAGGTAACCACCTCAACATGTTCGGTATGGGGGAACAGATCGTAGGGCTCGGCCAGTTTGAGTTTATAACCGCCCGTTTGCAGGCGGCGGATATCCTCTGCCAGGGCCTCTGGGCCGCAGGACAGGTACAGCACATACTTGGGGGCGAAATCCAGGATGGTGCGGCAGACGCTCTCCCCCAGGCCCCGCCGGGGCGGATCCACAAAAAACAGGGCGTCCCCCTTGGTGTTCAGCCGGGGCAAAACCTTGGCGCAGTCGCCGCACAGGGCGCGGACCTTGCCTTCCAGTTTGTTGTATCTGACCATGGCTTTGGCGTCCTCCACGGCAGAGGGCACCTGCTCCACGCTCGTCACCTGCATACCCGCCCGGGCAAACAGCAGGGAGGTGATGCCGATGCCGCTGTAGGCATCCACCACCGTTTTGGGGCCGATATCCTTTGCCAGCTGCAGGATGCGGCTGTACATCTTTTCGGCCATTTGGGTGTTCACCTGGAAAAAAGCGTCGGGACTCAGTTCAAAATCCACCCCCAGCATGCTGCCCCGGAGCTTTCTGGGGCCGGCGATGTGGCGGAAATTGCGGGAGAACACGGCGCTGTCCCGGCGGTCATTGACATTGAGCCACAGCACGGTGGGGCCGAAGGATGCCTCCAGGGCGGCGTGCAGTTTGTCCAGGCCGGGCAGCTTAGGCTGCTGGCTGACCACGGTGACCATGAGCTTTCCGCCCAGATAGCGGGCGGCCACGAACCGCAGGCTGCCCTTGCCCGTCCGGGGCTCATAGGGCCGGATGCGGCAGTCTGCCGCCCAGGCCTCCACAACGGTCACCAGGGTTTCATACCACTCCCCGTGCATGGGGCACTTGGCCACCGGCACCACCCGGTGGGTGCGGCTGTCAAAAAAGCCGGCCCGCACGGCGCCGTCGGCCAGGGTAAAGGCCAGATGTACCTTGTTGCGGCAGGTGTCCTGGGCGCTGCCCTGGCAGGGGGCGGCTTTCACCCCAAAGGGGGCCAGCAGCTTTTGGATATAGGCGGTCTTTTGCTCCAGCTGCCGGGCGTAGGAAAGGTTCCGGCAGGTGCAGCCGCCGCATTTGGGAAAATAAGAACAGGCTTGTGCCACGGTAGGCCCTCCTTTCGGGTCTGCTTTTGGGATTATACCATAAAAAAGTGCCCGGAAGAAGAGCCTTCCGGGCATTTTTCAAACATTTTAATCGTTGATCCACCGGGGGATGTTCAGCTCGTCGGGAGAGATGTCGGTGGTGTAGGGGTTCAGATTTTCGTTGACATACTCCACGATCTGATCGGGATCCAGATAGACATAGGACTGGGTCTTGTACCGTTTAGCATTGGGATTGGTCCAGTAGCCGGTGGTGGCATAGGGCAGGGTATCGGAGGTGACATCCTCATCAAAGTCCAGCTTGGCCGCCACGTTGGTGACGTACCATACCATATCCTGCACACTCATATTCGTGGTGACATTCTTATTGAAGATGCCCACATAGTTTTCGATCTGCGTGATGGAGAATTTCTTGAGCACCTGCTTCATGGTGGCAATGAGAAAGTCCTTCTGGCGGTTCACACGGCCAAAGTCATTCTCTGATGTGGAGCGGAAACGGACAAACTGCAGGGCTTCCGAACCGGATAGGGTCTGACGGCCGGCCTTGATATCGATGTGATAATCCTGATTGAGGTCCTTGTGGTACATATCAAAGGGCACGTTATACTCCACGCCGCCAATCAAGTCGATGATTTCTTTGAAGGCATCCATGCCGATAACCACATACTGGTTAATGGGCACGCCGGTAAGCTCGGTGATCTTGGTACACATGGCTTCGGCACCTTCAGTGCCACCTTTCTTCCAACCGTACATGGCGTTGAGCTTGGGAATGTCGATGGGGGCATCCACCTGGGTATCACGGTTGATGGACACCAGCTTGACCTTGCCGCTCTCGCTGTCCACCGAGCACAGCATCATGGTATCAGTGTTCCAACCGTCCATGGTACCGGCTAGCAGGATGGTGTACCAACCCTTTTTCATCTTGCGCTCCTCTTCGCCAGACGTGGGTTCTTCGGTGGGCTGGGTGCTCTGCTCACCCGAGGGCTGGGTGGGGGTCTCCACCGGCTGGGTGGGAGTGTTCACGATGACGTTCTGATCGGGCGGTGTGGTAAAGAACCAGATCCCCCAGACAACCAAAACGGCCAGAATCGCCAGGGCGATCCACAGGCCGATATGCTTTTTCTTGCCGCCCTCATGGGCCGCGGCATGCTTGGGCGCAGCTTCATATTTTCCCATAATCGTTCTCCTGTTATGTACAAAAAAGCTTCGTTTTCATTTCAGTTTAGATAGTATACCACAGTTCCCATGGCTGTGCCACAGCTTTTTCCTTAAAAATTCCTAAAATTTCATATTTTACAATCTGTTTACCCTGTGCTATGATGGGTTAGACCGGGATTTTCCAAAAAAGTTCCCGGTGTGGAGAGATCTATGCTTACCGATTTTTTATTCAGTATCAACGCCACCCTGCCGGTGTTTGCCGTGATGGTGCTGGGCTGGCTTTTGCGAAGGATGGGCTTCCTCACCGAGGGTTGCTGCAAGACGGGCAACAAGCTGGTGTTCCGCCTGTGCCTGCCGGCCATGCTGTTCCGGCAGATCATCGTCATGAGGCCGGAGGACCTTACCGACGGGGGCTTTCTGGCATTCGCCTTTGGTGGCACGCTGGCCACCGTTCTGGCCTTCTGGCTGCTGGCCCGGGTGTTTCTCCGGGACAAGACCATGGTGGGCGCCTTTGCCCAGGGCGCCTTTCGGGGCAACACCGCCCTTTTGGGCACCGTGCTGCTGGAGAGCATCTGCGGCAGCCGGGCCTACGCCCCGCTGATCATTCTGGCGGCGGTGCCCCTGTACAACGTGCTGTCGGTGGTCATCCTCAGTCTGGAGGCCGGGGGCAGCGGAAAGCTGGACCGTGCCCGGCTGCTGGGGGCTCTGAAAGGCGTGGCCAAAAATCCCATCCTGTGGGGCATTCTCCTGGGTCTGCCCTTTGCCTTTTTGGGGCTGCCCATGCCCGCGGCGGGCGACAAGGCCCTGTCCATGCTGGGCAATCTGGCCTCTCCCCTGTCGCTGATCATCATCGGCGCCGACTTCCGCTGGGATGCCGCCCTGCAGAAAAAAGGCCCCACCCTGGGGGCCGCCTTTCTCAAGCTGATCGTCCTGCCCGCTCTGGTGGTGCTGCCCGGCGCGGCTCTGGGTTTCCGGCAGGATGCCCTGGTGGCCCTGCTGGTGCTGGCGGGCACCCCCTCGGCGGTTTCTTCCTACATCATGGCGGAAAACATGGGCAACGACGGCACCCTGGCCTGCGGCATCGTGGCGGTGACCACCCTGTTTTCGGCGGTGACGGTGACCGGGTGGATCTTCCTTTTGCGCACGCTGGCGCTGATCTGACGGCGGGCCGATGTGGGCATCAGCCCCTACAACTCACAAAGAAGGCGAAATTATGCTGAACAATTTTATCTACAGCCTCAACGCCACCCTGCCGGTGTTTGCCGTGATGGTGCTGGGCTGGGTACTCAAACGGGTGGGCTTCCTCACCGAGGAGTTCACCAAGGTGGCCGACAAGCTGGTGTTCAAGGTGGCCCTGCCCGCCATGCTCTTTCTGGACATCGCCGAGATGGATCCTTCTCAGCTGCTGGACGGAAAGTTTGTGCTCTACGGCTTTGTGGTGACTCTGGTGTCCATTCTGGGCATCTGGGGCCTGACCAAGATTTTTATGAAGGACAAGACCCAGGTGGGCGCTTTCGTCCAGGGGGCCTACCGCTCCAGCGCGGCGGTGCTGGGCATCGCGCTGATCACCAACGTCTACGGCAACGCCGGCTACGCGCCGCTGATGATCCTGGCTTCGGTGCCCTTGTACAACGTGTTCGCCGTGGTGATCCTGGTTCTGGAGGCCGGCGGCGGCGGAAAACTGGACGCCGCCCGCCTGAAAAACGTCCTGCTGAATGTGGTGAAGAATCCCATCCTCATCGGCATTTTCCTGGGCGCCCCCTTCGCCGTGCTGCAGATCCCCATCCCGGCCATGGCGGAAAAGACCCTGTCCATGCTGTCCAATCTGGCCACGCCCCTGGCGCTTCTGGCCATCGGCGCGGCCTTTGTCTGGGGCGACGCCCTGAAAAAGGCAAAGCCCACCGTTCTGGCCGTTCTCATCAAGCTGGTGGTGCTGCCCGCCCTGTTCCTGCCTGCGGCAGTCTTTCTGGGCTTTCGGGACGCACAGCTGATGGCCATCCTCATCATGCTGGGCAGCCCTTCCACCCCCAGCGGCTACATCATGGCAAAGCAGATGGGCAACGACCATGTGCTGGCCAACGGCATCGTGGTACTGGCCACCCTGCTCGCGGCGGTGACCATCACCGGATGGATTTTTCTTTTGCGGTCCTTCGGATTGTTATAACAAAGAAAAGCACCCCGACGGGGTGCTTTTTTGTTCTGTTTTTATTCGGCGCCGCGGATGAAGGCGGCGATGCCGTCAAAGAAGGTGCCGTCGGTGAGACCCTTCAGCAGCTCGATGTAAAAGTCCATGCCGTTGTCGCTGTTGGTGGTGACCACCACGCCGTCCCGGGTGACCTTGTCCCAGATGGCAAAGGACTTGAAGCCGTCGTTGTCGCCCCAGTGCCACAGCACGTTGGGATCGGCCTTGGGGATACCGAAACCCAGGCCCCAGCTGACATTTTCGTCGGCGTTGTTCTGGGGGCGGGTCATCTCGGCAAACATGCCGTCGGACAGACCGGCGTGATCGCCCATCACGCCGCACAGAAAGCGGGCGTAATCGGCGGCGTAGGAATAGAGGGACCAGGCGGCGTTGGGCTCGGGGGCGTTGCCCGAAACTCTCCGGGAATGGCGCACCTTGCGCACGGCGCCGTCCTTGGCAAAGCCCACCGAGAAGGCGGCGTACACGGCAGGGGTCCAGTAGGCGGTGGAGCTCTCCATGCCGTACTTGCCGAAGAAGCGCTCGCGGAACAGCTCGTTCATGTTCTTGCCCTCGATCTGCTCCACCAGCCGCTGCAGCAGGAAATAGCCCTCGCCGGAGTAGCTGTACTTGGTGCCGGGATCAAAGTGCATGTCCATGGGCTTTGCCTGCCAGTTGGGCAGGCCGGTGCCGTGGCTCAGGCAATGCCGGGGAGTGATGGTGCGGAACCGGGGATCGTTGGACCAGGGCTCCTCCTTCAACAGGGGCGCGATGGGGGCGTCCAGGTCGATCTTGCCGGCGTCGATTTCCTGCATGGCCAGCAGGGCGAACACCGACTTGGTAAGGGAGGCGCACTCAAAGAGCACGCCCTCGGTCATGGGGGTGCCCTGCTCGTTGCGCACGCCGTAGGCACCCGAGAAGGCCACCTCGCCCTCCCGGATGACCGCCAGGGTGCAGCCGGGGACGCTGTGCTTTTCCATCAGTTCCCTGACGGGAAGGGTTTCAAAAGAAGTATTCAGGACTTTCATGGGGTTCCTGCCTCCTGTGATCGATAAGATGTCAAAAGCATTATACCCCCGGCAGAGCCCAAATGCAAATCAAATTCCCCGCCCCAGCAGCAGAAGCAGGGCAGCCGCCGTAAGTTTTTGCCCGGCCGGGCCCTCCAGCTCTGCCAGCGGCACCTCCCGGGGCTGGATCTCCCGCCCGTCCAGGGTGTGCATGAACCGCTGCAGGGTGGCCATGCCGCCCTCCTGCAGCAGGGAGGAGGCCGTCAGGGTGCAGTGCCCCTCCAGACCGCAGGTGATGACCTGTCCGCCGCCCCGGACATTGCCCTGCCCGTCCACAAAGATATCCCAGGGCTCCCCCTCTCCTGCCAGACGGGCATCCAGCCGGTGGCGGTGGATGAGCTTTTCCAGCCACAGCCGGTCCTTGTCCCGGGCCAGACCGATGATCACCATGACGCAAGCATCCTCTCTTCACAGTTTTCTCATAGAATACGCAGAAAAGGACGGGCTATGCCGTCCTTTTCGTGGTAGTTTATGGATTTTTTACGCGAACTGAGCCTGGTACAGCTCCAGTAGAAGCCTTTTTTCGCCATGAGGCTTTCGTGGGTGCCGCTCTCCACCACGCTGCCCTCCCGCACTACAAGGATGTTGTCGGCAGACTGGATGGTGGACAGCCGGTGGGCCACCACAAAGCAGGTCTTGTGGGCCATCAGCTCCCGCATGGCCTGCTGCACCACCATCTCGGTGCGGGTGTCCACGTTGGAGGTGGCCTCGTCCAGAATGAGCATGGGGGTGTCCATGAGCATGGCCCGGGCGATGGTCAGCAGCTGCTTCTGCCCCTTGGAAACGTTGGCCGCGTCGTCGGCCAGAATGGTGTCGTAGCCCTGGGGCAGGCGGGTGATGAAGTTGTGGATGTGGGCGGCTTTTGCGGCCGCCTCCACCTCTTCCCGGGTGGCGTCGGGCCGGCCGTAGGCGATATTGTCGTAAATGGTGCCGTAAAACAGCCAGGTGTCCTGGAGCACCATGGACCAGGCCAGCCGCAGGCTGGACCGGGTGAGGGACAGCTGATCCCTGCCGTCCACCCGGATGGTGCCCCTCTGCACGTCATAAAACCGCATGAGCAGGTTGATGAGGGTGGTCTTGCCCGCGCCGGTGGGGCCCACGATGGCGATCATCTGGCCGGGCTTGGCCTCCAGAGAAAAGTCCTTGAGGATGGTGCGGTCGGGCTCGTAGCCAAAGTCCACGCTCTCCAGCTCCACATGGCCCTGCACGTTTTCCAGGGTCCGGGCATCGGGGGCGTCGGCAGGCTCCAGAGGCTCGTCGATGATGCGGAACACCCGCTCGGCGGCGGCCACAGCCGACTGCAGTTCGTTGAAAATGTCGGCGATCTCCCGGATGGGGCCGGAGAACTTCCGGCTGTACAGCACGAAAGCGCCGATGTCGCCCACCGTCATTTTGCCCGCCATGTGCAGCATGGTGCCGAACACCGAAACCAGGGTCATGGACAGGTTGTGGATAAAGTTCACCGAGGGGCCCATCATGGCGGTCTGGTACTCCGACTGGTAATAGGCCTCCACCGCCTGGCCGTTGATGTCGTCCAGCTCGTCCAGGGTGTTGTCCTCCTGGTTGTAGGCCTTGAGGGTCTTTTGGCCGGAGATCATCTCCTCCACGAAGCCGTTGAGCTCGCCCAGCTTGCGGGAGCGCAGGCGGAACAGGGCGTGGGTCTTTTTGGTGATGACACGGGTGATGACCACCGACAGGGGCACGGTGAACAGGAACACCGCCACCAGGCTCATCTGGATGGTGAGCATCTTGTAAAGAGACACCACGATGGTGATGACGCTGGCGAAGATCTGCACCAGATCGGAGCTTAAAGATGCGTTGATGGTGTCGGTATCGTAGGAAATGCGGCTGATGATATCGCCGGTGGCGTGGGTGTCAAAATAGCCCACCGGCATGTCGGCCAGACGGTTGAAGATATCCCGCCGCATCTGATAGGTGACCTTGCGGGAAATGGCGATCATCAGGATATTCAGCAGATAATCCATCAGGGCCGAGGTCACATAGAACACCGCCATCAATCCGGCGAAATGGTACACTGTGGCAAAATCCACCAGGCCCTCGCCCGGCTGGATGGCGTCGATGGCCTTGCCCGACAGTTCGGGACCCCACAGGGCGAACAGGTTGGAACCCACCGTCAGGCCGATGGCCAGAAGCAGGCCCCAGCCGTGGCGCATCATGTATTTCAGCAGGCGGAGGACGGTGTTGGTCTTGGACTTTTTCATGCTTCCGCCCCCTCTCCCATCTGTAGGCGGCTGATCTCCCGATAGAGGTCACAGGTCTGCATCAGCTGATCGTGGGTGCCGAAGCCCGACATTCTGCCCTCTTCCAGCACCAGGATCTTGTCGCAGTTTTTCACCGAAGAAACACGCTGGGCGATGATGATGGTGGTGGTGTCGCCGTAGTCCCTGTGAATGGTCTGCCGCAGGCGGGCGTCGGTCTGGTAGTCCAGGGCCGAAGAGCTGTCATCCAGAATGAGGATCTCCGGCCGTCCGGCCAGAGCACGGGCGATGAGCAGGCGCTGTTTCTGGCCGCCCGAAAGGTTGACGCCGCGGGCCTCTAACGAGGCCTCCATGCCGCCGGTTTCTTCGATGAAGAAGGCCGCCTGGGCGTCCTTTGCCGCCTGTTCCAGCCGGGTCATGTCCAGCTGACGACCGATGCGGATGTTTTCACCGATGGATTTTTTGAACAGAATATCGTTCTGGAACACCACGCCGAACTTGTCCCGCAGGGCCTTCAGGTCATAGGCCCGCACGTCTTTTCCGGCCACCCGGACGGCGCCCTGCTGTACGTCGTAAAACCGCATGAGCAGGCCGGCCAGGGTGCTTTTGCCGGCGCCGGTGGGGCCGATGATGCCCAGGCTTTCGCCCCGGGCCAGGGAAAAGTCGATGGCCTCCAGGTTGTTTTCCCTGCCGTTGTAGGAAAAGTTCACCTTGTCAAAGACGATGTGGGCATCCTCCCGGGTTTCGGGGATGGGCTGGGGCGTCAGCTCGTCGGGAGCCGACAGCACGGTCTCCACACGCTCGGCCGAGGCCAGGGCCTTGCTCCACATGGTGAGCACCCGGGTGATGGACATCATGGCGTTGAGAATGATAGTAAAATAGGTCAGAAAGGCGGTGATGACACCGGGGCCCGACAGGCCGGAGTTGACCCGGTGGGCGCCCACCAGCACCACCAGCACCAGACCCAGGTTGAGGGTGAGGTTCATGGCCGGTTTGCTGAAGGCCATCACCATGTTGGCGCGGTTTTCGTCCTGCATGACCTGGCGGTTGACCCCTTCAAACCGCTGCTTTTCACCCTCGGTGCGGGAGAGGGCCTTGATGACCCGGACGCCCGAGGCGTTTTCCCGCACCACACGGACCATGGTATCCACCGACTTCTGCAGGTGGTCAAACAGGGGGATGGAGCGGCGGGACACCACAAACACGATGAACAGGATCACGGGCAGCATACAGGTGAGCACCAGTGCCAGCACCGGGTCCAGGGTGAGGGTCACCGCCACGCCGCCGATGACCAGAATGGGTGCACGGATGCCGATGCGCTGCATCATACCCACCATCCGGTGGATGTTGTAGGTGTCGGTGGTCATGCGGGAGATCAGACTGGGCACGGTGAATCCGTCGATCTGCCGGTTGGACAGGTAGGAGATCTTGCGGAACAGGTCGTGGCGCAGCCGTCTGGTGGTCTCCCGGGCCACCCAGGCGGCCATCCGGTTGGCGATCACGTTGCCCAGAATGGCCAGGAAGGAGCACAGCAGCATCAAAAGACCCCAGCGGATCACCAGGGTCATGTCCTTCAGGGGCACGATCTCGTCAATGATGTGGGCCAGGATATAGGGCAGGAACAGGTCCATGATGGTGCCCAGAAACTTGATCGTCAGGCCCAGGCTCATGCGTTTCAGATAGGGCCGCACATAGCGGAAGATCAGCTTCACCGGGTCTCCTCCTGTTTGCGGCAGGCGTCCAGCTGGCTGTAGCAGCTGCGGCGGCCCTCACGGGCACGGGCCAGCAGGATCTCCAGGGCCTGGGAAAAGTCCTCCCGCTGCCGGACGGTGAGGCCCTCCAGCAGCCAGTTGTAATAGGCCTCCTCCAGAGCGATTACGTCGTCTTTTATCTGCAAGGCGGCCTCGGTGGCCTGGATGACCTTGGCCCGGCCATCCCTGGGGTCGGCGGTGCGCACCACATAGCCGCGCTCCTCCAGGCCGGCCACCAGACGGGTGACGGCGGCCTTGTCCACGCCCATGTCCTCCACCAGTTCCTGCTGGCTCATGGTCTTGTGATAGCCGATGTGCCGCAGGGCCTGGATCTGGGAAGGGGTGAGGCCGGTATCCTTGGTGCGCCGGGCCACATATCCCTGGGCCCAGCGGTTGATCTTTCGGAAGCAAAGTCGAATATTATTCATAGATTCATCATCTCCACAAAACAGTATATCGCTTTTTCGTTGATACTGTCAACCAATTGTTAAAAAATAAACTGTCATTCTGAGGCCAAAGGCCGAAGAATCTCCCATAACAGCGGGAGATTCCTCGCTTTGCTCGGAATGACAGTTGCTCTTTCACACCGTCAGATCGGCATATTGTCCGCCGCAAAGGAGCAAAAGGTCGTCGGCACACAGCTCCACCTGGGCGCCGATGCGGCCCGCCGACACCAGAACGGTGTCCCACAGCTGGGCGCTCTCCTCCACAAAGGTGGGATAGGGCTTTTTCATGCCGATGGGGCTGCAGCCGCCCCGGATATAGCCGGTGACCTTGTTGATATCGGTGACGTGGATCATCTCCACGTTCTTCTCCCCTGCCGCCCGGGCGGCTTTTTTCAGATCCAGGGTGGCGTCGGCAGGGATGACAAAAACGCAGTAGCCCCCGGAGGCGCCCCGGGTCACCAGGGTCTTGAACACCTGCTGGGGATCCCGGCCCAGAATGCCCGCCACGGTGACCCCGTCCACCGGCTCCTTGCCGTGGGGATAGCCGTGGGGGGTATAGGCCACTCCGGCCTGCTCCAGCATACGCATGACGTTGGTTTTTTCTTCCGCCATAGGATCACTCCATCAGCTCGAAGAAGCTCTTGCGGGCGTTCTCCACGTGGACGCCCATGAGGCGTTCGGCCTCGTCGGGATCGTGGTTTTCCAGAGCGGTGAGGATGGCCCGGTGCTCCTGGGTGGAGGCGGCGGCACGGCCCCGGCGGACCGAAGTGGCCCGGGCCTTCTGGATAT
Source organism: Clostridia bacterium (assembly GCA_017521295.1). GTDB lineage: Bacteria > Bacillota > Clostridia > Oscillospirales > Butyricicoccaceae > UBA4644. Next base: position 2,961 of record JAFXDF010000048.1, on the reverse strand, counting down.
AGTTGTGGAAGAGGGACAGCATCTGCTTCAGCGGGCGGCTGCGGCTGCCCTCATAGACGATCTCATGGAACCGCTGGTCCAGGTTGCCCACCTGGAGATTGTCGCCCCGGCCCAGATAGAACTCCTGCAGCTCCACGATCTCCCGCAGGTCGGACAGTTCCTCCTCGGTGATGTTCTGGGCGGCACGGCGGGCGGCAAGGCCCTCCACCTTGGTGCGGATCAGATAGATATCGTTCACATCGCCGCTGGAAATGCCCACCACCACAGCGCCCTTGTTGTGGGTAGTCTTGACCAGGCCCTCCAGCTCCAGCTGCATGAGGGCCTCCCGGATGGGGGTGCGGGACACGCCCAGCTCAGCGCTGAGGCGGACTTCGGTAAGGCTGGTGCCCGGGGCCAGGTCGCCGTCCAGAATGGCCTTTTCCAGCTGCTGGAACACCTGGGTGCGCACCGGTGTAGCGGCGTTGATCTCCTGGATCTTTTTCATAGCGTCATTTCTCCTTTTTCCGAAAAAGCCAGCCGGAGACCCCCGGCTGGCTGTAATGGCGGTTTTAGCGTCTGCGGTTTTTACGGCGCTTGGCGCGCTTGCGGTTGATAAGGATGGCATAGGCCACCAGAATGGCGATCAGCGCGACGATGGCGGCCACGATGATCTTGAAGGTGGTGCTGGTAAAGAAGGCGGTGACCCGGTCCAGCACATAGAGCATGGTGGAACGCTCCACATCGTCGGCGGCCACCAGATCCAGCTGGTACTCCTTGTCCTCATATCGGACGGTGAGCTCACCCAACACGTCGCCGGCCTTCACGGGGGCTACCACGTCCTCAGCCAGGGTGTAATCCATCTCCAGGTCGTCGGTCTCAAAGGTGTTGGGCAGCATGGCGGTGATGTTTTCCGCGGGGCGGACCACCACGGTGTCCTTTTCATCGCCCAGGCGCACGGGCACGTCGGCGATGGGCTGGCTGGAGGACAGCATCACCTGCTGGGACCAGGTGGCGGCGCCCCAGTTGAACAGCTTGATGGTCTCCTCGAACTGGAGGCTTCTGCCTTCCATCTTTTCGCAGCCCAAAACCACCGAATAGTAGGTATAGTCGCCCTTGACGCAGCCGGCCACCAGGCAGAGGCCTGCCGGGGTGGTGGTGCCGGTCTTGATGCCGATGGCACCTTCGTAATAGTACTCACCGGTGGATTTATTGGTAAGCAGATGATTGGTGGTGTACTTGGTGGTGGTACGGTCATGCTTGTTGGTGACAGGCAGCACCAGTTCGTCCTGGGCCACCAGGTCGGCGATGATCTCGTTCTCCATGACCACCTTGGTAAGGGTCAAGAGGTCACGGGCAGAGGTGTAGTGCTCCTCGTTGTGCAGGCCGTGGGGGTTGACGAAGTGGGTGTTGGTCATACCCAATTCCTGGGCTTTGTTGTTCATCAGGTCCACAAAGCCCTCCACGCTGCCCGACACATGGATGGCCAGGGCGTTGGCGGCATCGTTGCCCGAACCGATAAGCAGATAGCGCATCAGATCCATAAAGGAGATCTGTTCACCGTTGAGCAGATAGCTGGCAGAGCCCAGCTCGTACAGGCCGTCGATGGCCTCGTTTGTCACGGTGACCACATCGTCGGGATTGCCGTACTCCAGGGCGATGAGAGCGGTCATCAGCTTGGTGGTGGAAGCAGGAAAGAGCTTCATGTCGGCATCCTGCTCCATAAGGACGGTGTCGGTGTTCACCTCGTACAGGATGGCCGCCTTGGCATTGACGGTATGGGTGGGCGCAGGGGCAGCCAGCACCGGCGTGCAGCACAAAACGGCGGCCAGCGCCAGGCAAAGGATCTTTTTCAACATTTTATCGCCCTCCCGTATAATTTTTCGTTGTTTTATGGTAATATCTTATCAAAAGACTGCAGGGATTTCAACAGGATTTTCCTTTTCCGAAAAGAATTCATGACTTCTTAAGAAATGGGGTGGGCAAGTGAAGACCAGACTTCTGTGGGCGGCCATGGCGGCGGCGGTGCTGCTGGCAGTCCTTTGCCTCTTCCCCATCCTGCATACTGCCGTGCCCGCGGGCGATCTGCCGCCTCTGGTGACCCGGCCGGGCACCGTCCGGGAGGTCTCTCCCGACGCTTTGGACCTGAACACCGCCACCCTGGAGCAGCTGCAGGCGCTGCCTGCCATCGGCCCGGTGCGGGCCCGGAACATCCTGGATTATCGTGCCCAAAACGGGCCCTTTCAATCACCGGAGGAGCTGGCCGCCGTAGAGGATATCGGCCCCGGCACTCTGGAAAAGGTCCGGGCGCTGATCTGTGTCACCCAACAGGAGGAGCAACCATGAAAGTCAAACTGACCGTTACCGAAAGCCGCTGCCGCGCCGGCTACCACAAGGCGGGCGACACCTTTGTGGTGGAGGACCTCTGCCCACCCCTGTGCCACGAGCTGTGGAACCGGGTGTACCCCTATCTTTTCGCTCTGCAGAACGGGGCCGACCTGGACAAGGGCGAGGGCCGGGCCCGGGCCTTTGACGTCCGCTGCCCGGACGAAGGCCGGGTGTGTATCCACGGCGAAGTCACAGAAGAATAGCAAAACGAAAAAAAGTGCCGTCCCGGATGGGACGGCACTCTTCATTTGTCCTTTGAGAGACTTATGACGTTCGGTTAAGGATTAGACCAAACCCTGAGCGATCATGGCGTCGGCAACGCGCAGGAAGCCAGCGATGTTACCACCGGCGACCAGGTCGTAGCCCAGACCGGCCTTCTCAGCAGCCTCAACAGAAGCGGCGTAGATGTTCTTCATGGTGACCTTCAGGCGCTCATCGACTTCCTCAGCAGTCCAGCTGTAACGCATGGAGTTCTGGGACATTTCGAAACCGGAGGTAGCGACGCCGCCGGCGTTAACAGCCTTGGAGGGAGCAACGGTGATGTGCTCGCACTTACGCAGCATAGCCAGAGCCTCGTTGGTGGTGGGCATGTTGGCG
>JAFXDF010000047.1 GCA_017521295.1 Clostridia bacterium | reverse complement strand
GGAGAGCAACCTGGGCGGCACCGGTGCCGGCTCCTGGCACAGCCCCAAGGGCGGCTACTTCATCAGCTTTGACGCCATGCCCGGCTGCGCCAAGCGCATCCATGCCCTGTGCAAGGAGGCCGGTGTTGTCATGACCGGCGCTGGCGCTACCTTCCCCTACGGCAAGGATCCTCAAGACAGCAACCTGCGCATCGCTCCCTCTCTGCCCCCCGTGGAAGAGCTGGAGGCCGCTGCCGAAGTGTTCTGCACCTGCGCCCTGCTGGCCGCTGTGGAAAAGCGTCTGGAAGCCTAAGCTACATAACAGAAAAGCACCCCGAACGGGGTGCTTTTTTATTTCCCGCTCTGCCAGGTGCCGCCGCAGAAAGGGCAGGTGGTCAGCCACTGCAGGGCGGAGGCCTGCTCCAGCTTTTCCACCCGATAGCGGTATTCGTCCACGGGGGAGGGGATGCTGCCCTCATCCAGGGTCACCACCCGGAGGGTGTATTCGCCCTCCTGGAGAGCCAGCGGCGCGCCGTACATGGTCCAGGGGCCGTCGTTGAGCCGGTACCAGGGGGTGCCTTCGCCGCCGTCCAGCGGAAAGGGGAGCCCTGCGGCGTAGGTGCCCGAGGGCGGCGCCGCCGCGTTGTCGGGGCGCAGTGTGCCGATGCGTCGGGAAAGATACCCCTCCGGCGCGCCGTCCAGCAGGGCGCAGGCCTCTTCCAGGCGGCTGCTGTCGGCATACATGGCCGCCAGCGCCATGTACAGATCGGGCCCGGTGGCATAGTGAGTGATTCCCTCCAGAAGCAATACTTCGGCCTGCTGCTCCTTGCCCTGCTGCCGGTACAGGCCGCACAGGGACAGCCGCACCGAAGCGGCATAGGGGTTGACGGCCAGCGACCAACGGTAAAGGGGTTCCGCCCGCCCCGGATCGGCAAATCGGGCGCGCTGGGCCAGCCAGTCGGCCAGCATGGGCGCGCCTGCCGTGGCGTAAAAGACCCAGCCTGCCGCGATGATCACCAGCAGCACCACCGCAATGACGGCCACCCAGGTTTTGTCCATAAAAAATCACCCTCTCAAGGGAAGTTTTCCCAGGAGAGGGTGGCGTTATGCCTTCCCCTTGAGGGGAAGGTGGGCGGCTTGCCGCGCGGATGAGGTGTAGGATGCACCGCATCCGTTTCTTTTTTTACACGTTGAACAGGAAGTTGACGATGTCGCCGTCCTTCATGACGTATTCCTTGCCTTCGCTGCGGATACGGCCCTTTTCACGGGCGGCGGACATGGTGCCCAGGGTCTGCAGATCGTCAAAGGCGATGACCTCGGCGCGGATGAAGCCCCGCTCGAAGTCGGAGTGGATCTTGCCGGCGGCCTGGGGAGCCTTGGTGCCACGGGTGATGGTCCAGGCGCGGACCTCGTCGGAACCGGCGGTGAGGAAGGAGATCAGACCCAGCAGGGTATAGCTGCACTGGATCAGACGGTCCAGACCGGACTGCTCCAGGCCCAGCTCCTCCAGGAACATCTGCTGCTCTTCCTTGTCCAGCTCGGCGATCTCCTGCTCGGTCTTGGCGCAGATGGGCAGGACCTGGCTGCCTTCGGCGGCGGCGATCTCCTTGACGATGTTGAAGTACTGGTTGTCCTCGGGATGGGTGACGCCGTCCTCGTCCATGTTGGCAGCGTAGATGATGGGCTTGAGGCTCAGCAGGTCGGACTCGCGGATGATGGCCATCTCGTCGGGCTCGCACTCGTACACACGGGCGGACTTGCCTTCGTTCAGATGGGCCAGCAGGCCCTCCAGCACGGCGGCCTCCTTGAGGAACTTCTTGTCGCCGCTCTTGGCGGCCTTTTTGGTGCGGTCGATGCGGCGCTCGATCATTTCGCAGTCGGCCAGGATGAGCTCCAGGTTGATGCACTCGATGTCGCCGGCGGGATCCACAGGCACGGCCTTGGAGGCGTCCTCCACCACGTGCATGATGTTCTCGTCGTCAAAGCAGCGGACCACGTGAACGATGGCGTCGGTCATGCGGATGTTGCTCAGGAACTTGTTGCCCAGGCCGGCGCCCTGGGAGGCACCCTTCACCAGACCAGCGATGTCAACGAACTCAATGACGGCGGGGGTGTACTTTTTGGGGTTGTACATTTCGGCCAGATAGTCCAGACGGCTGTCGGGCACGGTGACCATGCCCACGTTGGGCTCGATGGTGCAGAAGGGGTAGTTGGCGCTCTCAGCGCCGGCGTTGGTGATGGCGTTGAACAGGGTGCTCTTGCCCACGTTGGGCAGACCCACGATACCAAGTTTCATAAACGGAAACTCCTTTTTCTATTTTAATTTTGATTATTCGGATACGGGGATGCCCAACAGCTCACGGGCGGCCAGGTTGTTCTGGGCCTCCATGACCTGCAGGCGGGCGGCATTGTCCTTATAGGAGGCGGAATCGGCCATGACTCGGTCGATCTGCTGCCGCAGGAAGGCGCCGGTGACAGACTCCAGATCACAGCAGGAGGGGTTGCTTACATACTCCATAAAGCTCTGGACCTTGATGTCATAGGACACAGCGATAAAGGGGGTGTTGGCGGCGGCTGAGAACACCAGCGCGTGCAGGCGCATGGCGCACATCATCTGCATCTGCCGCAGGACGGCCATGGTCAACTCCACATGCCGGGGGGCGGGCAGCAGGTGACTGCCGCTGTTCATCAGCTGGGCGGTGCGCTGAGAGGGCTCTAGGTCGGTGGGGTCCTCAATGGGCATGAATACCGCCTCTAAACCGTAGCGCTCCCGGGCATAATCGGCAGCCTCGGCAAAGGCTTCGTACCGTGCAAAATCCTTCCAGGGGCGCAGAGCAAAGCAGATATACCGTCCATCGGGGTCCAGGCCATGCTCCCGGAGATAGGCGCGGGCCTCGCTGTCGGTGGCCGGGGTAAGGCTCAGAGCCGGGTCGGCAGAATCCCGGACGTCGGGCCGGGTGATGCCCATTTCCTGCAGTTCGGTGCGGGAAATAGCGTCACGGATGGTGATGATGTCGGCGTTGTGGTCCAGCACCAGACGGGCCAGCTTGCGGTTCATGGGCCGGTGCACGTGGCCGATACCGCAGCCGTACATCAGCACCTTGGCGCCACGGCATTTGGCGGCCCAGATGGTGAACAGATAGTAGTACAGCGAGCGGCTGGAGGTGCTGTCCTGAATGAGGCTGCCGCCGCCGTTGATGAACAGCTTGGAGCGCTTGGCCGAATACAGGAACCGGGGAACGTTGAAGGTATAGATGGCGCGCACGCCGTAGAGCAGACGGGTCTCTTCGGGCTTGCGGGTCATGACGGTGAGATGGAGCAGGGGGTCGATGGACCGCATGGAGGTGATGATGGACCGGAGAATGGCCTCGTCACCCGAGTTGCCCTTGCCGTAAGCGCCGCAGATGAGCACTTCCTTCCGGGTAGGCTGGGATTCCAGGTGGCGGATGTTTTCATAAATCCGGCTCTGGGTGTCGGCCATACTGTCCAGGGAGTACAGTCGGGAGGCCTTGTTGTACAGGTTTTCGGCAAAGCGGCGGCGCTTGTGGGCATCCAGGCTCAGTTCCAGGATATAGGACGCAAAGGTGTCCACATCCTTGGGCTGGAAGATGTAGCCGCTTTCTCCCTGGTCGATGAGGCGGCGCATACCGCCAACATCGGAGGTGATGACGGCACAGCCCTCCCGGATACCTTCCAGAATGGAGTAGGGGAAGGACTCGGAAATGGAGCACAGCACGTCGATGTCACAGGCGGCGAAGAAGTGGGAAACATCGGTGACCCAGCCCATGAAGCTGACGCTGCTGCCCAGACCCAGCTGTTTGGCCAGGGCCTTGAGCTTTGCGGTGTCCTCGCCGTCACCGCCGATGAGCAGCTTCAGCCGGGGATTGGTCTCCCGGGCCTTGGCAAAGGCGCGGAGCAGGGTGGGGATGTCCTTGACGGGGGTGAGGCGGGCCAGAATGCCCAGCACCACGTCGCCTTCTTCATAGTCGATGCCGGTCTGCTTCAGCCAGGCGGTCTTGTCAAAGGGAGCGGCCTTTTCCTCAAAATCCAGGCCGTTGTAGATGCTCATACACTTGTGGGGGTCAAATCCGCGGGTGATGAGCATATTCTTGAACAGTTCGGAAACGGTGACGTAATAGTCGATGAACCGCAGAGCGCCTCCGTTCAGCAGACCGATGGTCCAGCGCTTGAGGGCGTTGTTCATATAGTCCAGCTGGTAGTCGCTGTGGACGGTGGAAATGACGGTGGTGCGGCAGAACAGCTTCACCAAAAGGCCGGCCACGTTGGCCTTCGCACCGTGGCAGTGGACGATGTCGGGCTTTTCCTGCTTTACCAGCTTGATGAGCCGGTAATAGTCATAGGGCACGAACCAGGAGAAAAAGGTGGTGGTGTCGATGCCGACCTCCTGGGCCGATTCGGGGAAGTCGCCGCTGCGCAGACTGACGAGTTTCAGGTCAAAGCGCTCCTTCAGACGGGAGCACAGGGCCAGAATATGGGTCTTTGCGCCGCCGCGGTCACCGCCGCCGGCAACGTGAAAGATCTTCATACAAGGAACCTCCTTGCGGACATAATCATACATAATATATTATATAACAATAGTGCTTTCCCGGTCAAGAATGTGCCGATAAATTTTCCCCGGGGGAGGGAAAAACATTGATTGCCCGGTGAAAATATGATAAACTATAGAAATCAATCCAAGGAGGGCGTGTACTATGGCCAAACGGGAAAAGGTGGACTTTATTGAACAATTCAGACTGGTTGCCCATCGCGGACTGCACAACCGCGAGCAGGGCGTGCCGGAAAACTCCCTGGCTGCTTTTCAGCTGGCCATCGACCGGGGCCATGCCATCGAGCTGGACGTGCGCATCACTGCCGACGATCAGATCGTGGTGTTCCATGACGGCACGCTGGAGCGCATGACCGGCGTTCCCGGTGTGGTGGACGAGTGGGTGCTGCAGGATCTGAAAAAGCTACGCCTTCTGGGCACCGAGGAGTGCATCCCCACCGTGGATGAAATGCTGGAACTGGTGGCCGGCCGGGTGCCCCTGCTGATCGAGATTAAGCGGGACAAGGGCCAGGAACTGGGCCGTCTGGAGCCTCTGCTGATGAAGAAGCTGGAGACCTATCAGGGCGCCTTTATCATCGAGTCCTTTGACCCCGAGGTGCTGGTGTGGCTGCGCCGCAACGCGCCCCAGTACATCCGCGGTCAGCTGGGCAGTATCAGCAAAAACGACCCCAAGATGTCCAATTATTCCAAGTACCTGCTGTTCAATCCGCTGACCAAGCCGGATTTCATCGCCTTCAACATCCGCAACATCGACCACAAGCTGCGTCTGGCCTGCAAGAAGCACGATGTGCCCCTCATCGGCTGGACGGTCCGCACCCAGGAGGATCTGAAGCGTGCCCGGCAGCTGTGCGACGGCATCATTTACGAAAAGGTGGAAGTATAATAAAAAGCGGCCGAAAGGCCGCTTTTTTCTGTTCTAAACCGCCCGGACAGGCCATAGAAATACACCGGGTGATGGAAATGAAAGTGCAAAAAACAGGAAGGTCTCAGCAAGCCGGCGGCGCCTTTGTACTGCTGGGAGGCGTGTTTTTATTGGGTGTTCTGGCCGGGAGCCTGTGCTGTGCCCAGGTGTCCGGGGTGGGGCAGCTGTTCACATCCGCGGGACAAGCCGGCGGCTTCTGGCCGCGGTTCTGGCCGGACGGGGCGCTGCTGGGGCTCCTGTTCCTTTCAGCTTGGCTGCGGGCAGGCTGCCCTCTGGTCCTTCTGGCCGTGGGGGCAAAGGGCTTTTTGGCGGCCGCTCAGGCCACCGGCCTGGTGTTGGCTCTGGATGGGGCCGGTTACGGCGCGGCGGCGGCCCAATTGCTGCTGCCGGGCTTTTTGTCGCTGGCAGCCATCCTCCTGCTGGGGCGACAGGCCATGGCCTGGTCGGTGCAGCGGCAGCGGTTTCCGGGCGGAAAGAAACCCCGGCCGGACAGCGCCTTTTTTCTCACGGCAGCCATCTGCCTGGGGCTGGCAGTCCTGGCCGCGGCAGCGGCCTGCTGGCTTTCGCCCAAACTGTGGCAGGCGGTACAGACCTTTTTACCAACCAAATAAAAAAGAGCACCCCGTGGGGTGCTCTTTTCAGCTTTTGTTACTCGATGACGATGTCCGCGGTGGTGGTGACCACGCTGACGAAGGTCTGTCCACGGGAGACCACCAGCTCTTCGCCGTCCAGGGTGTAGTACTTAATCTCGGAGTTGTAGGTTTCCTTTTCCCAGGTGATGGGCACATACTTGCCCTTGGTGAAGAAGAAGCCTTCGCCCTTGCCGGTGGTGCCGATGTCCACCAGCTTCAACTCGCCGCCCAGATCGGTGAGCTGCATACGCAGCACCAGAACGTTGTCCACTGCCAGCTGGGTATCCATCCAACCGTCCATCTGGGGATCGCCGTACTGGAAGCGCAGGTACTTTTCGGTCTCGGCATTGTACTCAAACCAGGGCTTGTGGCTGCTGCTGAAGGTGACAGTGACCTTGTTGGCGGCCTCACCGTTGACGGCGCTGTTGTCGTGCCATCTTTCACCAAACTTAAAGGCCGAGGGATGTTCGCTTTGGGACAGGTCCTTGCCCTGGTTTGTGAGCTTTTCCATGGCCAGATCCAGATACTCGCCGGTGGTGTACACCGAGTGCTCCAGACCCATCTGCTTTCTGCGGTCGGGATCCCGGAAAAATACGGTGCCCTCCCAGCTGCCCTTGATGCCGTCAATGCTCACCAGATCCTTGCGCTTGGCGATGGCGTCATAGGCCGGCACACTGCCGCCAAAGTGGATGTACACGGCGCCGTAGCTCTGGGCGATATCGATGTAATAGGGCCGGGCCGAACGGATGCTGGCCAGCTTTTCGATCTTGCTGTGGTCCTGGAAAATGGCCAGGAACCGGGTGATACGGCCCTCGGCCAGCATCTCGTAGATGATGTCGGCCTGGGAGATGCCCCACTGGGGCAGAGCCTTAATCATGTTGTTGATCATCACGGCCACCGGACGGGTGTTCAGAGCCTCGTCAGAGATGCCGTCACACAGACCGGTGAGGGGGTTCACGTTGCCCTCCGCCACGAACAGGTCGGGGTCAGGCTCGGTGGGTGCCTCCGTGGGAGGCTCGGTGGGCGCTTCGGTAGGTGCCTCGGTAGGAGGCTGGGTAGGGGCTTCGGTGGGGGGCACGGTCTCCGCCTGAGGAGGAACCGGCTCCTGGTCGCAGGCAGCCAGCAACGACAAAGTCAGACAAAGTGCCATCAAAAGGGCAACCAGACGGGAAAACTTGTTCAGACGCATATTCTTTCCTCCTGATGTTATTCCACCGTGCCGCCGCCCGACAGCAGCAGCAGCAATTCGTGATACAGGGATTCGGCCCGGCGGCGGAAGTTGTCCTCCAGCAGTTCGCACTGGCGCCGGGTCATGGCCAGCACTTCCACCGACAGATGGTCGGACTGTTTGTCGCAGATCTTCAGCTGGACGGTATAGGTGCCGTCGTCATTCTGTTTGTGAGAGGCCTTGATGGAGGCATCCCGGCGGATCTTTGCGATGACCCGCAGCGCGGCCCGTTCGGCCTTGTCCCGGACGCTGAGGGGCAGGCTGGATGCCAGCACTTCAATGGCCTTGGCGCCTTCGGGAGTCAGCAGGTACAGCGGCTCGCCGTTTTCCACCACCGAGGCGATATGCTTGCCCTCCTGCAGACGAAGAAAGGCAGAGCGGAACTCAAAATATCCAAAACCGTCATCAATGAGCACCACGTCCATCAGATCTCCCTCGCTGATGGCGAAGGGGAAGAAGCGCAGGGCATACAGGATGAGGTACATCACATCTTTTTCTTCCCGGATGAAACCGGGACCCAGATAGCTCATAGGTCGTGACCTCCTGTTGTTATCTGAATCATTTTACCATACAATCGGGAAAAACACAATTTCTTCTCTTGCTTTTTTCAGCGATATATTGGAAAATGGAGAAAAGCACACAAGGAGGAGTTCCCATGTCTCTGGAGCCTTTGATCCCCAACCGCCTGGATGATGAAAAGAGCGCCCTGGTCGTTCTGGACCAGACCCTGCTGCCGGGCGAGGTTGTCTACCGGGCCTTACATACCACCGAAGAGATCTGCCACGCCATCAAGACCCTGCAGGTGCGGGGCGCACCCGCCATCGGCGTGGCGGCAGGCTACGGCGCCTATCTGGGGGCAAAAGCCGCCCCGGAAGAAAGCTTTGACGCCTTTTACGGCTATTTTTCCGCCGTGCGTGACGCGCTGGCGGCCTCCCGGCCTACGGCAGTCAACCTGTTCTGGGCGCTGAACCGCATGGACAAAAAGGTGCTTTCCATGAAGGAAGCGCCCATTCCTGCCATCAAAGCCGCCCTGAAGGAAGAATCTTTGGCCATCCACCGGGAGGACATCGCTCAGAACAAGGCCATTTCGGAATACGGCTTGTCTTTGCTCAAGCCGGGCGACGGCATTCTGACCCATTGCAACGCCGGCCCCATCGCCACTTCGGAATACGGCACCGCCCTGGGCCCCATCCTGCTGGGCCAGGAGAAGGGCTACGGCTTCAAGGTATTTGCCGACGAGACCCGGCCCCTGCTCCAGGGCGCCCGGCTCACCGCCTTTGAGCTGCACCGGGCCGGGGTGGATGTGACGCTGATCTGCGACAACATGGCCTCCATGGTGATGAAAAACGGCTGGGTGCAGGCCTGTCTGGTAGGCTGCGACCGGGTGGCCGCCAACGGCGACGTCGCCAACAAGATTGGCACCTCTGGTGTGGCCATTCTGGCAAAGCACTACGGCATCCCGTTCTATGTGCTGGGCCCCACCACCACCATTGATCTGGATTGTCCCACCGGTGCCGATATCCCCATCGAGCAGCGCGATCCCGAGGAGATCCGCTCCCTCTGGTACGAAAAGCCCATGGCGCCCCGGTGCAAGATGTTCAACCCGGCCTTTGACGTGACCGATCACGAACTGATCGCCGGCATCATCACCGAAAAGGGCATCGCCCGGCCGCCCTACAGCGAATCTTTGCGCAAACTGTTTGAATAAAGCATGCCACCCTCGTCATACAGTAGGACGAGGGTGGTGTTTTTTATGGAAGAATTGCAGATTCGGTTGCTGGAAGGGTCGCTGAACGAGCGGGTGACCTGGGCTTTTCGCTATCCCGCCACCCAGCAGGGGAATACCCCCTTTGACCGCTGGTGGCTGCAGCGGGCCCGGCAGCTGCGGCAGTGGGCCGCCCGGGAGCCGGGCAGGTATCCCACGGCCTGTTTTTCCGAGTGGCAGGAGACCCGCCGGGATAAGCGATTCTGTTCGGGGTTTCTGGAGGTATCCCGGCGAATCGGTCACGGCGACTGGACACTCTGGCGGATCTCGGCCACCTTTGGTCCCACGGGAGGCCGTCCGCTGCTGTTGAGCAGCCTGTTGGGGCTAAACTGGAAAACAACTTTACAGCCGCTGGTTTTGCAACGGTTGGAGCTGATTTCAGAAGGGGAGAGCCCCTTTTTCCGGGGCTGGCAGAGAAGGGCAGGAGCCTTTTTGGATGGACAGCGGTTTTACCTCACCGACCAGGGCCTGTGCATCTGGTTTCCCCAGGAGGCTCTGGGCCCCAGGAATGCCGGCCTGCCCACCGTGCTTTTGCCCTACGATTGTCTGGAAAACCTGCGGCCTTTTGCGCCGGATGATTGAAAATCCCGCCGGTCTGTGCTAAAATAAGGGCAAATCACCGAACGGAGGGCGTCAGATGGAAGAACGGAAAAAATTGGGGCCTTTGGGCATTGCGGGCCTGATCCTGTTGCTGCTGTTGCTGGCAGCGGTCTGTTTTCTGTCTGCCGGTCTACCCGATCTCAGCATGGGTATGGGCCCCTGGGGCTTTTACACCACCGACGGAAGATCCCTGTATCATGCCGAGGTCTATCGGGAGATCGACACCCGTGATCTGCTGATCACCGACCGGTCCCAGGTGCCCTCTGACGGACAGGTGGTGACCTATCTGCTGAACGGACAGCGGACGGTGGATCTTTATGACGATCTGTTGGGCCGCCCGGTGCTGGCCTGGGAAGAGGGTGCGGTTTTTACCGCCGCCGAGCCGGTGGTGAAGGTGCTGCCCGGGGTGGGTACCGTGCTGCGGGTGATGCATCATTGGTGCTGGTACATCTGGGGCGCAGCCGCCGGTTTTGTCCTAGTGCTGGTGGTACTGAAGCTCACCGCCAACGCTCGCTGGCGCAAGCGTCAGCAAAAGCTCATGGTGAAAAACTTCCAGAAGTTCGGCGAAAAATACGCCCGGGAAGAGGAAGAACTGGATTATTGATAAAGGATAAAACAACCGGCAGGGAAGACCCTGCCGGCTTTTTATTGACATCCATCTAAAATTCTGCTACAATTGTAGAAAAAGGAGAGATGCAATGAAACGATTTGTTGAAAAGCGGCGCGTGGGGCTTTGCCTGCTTCTGGCCGTTGTGATTGTGTTGTGCAACGTCGTCGATCTTTGCCTTGCGATCAAGGAGCAGCTTCGGCTGGAGGCGCAGTTTGCTGTGATCCCCCACTTGCAGGAGGGTACCGTTTGGTGCACCGATGAAGGCGATATTCTTTTGATCAGTCAGGATGGGTCGCTTTACGTGCATTCCCGACATGAGAACCTGGAGGGCAGTGAACTGGTGATGATCGATGCCGGCTACTTTGACTTTCGAAAGGCAGAGACACGTCCGGTGGAAAGCTACCTTGGTGGCCAATATTTCATGGATGATGAAATGACTCTGCGGCTGGAACCCTATCAGAAAGAACATCCCATTCTGAAGGGCCGGCCGCGGCTGATCCTGAAACGGTATTTCATCGCCGATGATAACTGTCCTTTTTACCATATCAACCTCGAACCATAAAGAAACCGGCAGGGAGCACCCTGCCGGTTTTTTCTTTTTATAGTTCAATCTCCAGCATCACCGGGCAATGGTCGGAGCCCATGACTTCGGGCAAAATGCTGGCGGTGACGATTTTATCCTTGATGCGGTCGGACACCAGGAAATAGTCGATGCGCCACCCGGCGTTGTTCTGCCGGGCCCTGAAGCGGTAGCTCCACCAACTGTAAGCCCCCGTCAGATCGGGATGCAGATGCCGGAAGGTGTCGGTAAAGCCGGCGTCCAGCAATTTGGTGAACTTTTCCCGCTCCTCGTCGGTGAAGCCGGCGCTGCCCCGGTTGGGTCCGGGATTCTTCAGGTCGATCTCCTTGTGGGCCACGTTCATATCGCCGCAGACGATCACCGGCTTTTTGGCGTCCAGCTCCAGAAGGTATTCCCGGAAGGCGTCGTCCCAGGTCATGCGGTAGTCCAGCCGCGCCAGCTCGCTTTGGGCGTTGGGGGTATAGACGGTCACCAGATAAAAGGTTTCATATTCACAGGTGATGACACGGCCCTCGTTGTCATGCTCGGGGATGTCCATGCCGTTCTTCACCGAAATAGGCCGCGGTTTGGTAAAAATCGCCGTGCCGGAATAGCCCTTTTTCACGGCGCTGTTCCAGTACTGGCTATAGCCCTCCAGTTCCAGCGTCAGCTGATCGGGCTGCATTTTGGTCTCCTGCAGGCAGACGGCGTCGGCCCGGATCTCATGAAAAAAGTCCAGGAACCCCTTGCCCACACAGGCCCGCAGGCCGTTTACATTCCAGGAAATCAGTCGCATAGAAGGTCACCTCCACAACCTACTATACCCCCATTCCCGCAATTTGACAAGTATCAGCATCAAAATAGGGGCCAGCAGCATACCGGCCAGCCCCGCCAGCCGCCAGCCCAGGTAAAAGCTGATGAGCGACACCAGAGGATGCAGGCCGATCTGCCTGCCCACCACATGGGGCTCCAGCCCGTTACGCACCGCCAGAATGACGGCAAACAGCAGGGCCAGCCCGGCGGCACGGCCGGGATTGGACAGCAGCAGTTCTGCCAGCGCCCAGGGGATCAGCGCCACCCCGGCGCCGAACAGGGGGAGGGCGTCCAGCAGGGCGATCATGGCGGCCAGCAGCACGGCACCCTCGATCCGCAGAAAGAAAAAACCGGCCAGCAGCAGGCCAAAGGTAACGGCGGCCAGTACGCCCTGGGCCTTGCACCAGCCCCACAGCGCCTCCCGGAGATAGGCCCGCAGCCGCCGGACAGCCTGCAGCAGCCGGGGCGGAAACTGCCGCCGCAAAAAGCTCAAAACTTCCTGCCGGTAGCCGGTGAACAGCACGGTGGCGGCCAGAAAAAACACCGCCGTCAGCAGCAGATCGGGCAGGGAAGCGGCCAGCTTTCCCAAGGGGTCTGCCAGATCACCCAAATCGAGAGCAGGAGGCTGCAGCCGAGGGAGCATATCTCCGATTTTGCCAGGAAAATACAGATCCTGTAAAGCAGAAAGCCTTTCCTGCAAATTGGCCAGCATTCCGGGCAAAACAGCAATCAATTCCCGCATTTGGTATGCGAAAAACCGGTAGCATGCCCACAGGATCACGGCCAGTACCGCCGGCACCGCCACCGTCAGCACCAATGCCCACAGCCCCTGGGGCAAATGGGTGTGCCCGGCCAGGGCCCGGGCGGGTTTTGCAATCAACCCGGAGAGCAGAAAGGCGGCCGCCAGAGGCAAAAGCGGCCGGAACAGCACCCGATAGAACAGGATGCCGGCGCCTGCCGTCAGCACCAGGTACAGCAGCCAGAGCAGCCGGTTGACGGCGGGATTTTGGTGCAGCACAGACATTCCTCCCCAAAATCAGCTGACAAGCAAAATACTTGTCAGCCTTTGCTATTCCTATCAGTTTATGCATCAATCCACAGGATATGCACGGCGAAAACCGCTCCGTCATAGACTGGTACAGAAACCGATAGGAGGGGTGCAATATGCGCATCGTTATGAAGTTCGGAGGCTCGTCGCTGGCCTCTGCCATACATATCCGCCGGGCGGCGGAACTGATCGCCCGGCAACGGGCCGAAGGGGACCAGGTAGCTGTGGTGGTGTCGGCCCAGGGAGATACCACCGACGCGCTGATCGAAAAGGCCCGGGAGATCAACCCGAAACCCTGCGGCAGAGAGCGGGATATGCTCCTCTGCTGCGGAGAGCAGATGTCCATGGCGCTGATGGCCATGCAACTGGAGGCGCTGGGCTGCCCGGCGGTGTCCTTCTGCGGCTGGCAGGCCGGCATCCGCACCGAAAGCCGGCACGGGGACGCCCGTATTCTGAAGGTGGAGCCCCAACGGGTGAAACAGGTTCTGGAACAGGGAAGAGTGGCCGTAGTGGCCGGTTTCCAGGGGATCGACGGGGAGGGAGAACTGACCACACTGGGCCGGGGCGGTTCGGATACCACCGCCGTTGCGCTGGCGGCGGCCCTCCAGGCCGACCTGTGTCGGATCTACACCGATGTGCAGGGGGTGTATTCGGCGGACCCCCGGGTGGTGGAACAGGCCCGGGTCCACCGGGAGATCTCCTATGACGAGATGCTGGAAATGGCGTCCCTGGGGGCAAAGGTGCTGCACAGCCGTGCGGTGGAGCTGGCCCGGGAGCACGGCGTCCGGGTGGAGGTGCGCTCTACCTTTACGCCCCAAACCGGCGGCACGGCTCTGGGCAGCGAGTGCGGCCACGGACAGGCGGTGCGGGGCATCGCCTGTGACGATCGGGTGGACATGGTTACCGTGATGGGGTTGGGCGACGGACCGGAGACCTGCCGTCTGTTCAACTGTCTGGCCGACAGCGGCATTTCCATCGACGTGATCATCCGCTCGCCGGGAGACCGTCCGGAGCGGGGCGTGGTCAGTTTTTCTGTGGGGGCCGCCGACCGGGAAAAGGTGGCCGCCGTGCTGAAAAGCAGCCAGCGGGAACTGAACTTCTCGGGCTTTTTGGTACAGACCGACATGGCAAAGGTGTCGGTGGTGGGAGCCGGCATGTCCGACGGCTGCGGCGTGGCCGCCGGTATGCTGCGGGCCCTGCAGGAAGGGGAGATCCGTCCCCAGTACATCACCACGGGAGAGCTGCGCATCTCGGTGATCCTGCCCAAAGCGCAAGCGCAGCAGGCCGTGCGGCTGATCCATGCGGCTTTTTTTGAAAACTGAGAAAATGGCGGGGATTTCCCGCCATTTTTTGATGTTTATCTTTCTTTTACTTCTTTTTTATGATATACTACAAAATAATGCGAAAATTTGACCATAGAACGGAGAATGATGATGGACAAGCCCCGTTACAACGATAAAAAGAACGGAAGAAAGCCCTATCGCAACGACCGCCCCAAGCGGGCCAGCTCGGCCTTTGCTGCCATGGAGCAGCTGGAGCACAGCGAGACAGCCGGTGACGCCGGTCTCATCGAGGGCCGCAACGCCGTGTGGGAGGCTCTGCAGTCGGGCCGCCAGCTGGACAAGATCCTCATTGCCCAGGGCGCCCAGAACCTGGGCCACATCCTGTCCGCCGCCCGGGCCGCCGGCGTGGCCATCCAGGAATGCGACCGACGCAAGCTGGACAAGATGACGGTCACCGGCTCCCACCAGGGCATCATCGCCCAGGGCGCCGCCGCCGAGTACAAGACCATCGACGATATTCTGGAACTGGCCGCTTCCCGTGGCGAAAAGCCCCTGCTGGTGCTGTGCGACGGCCTCACCGATCCCCACAACCTGGGCGCCATCATCCGCTCCTGCGAGGTGCTGGGCGGCCACGGCGTGGTGGTGCCCCGTCACCGCTCTGCCGGCCTGAACGCCGCCTGCGCCAAGTCGGCCGCCGGCGCTCTGGAGCATCTGCCGGTGGCAAAGTGCGCCAATATGGCCACCGCCATCAAGGAGCTGCAGGAAAAGGGCGTTTTCATCCTGGCTGCCGATATGGGCGGCCGTCCCGCAGCCGATATCGACTTTGATATGCCCTGCGCCATCGTCATCGGCGCCGAAGGCAGCGGCGTTTCGGAAGGTGTGCGCAAGGCCGCCGATCTGATCGTCAGCATCCCCCAGAAGGGCCGGATCAATTCGCTGAACGCCTCCAACGCGGCAGCCATCCTGCTGTACGAGGCCGTTCGCCAGAGAGGTTAAGTTTTACCATTCCCGGATAAAGGAGCATCCCCGTGGCAAACACCGACGAGCGCTATTCGCTGGAGGACATTCTGGCAGAGTTCAAACAGCCCCAAGGGGCAGACACATCAAAACAGACGGCCAAACCCGAGCCGCCTGTGGCGAAGCCTGCCCAAAAGCGCGCTGAGTCTGCCAGAAAGCACCTTTCGGAAGAGGAGATGCAGCGTCAGGAAGAGGCGCTGAAGGCCAGAATGGAGGCCCGCCGCCGGGAACAGGAGAAAAAGAAGGCCGCCGAGCCGGACGATGACACCATCCTGGCCAACATCGCCCGCATCAAGAAAGAGACCGACGCCATCCCGGTGACCCAGCGGCAGGGAGATCACGGTCAGATCACCATGAAGTTCCCCGCCGTGAAGGAGATGGCAAAAAAGGCCCAGGAGGCACCTCCTAAGCCGGAGGAGGCCCAGCCCGAGCCCCTGAACTTCGCCGCCTTTACCAAGCGGGAAGTGCCGCCCCGCAAGGCGCCTGCCAAGCCCACCGAGGAAGAAAAACAGCGCAACCGCACCTCGGCTCCCTGGCGCACCGCCGCCGAGCCGGGAAAGCACCAGACAAAGGCCCCCGAGGAAAAGGCGCCGCCCCGTCTGCGCACCATTGACCTGACCTCCGGCCAGCCCAGGCTGGATCTGGATGCCTTTGATCCCGAAGCCCCTGAAGAAAAGCCCCGCAAGCCGAAAAAACGCCTGTGGTATGACCGGGTGAACCGCCCCTCCGAGGACGCCGGGCAGACGGCCAATCAGCTTGGCCGCCGTCTGGGCGGTATGGCGGCGCGGCTGCTGTTGTTCCTGCCGGTGGTTGTTACATCTATGTATGTGACTCTGGCCATCACCCGGGGCCTGCCCATGCCGGCGGGATTTACCTATGAAGCCTATCCCCAGTATTATATGGGTATTTTGGCCCTGTGCCAGCTGCTGACCCTGCTGTTGTGCCTGGAAAGCACCCTGTCGGGTCTGTGGCGGCTGTTCCACGGAAGGCCCACCATGGACACCCTGCTGACCCTTTCCGGACTGGCCTCTCTGGCCTATTGCGGCGTGGCCGCCTTCCTGCCGGAGTGGAGGGTGGGCGTGCCCTATGTGTGTGTCACCGCCATCACCGGATTTTTCGCCCTGACGGCCAAGCGGCAGCGCTACGAGGCCCTGCGGCGGGGCTACAAGGCGCTGACCATGGGCACTTCGCCCAGCGGCGTCAAGCTGTATACCGACGGCAAGATCCGCAACCTGGCGGTCAAGACCCAGAGCGGTACCGACGTGTCGCTGGAGGCCCTGTCCTATCCCGATTTCACCGAAAGCTATTCCTGCTTCTACAGCCCCATCGTCATCGTTCTGGCGGTGGCCCTGGCGCTGGCTGCCACCGCGGCAAAAGGCCAGACCACCCATCTGCTGTGGAGCCTGTCGGCCATCTTTACCATGACCACCCCCATGTGCCTGCTGCTGTCCTCCAGCGCCGGCGCGAAACGGCTGACCAAGAAGCTCTATACCTCGGGCAGTATGCTGGTGAACGCCCAGTCGGCCGGCCGTCTGGCCAGGAGCCGTGCCGCCGTTCTGCGGGACGCCGACCTGTATCCCGCCGGCTCGGTAAAGATCACCGGCATGAAGATCGCCGAAAACCAGGATCCCGAGCTGGTGGTGGGCTGTGCCGCCGCCCTACTGCAGGAGGTGGGAGGCGGTCTGGCAAAGGCCTTTGTGGAGTTTGCCCGACAGATGTACATCGTGCCCAACAAGGCCAAGGAGCTGCGGTTCTTTGACACCCGGGGCATTGCCGCCAATGTCAGCGGCCGGTATGTGCAGCTGGGCACCGCGTCCTATCTGATGCGCATGGGCATCCGGGTCACCGAGGGCCTCAAGCTGAAAGACAGCATTTTTATCGCCATCGACTCCCAGTTTGCCGGTATTTTTTCCATCCGCTACCAGGTGATGCCCCAGGTGTATACCTCCTTCGGTCTGCTGAAGGGCAGCCGCATCCGCCCGGTGCTGGCTCTGCGGGACACCAACCAGACCCAGAGCACGGTGGAGAGCCGGTTCGAGCTGAAGCGTGACGCCACCTACCAGCCCGAGCTGGAGGAGCGGCTGCGCTATTCCGCCTCTGCCTTCGGCAAGGACGAGGAGACCCTGGCCCTGCTGTCCCGCGACGGTCTGATGCCCTTTGCCGAGGTGCTGGCCGCCGCCGCCAAGTGGCGCAAGGCCGCCCTGCAGGGCTGCGTTCTGGGCACGCTGTGCGCGCTGGTGGGTATGCTGATCATGGCATTCCTCACCGGACAGGTGGCCATCACCAACGCCGATCCGCTCCACGTTTTGGCCTATTTGGTGATCTGGAGCCTGCCGGTAAAGCTGCTTCGGGGCATTGTGACCAGACTTTGATCTGTGTTTTTGTGCATATTTTAATTTTATTTCCGTATCATTGGAAAATAATTGTTGAAATGTACAGAGATATCCGATATAATGAAATGGTAAATTGCTTTTTTGTAATTTAAATACACCATTGAAGGAGAGAAAACTATGGCATATCCCATGGAGAAAATTCGTAACGTCTGCTTGCTGGGTCACGGCGGTGAGGGTAAGACCTCTCTGATCGAGAGCCTGCTGTATCGTACCGGCGGTATCGACCGTCTGGGCAAGGTTGCTGAGGGCAACACCGTCAGCGACCACGATCCCGAGGAGATCAAGCGTCAGATCTCTATCCAGGCCAGCCTGGCCCCCGTGGAATATGAAGATTATATTCTGAACTTTATCGACACTCCCGGCTACTTTGACTTCGAGGGCGAAGTTGCTCAGGCTCTGCGTGTCGCCGACTGCGGCGTCATCGTGGTCTCTGCCAAGAACGGCGCCTCCGTCGGTACCGAAAAGGCCTGGAAGCGTCTGGCCAAGCAGGGTCTGCCTCATTTCTTCTACATCTCCAAGATCGACGAAGAAAACGCCGACTACGAGAAGGCTTTCCAGTCCCTGCGTGACGCCTACGGTCTGTGCGTCACTCCTTTCACCATCCCCCTGATCGAAAACGGCAAGCCCACCGGCGTTGTCAACCTGATCAACAAGAAGGCCTTCAAGGCCGAGGGCAACAAGACTGTTGAAGTGCCCCTGCCCGCCGACCATCTGGACCAGGTGGAGTCTCTGCGTAACGCTCTGATGGAGTCCGTTGCCGAGACCTCCGAGGAACTGATGGACAAGTTCTTTGCCGGCGAAGAGTTCACCAAGGAAGAGATGCTGACCGGTCTGCGCGCCGGTGTCCGTGACGGCTCCCTGGCCCCCGTGGTCTGCGGTTCCGCCTTTACCGGTGTCGGCACCATGCAGCTGCTGTACACCATCCTGAACTTCGCTCCCAGCCCCTCTGAAGTCCGTATCGAGAACGGTGTGGACGAGGATGACAACCCCGTTGAGGTCAAGTACGACGCCGACGGCAAGCCCATGGCTTTCGTCTTCAAGACCGTGGCTGACCAGTACGGCCGTTTCTCCTACTTCAAGGTCGTTTCCGGCAAGATCACTTCCGATATGACCCTGTACAACGTCAACACCGACACCCAGGAAAAGCTGGGCCACATCTATATCGTCAAGGGCAAGAAGAACATCGAGGTCAAGGAGATCTCCTGCGGTGACATCGGCCTGGTCGCCAAGCTGAACAACACCAAGACCGGTGATACCCTGTGCGCCCCCGGCACCTTCGTCAAGCTGGACGGCATCGAGTTCGCCGAGCCCTGCTACTCCCGCGCCATCGCTCCCAAGGTGAAGGGCCAGGAGGAAAAGGTCGCCGCCGGTCTGACTCGTCTGAAGGACGAAGATCCCTCCTTCACCGTGGTCAACAATGTGGAGACCAAGCAGATGGTCATCTCCGGCGCCGGCGATATCCACATCGACGTTCTGTGCTCCAAGCTGAAGAGCAAGTTCGGCGTGGAAGTCGACCTGTCCGATCCCAAGGTTGCTTACCGTGAGACCATCCGCAAGAAGGTCACCATGATCGAAGGTAACCACAAGAAGCAGTCCGGCGGCCATGGCCAGTACGGTAACGTCAAGATGAACTTCGAGCCCATCCCCGGCGACGGCTTCGAGTTTGCTGAGGAAGTCTTCGGCGGCTCCGTGCCCAAGAACTTCCATCCCGCCGTTGAAAAGGGTATCCGTGAGGCTATGGAGCACGGCGTCCTGGCCGGCTTCCCCATGGTGGGTCTGAAGGCCACTCTGATGGACGGTAAGTACCACGACGTTGACTCCAACGAACTGTCCTTCAAGATGGCAGCCCGTCTGGCTTACAAGGCCGGTATCCCCCAGGCCAACCCTGTGGTTCTGGAGCCCGTTGGCAGCCTGAAGGTCACCATCCCCGATTCCTTCATGGGCGATATCATCGGCGATCTGAACAAGCGCCGCGGCCGCGTTATGGGTATGAATCCCACCGAGGACGGTCTGCAGCTGGTTGAGGCCGAAGTTCCCATGAGCGAAGTCGCCGACTACGCCATCACCCTGCGTTCCATGACCCAGGGCCGTGGCTCCTTCTCCGTGAAGTTCGAGCGTTACGAAGAAGTGCCCCGCGATGTTCAGGACAAGATCATTGCCGAGTATAAGGTCGAGGACGACGAGGACTAATCCCAAAACATGCAAAGCCCGCCGGGAAACCGGCGGGCTTTTTTTCCATCCTGCCAATAAAATCCCCATCCCATCCGTCATAGAAGATGAAAGGAGGCGGCGAGCATGACCGACGAACAGCTGAAACAACTGCTGAAAGCGCTGGAAGCGGGCGAGCAGGGCGCCTTTTCGGCCATTTATTCCGAATTGAAAACCCCGGTTTTCACCGTTCTGGTGCGGCTCACCGGTGATCGTACATTGTCGGAGGACCTTCTGCAGGAGGTCTTTCTCAAGCTGTACCGCCAGCCTCCCCGGGCGGAAAAGCCCAGGGCTTATGTGTTCCGGATGGCGCGCAATCTGGCCATCGACGCCCTGCGGCAAAAACAACCCACTGAACCGCTGGAAGAATTGCTGGTACAGACCGACCCCGATCTGAAGCTGGATCTGGAGCGGGCCTTTGAACGGCTGACGGTCCAGGAACGGCAGCTGGTAGCCCTGCACCTCAGCGCCGGGCTGACCTTCCGGGAGGTAGCCGCCATTGTGGAACGCCCCCTGGGTACGGTGCTGTGGCAGTACCGGAAGGCCATTGAAAAACTGCGGAATCTTTTGGACGGAGGGAGCTTATGAAGCGTTTTATAACGATTTTTTTGACATTGATTTGTTTGACGGCATATTGTTGCCCGGCCTTTGCGGCGGTGGAGTGCACCGTGCCCCAGGATCTGCCGAGTGTGTTGTCTGAGAATCTGGCCGTCCATGACGTGCTGATTTTGGGCGGCGGAGAAGGGGAGACGACCCCGCCCCAGGAGCCGGTGGCCGATGTGCCCGCCGACGGCGTTTTTGACGAGCAGCCGGTGGACGGTAAATACAGCACCATGGGCGCGCTGTACCAGGCCTGGGGCGGCTGGGAGGGCTATCCCGACTACGTCTGCGGCGTGTGGAGCACCGACGGGGGCATGGACAACCTGACGGTGGCTGTCACCGACGACAAGGCAGGGGAGCAGGGCCGGGAAGCGATCCTTGCCCAGCTGCGGGATCACAGTTCGGTGACCTTCACTACCCAAACCTACAGCTACCGCCAGCTGCAGCAGGTGATGGACGAGATCGTGACCCGGATGGGCGGCGACAGCCCCATCGTAGCCTGCGGCATTTACGAGAAGGACAACCATGTCCATGTGACGGTGAATGAAAACCATGAACAGGCACAGGAGATCGCTCTGGAGCTGTCCCAGCGGTACACCGACCGGGTGGAGGTGGAACTGGGAGACCTGGTATTCAGTACCACACGGGAGGAGTTGGGCAAAGAAAACCCTGCTGCGGATTTGCTGCCCTTCGCCCTGTTGATGATGGCGGTGCTGACCGGCCTGCTGCTGGTGAAAAAGCTGCCCGCCCGGGTCACCAACACCGGAAAGGTGCTCGCCGGAGGCCGACCCACCAAAAACCGGGTGGAGGCGGCTGTCCGGGAAAGCCGGGAAACGCCCCCCGACCGGGTGGAGGACCGCATCCGGGAACAACTGTAAAGAATGGGTAAAAGCCCGGCGCAAATTGCGCCGGGCTCTTGTTTTTGGCTTTCGATAGAGGTATAATAAAGTGTCAAAATATGCCCCTATGAAAGGAGCGATGCCCATGCTGCTGCAGGAACTGCGGGAACAGGTGGTCTATTACGGCCGTCAGATGCTTCAGAGCGGCCTCACCATGCACACCGGCGGCAATCTCAGCGTCCGTGACCGGGAAAGCGGTCTCATCGCCATCAAACCCTCCTCCAAGCCTTACGATCTGCTCAAGCCGGAGGATATCACCGTGATCGACATTGCGGGCAACATCGTGGACGGCCCCTACAAGCCTTCCTCCGAGTGGCCCATGCATACCCTTATTTATAAAACCCACCCCCGGGTGTGTGCCGTGGTGCATTGCCACAGCATCTATGCCACCGCCGCGGCTGCGGCCGGGCAGGAGATCCCTCTGTTCAACCACGAGCTGTGCATGTATTGCTCCAGCCCGGTCCGAGTGATGCCCTTTGAGATCCCCGGCAGCGACGCTTTGGGCGAAAGCGCCATCCGGGGCTTCGGAGAGGACAACTGCGTCACCCTTTTGCAGAACCACGGCCCCATTGCCATGGGTGCCTCCCTGTGGCACGCCTTTGACGCGGCCTGCGCCGTGGAACAGGCCGCCCACGCCCTGTTCATCACCAAGGCTTACGGTCAGCTGCAGCTCATCCCCGAAGAGGGCCGCCGGGCGCTGCGTGCCTGCGATCCCCTGCAGAAGCCCGACACCGGAAAAGTCGAGATCATCGCCGTATAAGGAGTTTTTATGCTGTTGAATATCCTCATTCCCCTGGTCTGTATCGTTCTGGACCAGGCGGTCAAATACTGGGCGGCCACCGACCTGCAGGCCATAGGCTCCATCCCCCTGTGGAAGGGCGTGTTCCACCTGACCTATTGCGAGAACACCGGCGCGGCCTTCAGCATGTTCACCGGCCAACGGTGGATGCTGCTGGCGGTGACGCTGATCCTGCTGGCAGGCCTTTTGTGGGCTTTGTGCAAGGGCTGGATGCAGAACGCCTTCGGCCGGCTGAGCCTGCAGCTGATCATCGGCGGCGCCATCGGCAATATGATCGACCGCATCCTTCTGGGCTATGTGGTGGATATGTTCGACTTTTGCCTCATTGATTTCCCTGTTTTCAACGTGGCGGACATTTTCCTGTGCGTGGGTGTTGGCATGATGATGCTCTACATCCTGGTGATGGAGCCCCGGATCGAAAAAGCCAAAAAGGAGGCGGCGGAAGATGGAGACCGTCTTTCTGACAGCGACGCCTGAGGACAAGGGCTGCCGTCTGGACCAGTTTTTGGCCGACCAGCTGGAAGAACTGACCCGTTCGGCGGCTCAGCGGCTGCTGGAAGAGGGCCAGGTCCTGCTGGGTGACAAGCCGCTGAAAAAGAACTACAAGCTGACAGGTGGTGAGACCCTCCGGGTCGATCTGCCCGATCCCGAGCCCATTGACGCCGTGCCCCAGAACATCCCTCTGGACATCGCCTATGAGGACGATGACCTTTTGGTGATCAACAAGCCCAAGGGCATGGTGGTGCATCCCGCCCCCGGCAACCCCGACGGCACGGTGGTCAACGCCGTGCTGTATCATTGCGGCGACAGCCTTTCTGGCATTGGTGGCGCCTTCCGTCCGGGCATCGTCCACCGCATCGACAAGGACACCTCGGGCCTTTTGATCATCGCCAAAAACGACAAAGCACACCTGTATCTTTCCGAACAGCTGAAGGACCACACCCTGTCCCGCACTTACGAAGCGGTGGTCATCGGCAATCTGAAGGAGGATAAGGGCACGGTGGACGCACCTCTGGGCCGCAGTCCCAAAGACCGGAAGAAGATGGCCATCGTTTCTGACGGTAGAAGGGCGGTCACCCATTACGAGGTCATCGGCCGGTATCCCGGCTATACCCACGTGCGCTGCAAACTGGAAACCGGCCGCACCCACCAGATCCGCGTTCACATGGCCAGCCTGGGCTATCCCATCGCCGGCGACGAGGTCTACGGACCTTCCAAATCCAGGGTGGATCTGGGCGGCCAGTGCCTGCACGCCCGGCAGCTTTCCTTCCTGCATCCCGCTGACGGGCAGCTCCGTCTGGTGGAAAGCGAACTGCCGGCATATTTCCGGGACTTTCTGGATAAACTGGGGAGAATGTCATGAAGCTGTTTGAAGGAAAGCTGATCCTCACCGATCTGGACGGCACCTATTTGTTTGACGATCACCATATCTCAGAAGAGAACCGGGCGGCGGCCCGGTACTTCATGGACAACGGTGGTCTGTTCACCGTTGCCACCGGCCGAAGCAAGGCCGGGATGGAGCATTTCTTTCCCGAACTGGAGATCAACGCTCCGGCCATCATCTACAACGGCTCGGTGATCTATGATTTTGCTCGGAAAGCCGATGTGCTTGACACCTGTGTTGGGGAGAAGGGTTTTCGCCTTTGCAAGGCGCTGGAAGCCCGGTTTCCCGACGCCGGCATCGAGGTTTATGCCGATCACATCCCTTATGTTGCCCAGGACAGCTTTTGGACCCGGCGGCACTTCCGGAATGTGAAGATGCCCTGGAATCCCTGCCCGGCGGAGGACATCCCCCAGCCCTGGCTCAGCCTGGTGGTGACGGGGGAGGAGGAGCGCCTGCCTCTGATGGCCGACTTTATTGAAACGCAGTTTCCCGGACAGTTTTTCCTGCAGTTTTCCTCGCCCCACATGCTGGAGATCATGCATCCCCAGACCAACAAGGGGGCTGCCGCAAGGCACCTGTGGGAGCTGCTGAGCATCGAGCCGGAAAACGTTTATGTGGCCGGCGACGGCACCAACGATGTGCAGCTGCTGAAGAGCGCACTGCACAGCTGCGCCCCTGCCGACGCCTGCCCGGAGGTGCTGTCCATCGCCCGGCACATCCTGCCGGAATATAAAAAACATGCTATCGCACACCTGATTGCCTGCATTGAGAAAGGATTGTTATGAAAAAGCTGCGTTTGTCCAAAGAAGAAGTGATGAACTACCTGTTCATCACACTGGGTTCGCTGATCTATGCTCTGGGTCAGCTGTATTTCATCAAGCCCCTGCATATCCCCATGGGCGGCGTGTCCGGTCTGGCTCTGGTGGCAAACTTCCTGTGGAGCATGCCCATCGGCGTGGTGACCATCGTGCTGAATATCCCCCTTTTGTTCCTGGGCTGGAGAAATATGGGACGGGAATTCTTTATGAAAACCACCTTTGCCATCGTGGTCAGCTCGGTGTTCACCGATCTTCTGGAGCCGCTGCTGCCTGCCTTTGACGGAGAGATGCTCATCGCCGCCCTGTACGGCGGTGTGGTCATGGGTGTTGGCTACGGTATGATCTTCCGGGCCGGCGGCACCACCGGCGGTGTGGATATTGTATCCAAGTGGCTCAACGGCAAGATGGATCTGCCCATCGGCACCACCAATTTTGCCATCAACACCTTTGTCATCGTGGGCTCCGCGCTGATCTACGGCAACATCGACAGCGCTCTTTACGCCATGATCACCAGCTATCTGACCAGCATGGTCATCGACAAGATGGTGTACGGCATGGATGCCCAGAAGAGCGCCATGATCATCACTTCCAAGCCCAAAGAAGTGGCAGGCGTCATTATGGAAGAGCTTCACCGTGGCTGCACCGGTATGGACGGTACCGGCATGTATACCGGCGACAAGCGCATGGTGCTCATCTGCGCGGTCCGTCGGCATGAGACCGGTATGCTGAAGAGGCTGATTCTGGAAAAGGATGAAAACGCCTTTATGATGATCTCCAACATCAGCGAGGTCTTTGGTCATAACTTCAAGAGATTGGGGCAGTGATGTATGAATATTCAGATCTACGGAAAAAACAAGTGCTTTGACACCAAAAAGGCCCAGCGCTGGTTCCAGGAGCGCCGGATCAAATTCCAGGCCATCGACCTGACCCAAAAGGGCCTCAGCCCCCGGGAACTGCAGAGCGTCAAGCAGGCGGTGGGCGGTCTGGACAACCTGATCGACCCCAAGGCAAAGGAGGCCGCCACCCTGAAGTACATGGCCTATGACAGCCAGAAGGAGGAGCGCCTGCTGGAGGATCCCGCTCTGCTGCGCACCCCCATTGTCCGCAACGGAAAACAGGCCACCGTGGGCTATTGCCCCGAAGTGTGGGAAACCTGGGAATAAGACACAAAGCCGCCTTTCGGGGCGGCTTTTCTTAATTCTTTCTGAAATGTCGGCGCGAACAGTAGACAGCTGCCCCGATCTATGCAATACTGGAAGCAAAGGAGGCGGTTGAATGCTGTGTTTGCTTTATCTGGGATTGCGCAACGGGGGCGATGCACTGCGCCTGTTGGTCATCGCACTGCTGGCATCCGTAGAAATTGGCCTGGTTGTTATGCCTGCGCGCAAGTCTTTCCGCCGCTTTTGGGCGGTGGGCCCGGCACTTCTGGCTGCAGCGGGCGGTGTTCTGCTAGTCTGTCTGCATACCGTCTGGGATGGATGGAACGCCATGGGACCGTTGGCCTTGGTGGCTTATGAGCTGCTGGCTCTTGCTTTGCTCTCCCCGCTGTTAGGCTGGTTTTGGAAATATAAGTAATCGTATGCGCTAATACTTGAATCGGTTAGGGTAAAGGAGGTTTTTATATGCATAGTATTCATCGGCCTGTCCCGCAGCCCAAACAGGAGCTGCCCGGGATTACGCCTGCTGTTCGCGGAAACTGGCAATCCATCGGCAATGCCGGCGTTGCCTGTCAGTGCCTGGCCTGGGCGCTGTGTGTTTTCGGGCCCCATCCTGAGGGCAGCCGATACGGTCTGATCCTGAGTCTGCTGGGCATCTGCGCTTTTTTGGCGGAGTTCTACGGCCGCCTGCGCTGGCGGAAAAAGCAATTGCCCTTTCCGAAGTGGTATTCCTTGTGCCGCTATATCGGCTTTTTGGCGGTGACGGCGGCCGTGTTTGTGCAGCGGCAGCTTGAAGACAGTCCATCCGTCATTCTGTTGCTTGGCGGCGGCCTGCTGGCGGTCTGGACATCGCTCATCCTTGAAAAGCACCAGCGCCGCCGTTTGCGTGCGCAGCGGGAGATGGAAGAAACATAGCGTTCCGGAGGGGTGACTATGAAAAAACGCTTTTGGTTGATTTTCGTTGTTTTGGCGGTTCTGTCGGTGGTCGGTGTGTTGCTGCTGCGCTTTGCATCCCTTGGAGCACCGGCGGGAACGCAGTTTAGTATGGATACCGCGCCGGAGAGCGTTTCCGCGGCTGACAAGCTGGCCTTCAAAACCGAAATCGATAACCGCATGGCGGGACAGATCTCCGCCAACGAGGATGCTCGCCTGACAAAGGTGGAAGCCCTGCTTCTGGAATACGGCTGCACCGGAAATGCGCATCTGTTGCCCGAGCTGATGAAAGAGGGGATTTATCTGCTGAAGCAGCCCGGCCAGCACCATGTGGACACGGAATACGCTCTCAGAAACGGTGTGGATATCACCGTTCTGTCTCCAGTGGTCTTTTATGATGGCTATACGCAGGAATGGATCGTTCTTTGCGGTGGTTGGTGGAACAGTGATCGCTGGAAAAGCCCCTTTGCTGGAGAGATGGGCGGCCGCAACCGTTTTGGCATCACCTGTGTGGGAGATCCGGAAACATACGGCAGCCACGTGCCTTATGCCGCCGCGGGCCTTTGGACAGCTGATGGCGTGACCGGCGACCTCCGCGCTTATACCAATTATCGTTCTGGGGGTGACAGCGCGGGCAGTTTCGACTTTGAGCTGCAGGATCATGTGGTCATCACCGGGCTTTATGACCGGCACTATGTAGGTGAACGGTGGGCCGGCTTTTGCCGATTCGCTCCCAGCTATGAAACGTTTGAGGCCGCGCTGAGCGCTTATTACATTTGTGATTAAACCACCCGGCGGCGGGGCCCATGCCCCGCCGCCTTTCCTATCCTTACAGCTGCTTTTCGTTCTGGTTGTTGGTCTTGTTGCGCTGATTGTTCTTGTCCTGCTTCTCACGCTTCTGGCAGTTGTTCTTTTCCATTTCCTTTCACCTCCCAAGGTCATCGCTTCTATTTTGGGGCATTTTCGGCGGATTATACCCACATTTCCCGGGAAAAGGACTTGCCAGAGCAAAAACCTTGTGCTACAATGGACAATTAGAATATTGCGTTTATTTTTAATTTATCATAAATGGAGGAACCACCTATGTCCGGACATTCCAAATGGCATAATATTCAGAAGACCAAGGGCGCTGCCGACGCCAAGAAGGCCAAGATCTTTACCAAGTACGCCCGCGAGATGGCCATCGCCATCAAGGAGGGTGGCGGCGCTGACCCCAACTCCAACTCCAAGCTGGCTGCTGTTATTTCCCGCGCCAAGAGCGAAAACGTCCCCAACGACAACATCAAGCGCACTCTGGACAAGTATAAATCCGGCGCTGCCACCGAGAACTATGAGCATGTCACCTACGAGGGCTACGGTCCCGGCGGTGTCGCCGTTCTGGTGGACGCTCTGACCGATAACAAGAACCGTACCGTTGCCGAAGTCCGTCATTATCTGGACAAGTACGGCAAGGGCATGGGCGCTTCCGGCTGCGTGTCCTGGCAGTTCGACAAGAAGGGCTTCATCGCCATCGACGGCGAGGACCTGGACGAGGAGACCGTCATGATGCAGGCTCTGGAGGCCGGCGCTTCCGACTTCCAGGTGGAGGAGAACATCTTCGAGATCTACACCGAGCCCGATGATTTCGACGCCGTCAAGGACGCTCTGAAGGCCGAGGGCCTGGAGTTCCTGGAGGCCGAGATCCAGATGATCCCCCAGACCTACACCGCTCTGACCAACGAAGACGACATCAAGAACATGGAGAAGATGCTGGAGGCCATGGAGGCCAACGACGACATCCAGGATGTCTGGCATAACTGGGAAGACTAATCTTATTATGAATGCAAAAACCGCCTTTGCCTTTTGGCAAAGGGCGGTTTTATTTGTTTTCGGCAACAAGTTCGTCCATGGAAACACCAAGGGCAGTAGCAATGGCCTTCAGCTCGATATCGGTTGCGATCCGGGTCTGGCCTTCCAGTTTGGACATGCTGGAGGGGTTGATATCTACACCCAGCAACTGCATTTTAGAGATCAGGGCAGATTGTTTGATACCCTGGGCCTTGCGGATGCGCTCGATATTTGCGCCGCAAATATTCTTGGTTCCGTATTCCGCCTTTCGCGGCTTCATGAGATCAGCCTCCATTTCTTAAGAAAAAACTTAATGAAATTATACTGGCTTATCCTGTTGACTTAATTCCAAAATGGAATTAAAATCAAACCATAAAAACTTTTTTGGAGGGACTTTCATGAAACGATTCGTTGCGCTGCTCACAGGTGCAGCGCTCATCATGAGCTGTATCTTGGGCGGATGTGGAAAGCAGCCTGCGGAGCAGCCCACCGCACCCACAGAAGCGGTCACCGAGGGCGAAAACACCTTATCGGTATATTTGGCAAATACCGACGCGCTGTATACCGATGCCCTGAACAGCTTTCAAGCGGCGGAGGATGTTACGCTGGATGTCAAGACCTTTCACTCCTGCGAGGAAATGTTTGACGCCATGCAGGAGGCGTTTCTGTCCGGCGGCGGCCCCGATGTTGTGCTGTATAACAGCAGACAAGGGGAAATCGACGGCTACAAGCTTGCGAGGAGCGGTCTGTTTTTACCGCTTGAACCCTTCATGGGGCAGCTTGATCCTGCTATCTATCCGGCAGCGCTGATGGATGCGGGCGTTATCGGGGGAAAGCGGTATTTCGTTCCCTTCAGCTACAGTCTGATTCACGCCTATACCCGGGAAGAACTGATGAACGCACGTGGCTATTCTTCGTCGGACAACATATATGAGATGATCCTTGATGAATCCGAAGCCCTGATGGACGTGGCGGATAACGTGCCGAATACCATGAGCATTTTCCGATCTGACCCGGTAAATGCCTTTTTTGAAGCGGCCGGCGTAACGCTTTTTGATAAAACCACCGGGGAAGTGACGGTGGACAAGTCGGAGCTTGCGGAGTTCTGTCGCTTTGTAAAAACGGTTTATGACAACGCGGAAAAAACGGCGGCGCTGAACGGGCAGTTCTCCAATGATTTTGCGGGCGCAGCCAAACACTTTTCCTTTTTCTCGGAGGATGATTCCTTTCTGAACATGGCGCGCTTTTACCAGTCCCTCTTCCCGGCACAGGCCGGCAGCCCCATGGTGGCCATGCCTTATCATAAGCTGAACAACACAGAGGCGCTTTGCGCTTCCATCGTTTGCTTTGGCGGTGTAGGTGCTCGTACAAAGATGCCGGAAAAGGCCTATGAGCTCTTGAAACATATTCTTGACTTCGATGTGGCAGCCGGTTGGAAAGACAATGAGGAAACGGCGATGTATTATGCGCCCGTCAGCCTTACGGTGTATGAAAAAGCGGTTGATAAGCTTTCAGTCAACACTGGAAACGGACGTGTGACCATCGCGCCCCTCACAGAAGAAAACGCGGATCGTCTGATGGAAATCCCGCAAAAGATCACCGAGGCCGTGATCCCCAACGCCACTCTGGGCCTAACCGCGCAAACGGTTTTGGAGCCGTACTTCATGGGCGCGGACAGTTTCGACAACTGCTACGATGCCTTTTTAGAGGAACTGCGGAATTATCTCAGCGAATAATTTAAGACTTCAAACACCCTTTTGCCGCTGGTGAAAGGGTGTTTTTTCTCCTTTCGGTTGCATTTTTTCTCCAAATGGAGTAGAGTAAAAGCCAAAGATATCCCTTTGCAAACAAAAGAAATGAGAGGAACAGATATGGAACCCAAAAGACCGAGAAGCCGAGAGAAAAAGGTGACCGGCAGCGGCACCGTCAAACGCCGCGGACAGGGCCTGGGCACCGGGCCGGTAGGCGCCGGCTCGTCTGCACCCCGACCTGCGGGAAGAGGCGCCTCCGGCGGTGGAACTACCCGCAGCGGCAGCAAAAAAATGCCGCTGATTGCCGTGATCCTGGCACTTTTGCTGGGCGGAGGCGGCGGCCTTGGCGCCCTGCTGGGCGGCGGCAGTCCCGTTGATGCAACGCCCCAGGTGCCCCAGACGCCCACCGTCAACCAAAGCGTTCAGAACAGCCCGGTGACCCTGGATCCCAGCATCTTTCTGGGCAACCTCACCGGCGGCAGCGTCAGCTCCGGCTGGGAGCTGAAGGCCAACACCGGTACGCTGGACCGGACGGTGGCCTCCGGCGCCCGTGACAAGCGCACCGTCATCCGGGGCAACGGTCAGGACACCGTTACCATCATGGTCTATATGTGCGGCACCGACCTGGAATCCCGCAGCGGCATGGGCACCTCCGACCTGCAGGAAATGCTCAACGCAAAGGTGGGGGACAAGGTCAACCTGCTGGTCTATACCGGCGGCTGCAAGGGCTGGCGCAACAATGTGGTCAGCAGCAAGAACAACCAGATCTATCAGATCCGCAACGGCCAGATGACCTGCCTGGTGGAAAATGCCGGCAACGCGCCTATGACCGATCCCAACAATCTGGCCTCCTTCATCCAGTGGTGCGGCAAAAACTTCCCCGCAAATCGCAACCAGCTGATCTTCTGGGATCACGGCGGCGGCTCCCTCAGCGGCTACGGCTATGATGAAAAGTACGCAACTTCCGGCTCCATGGATCTGGCCGAGATCGACAAGGCTCTGAAGGCCGGCGGCGTGACCTTTGACTTCATCGGCTTCGACGCCTGCCTGATGGCCACTCTGGAGACCGCGCTGACGGTGGGTCAGTACGGCGACTACCTCATCGCCTCCGAAGAGACCGAGCCCGGTGTGGGCTGGTACTACACCGACTGGCTGACCAAGCTGTCCCAGAACACCTCCATGCCCACCATTGAGATCGGCAAGAACATCGTGGATGATTTCGTGGATGTGTGCGCCCAGAAGTGCCGGGGCCAGTCTACCACTCTGTCGGTGGTTGACCTGGCTGAGCTGGAGGCCACCGTGCCTGCCCAGTTCAAGGACTTTGCGGCCTCCACCACCAAGTTGATCGAGGACAAGTCCTACCAGACGGTGTCCTCTGCCCGCAGCGGCACCCGGGAGTTTGCCTCCTCCACCAAGATCGACCAGGTGGATCTGGTCCATCTGGCTGCCAACATGGGCACCGACGAGGGTAAGGACCTCTGCGACGCACTGCTTGGCGCGGTGAAGTACAACCGCACCTCCTCCAACATGACCAACGCTTACGGCCTGTCCATTTACTTCCCCTACCGGAAGGCCAACAATGTGGACCAGGCAGTATCGACCTATGAGCTGATCGGCCTGGACGACGAGTACGCCCGCTGCATCCAGGAGTTCGCCAGTATGGAGGTCAGCGGTCAGGTTTCCACCGGCGGCACGGCTTCGCCCCTGCCTTCTCTGATGGGTATGATGGGCGGCAGCAGCGCCTCTTCGGGCAATGCCGGCGCCGACATGATCGGACAGCTGCTGGGCGCCTTCCTGCAGAACGGCAGCGGCATTTCCGGTCTGACGCCCGGCAATATGGGCTTCCTGTCGGGCCGTTCTCTGAGCGTGGAGGACACCGCCCAGTATCTGGCCGAAAACCGTCTGGATGCCGACGCTCTGGTCTGGCAGACCAACGCCCAGGGCCAGCCTGTCATCGCCCTTTCCGAAGAGCAGTGGGGCCTGGTGCAGGGCCTGGAGCTGAACATGTTCTATGACGACGGCCAGGGCTTCATCGACCTGGGCCTGGACAACGTGTTCGACTTTGACGCAAACGGCGCCCTGGTGGGCGAGACCGACGGCACCTGGCTGGCCATCAACGGACAGCCGGTGGCCTATTACCACACCAATACCACCGACGACGGAGAGAACTACACCATTTCCGGCTATGTACCCGCTCTGCTGAATAAGGAGCGTGTGGAGCTGGTGCTGGTGTTCGACAACGACAACCCCTACGGCTATATCGCCGGCGCCCGGACGGTCTATACCGACGGCGAGACCGACACCCAGGCCAAGGGCCTCACCGAGCTGGAAGTGGGGGACAAGCTGGACTTCATCTGCGATTACTACGGCTATGACGGCAGTTATCTGGACAGCTATTTCCTGGGCGACCAGATGACGGTCACCGACACCATGGAGATCAGCAACGTGGATATCGGCCGGGAATATGTCTCCGCCACCTACCGTTTCACCGACCTGTACAATCAGCATTATTGGACCGCACCCATTCAGTAAATAAGAGGAAAGCCGCCCTTTGGGGCGGCTTTTTCTTGACTTACTATGCCGATTTGGTATATAATTTTATGACTATAAATTTGTTTATCAGGAGCGTGGATTATGACTGATCGCTCGAAAATTCGTAATTTTTCCATTATTGCCCATATCGACCACGGCAAGTCCACTCTGGCAGACCGCCTGCTGGAGCTGACCGAGTCGGTCACCCAGCGGGAACTGCATTCCCAGATGCTGGACAACATGGAACTGGAGCAGGAGAGAGGCATCACCATCAAGGCCCGTGCCGTCACCATGTACTACAAGGCACAGGACGGCGAGACCTATGAGATGAACCTCATCGACACCCCCGGTCACGTGGACTTTAACTACGAGGTTTCCCGGTCTCTGGCCGCCTGTGAAGGCGCCATCCTGGTGGTGGACTCCACCCAGGGCGTAGAGGCCCAGACCCTGGCCAACACCTATCTGGCCCTGGACGCCAATCTGGAGATCCTGCCGGTGTTCAACAAGATCGACCTGCCTGCTGCCGACCCCATGACCGCCAAGCAGGAGGTGGAGGACATCATCGGCCTGCCCGCCGCCGACGCCCCCGAGATCTCTGCCAAGATGGGCATCAACATCCCCGCCGTTCTGGAGGATATCGTGGCCAATGTGCCCGCTCCCGAGGGCGACCCCAGCGCCCCTCTGCAGGCGCTGATCTTTGACAGCCAGTACGACCCCTATGTGGGTGTTATCGTTTATTTCCGGATCAAAGAGGGCACCATGCGTCCCGGTATGCAGGTGAAGATGATGGCCACAGGCGCCACCTATCAGGTGCTGGAGTGCGGCTATCTGGAGCCCTTTGGTATGCGCAAGTGCGACGAGCTGGTGGCCGGCGAGGTGGGCTACTTTACCGCGTCCATCAAGGACGTCCACGACACCCAGGTGGGTGATACCATCACCGAGGCTGCCCGTCCCGCAAGCGAGGCCCTGCCCGGCTACCGCCCCGCCCAGCCTATGGTCTACTGCGGTATCTATACCGAGGACGGCTCCAAGTATCCCGACCTGCGTGATGCTCTGGAAAAGCTCCAGCTGAACGACGCTTCCCTGACCTTTGAGCCGGAATCCTCCGTGGCGCTGGGCTTCGGCTTCCGCTGCGGCTTCTTGGGTATGCTCCACATGGAGATCATCCAGGAGCGGCTGGAGCGTGAATTCGACCTGGATCTGATCACCACCCTGCCTTCCGTTATCTACAAGGTGGATACCATGGCAGGGGAGACGGTGGATGTGGACAACCCCCACAACTATCCCGATCCCGGCCAGATCACCGAGGCCCGGGAGCCCTATGCCAAGGTCTCCATCATCGCGCCCCCCGACTATGTGGGCAACATCATGCCCATGTGCCAGGAGCGAAGAGGCGAGTTCAAGGATATGCAGTATCTGGACACCCATCTGGTGGAGCTGCATTACCAGATCCCTCTCAATGAGATCATCTATGACTTTTTCGACGCCTTGAAGGCCCGCACCAAGGGCTATGCCTCCCTGGACTATCAGCTGTCCGAGTACCGCCCCTCCGACCTGGTGAAGGTGGATCTGCTGCTGAACGGCGACCAGGTGGACGCTTTGTCCTTTATCGCTCATCGGGAGAAGGCCTATGCCCGCGCTCGCCGCATCTGCGAAAAGCTGAAGGAAAATATCCCCCGTCAGATGTTCGAGGTGCCCATCCAGGCTGCCATCGGCGGTAAGGTCATCGCCCGCGAGACGGTAAAGGCCATGCGCAAGGACGTTCTGGCCAAGTGCTACGGCGGCGACATCACCCGAAAGAAGAAGCTGCTGGAAAAGCAGAAGGAAGGCAAGAAGAAGATGCGCTCTCTGGGTACCGTGCAGGTTCCCACCGAGGCCTTTATGGCCGTGCTGCGTCTTGACGAGGAATAACATGAACGGCAATCTGGGTGTTTATTTCCACATCCCGTTCTGCCGCAGCAAATGCGCCTATTGCGACTTTTGCTCCACATCCCAGTGGGATGACAAGCTGATGGACGCCTATCTGGAGGCGCTGATCCGCCAGCTGGGGGACTTTTTCCTGCCCGGCGGCAGCTACACCGTGGACACGGTGTACATCGGCGGCGGCACCCCCTCGGTGTTCGGCGGCAAGCGGCTTGCAAAGCTGCTGAAGGCCCTTGAGAAACGGGTCTCCTTGACCCGCACCTGTGAGATCACGGTGGAGGTCAACCCCGAAAGCGCCGACAAGGCGCTGTTCAAGCAGTTGAAATCGGCTGGCGTCAACCGGATCTCCATGGGCGTGCAGACGGCCGACGATGCTCAGCTCAGGCGTATCGGCCGCATCCACAGCTTTGAAAAGGCCAAAGAGGCGGTGGAACTGTGCCGGAAATACTGCACCGACAACCTGTCTCTCGATCTGATCTACGGCCTGCCCGGCCAGACCATGGAAAGCTGGCTCAGCAGCGTGGAGGCGATCTGCGCCCTGGCGCCTAAACACATTTCCTGTTACGCCCTCAAGCTGGAGGAAGGGACCCCCCTCTGGCGGGAGAATCCTGTGCTGCCCGATGACGACATCCAGGCCGATATGTACCTGGCCGCTGTGGAAGTGCTGGCAGGGAAGGGCTATGCCCAATACGAGATCTCCAACTTTGCCCAACGGGGATTCCGCTCCCGGCACAACAGCCGGTACTGGGATCTGTCCGATTATCTGGGCTTCGGCTGCGCCGCCCATAGCTTTTACGGCGGAAAGCGGTTCAGCTTTACATCTGACATCCATGCTTATATCGCGGGCATGAACGGGAATGCCCCCATCGTGGAGGAGGCCGATGAGCTGGCCTTCAATGACCGGGTGGGGGAGTTTGTCATGCTTGCGCTGCGCACCTGCGACGGCATTGATGAAAACGCCTTTTACAGCCGGTGGAAACGGGAATTTACCCCCTTTGCCAAGCGGCTGGAACCCTATATCGCCAGCGGCCACGTGAAAAACGATGCCGGCCGCTGGTATCTGACACCGGAGGGATTTCTGGTGTCCAACGCCATCATCGGCGACGTGCTGGATGCCGTCTGCCAGGAATGAGAAAGGGGAGAAGACCCTCTTGAAACCGACATTAAGTGAACTGATCCGGCCCTACCGTTCGATCTCCATCATCGGTATGTGCAAAAACGCCGGCAAGACCACCGTGCTCAACCAGATCATCAAGGAAGTAAAGGGCAGCGGCCGCATTCTGGCCCTGACATCCATCGGCCGTGACGGTGAGGACAAGGACCTGGTCACCGGCACCAAAAAGCCGGGTATCCATGTGGAGGAGGGCACTTTGGTGGCCACTGCCTCCGACCTGATCCTGCGCCATTGCGACGTGACCCGGGAGATCATCGACACCACCGGTATCTCCACCCCCATGGGTGACGTGGTGATGCTGCGTGCCCGCTCCGACGGCAACATCCAGATCGCCGGCCCCTCCATCACCAACCAGCTGGCAAAGGTGCGGGAGCAGTTCTTCGGCCACGGCGCCGACGTGGTGATGATCGACGGCGCGCTGAGCCGCAAGACTCTGTGCAGCCGCAAGGTCACCGAAGCCACGATTTTGTGCACCGGCGCTTCCTACAACAAGAACATCGACACGGTCATTGAGGACACCGCCTACAACTGCGAAATTCTCACCCTGCCCGAAACGGCCGACGAGGAGATCCGTAAAACGGTGGAGCCGCTGGAGGACTTCCGGGGCACCATCATCTTTGGCGAGCAGGGTCCCTGGACCATCCCTTCCGGCCTTAGCGTGGAGGATGCCCTGCGGAAAGAGGAGGCCAAGGGCGCCCGGGCTATTTTCTTCGGCGGCGCGCTGTCGGATTTCCTCATGAAGCCCCTGCTGATGTCCAGCGCTCCGCTGAAGGGCCTCACCTTTGTGGTGCGTGACAGCAGCAAGATCCTGCTGAAGCGGGACAACTATGATAAGATCGCCCGCCGGGGGATCACCCTGGAGGTGCTGGATACCGTCAATCTGGTGGCCGTCACCGTCAACCCCTTCTCGGCCTACGGATTCCATTTTTCCAAAGAAGAACTGATGTCCCGCATGGAGGCCAAAGTAGGCCTGCCGGTCATCAACGTAATGGAGGATGCAAAATGATCAATCTGCCTTTTGCACAGCGTGAAAATATCGGCTTCCAGTATGTGCTGGACGCCCTCAAGCCCTGCTCTC
The DNA here is from genome assembly GCA_017521295.1 of Clostridia bacterium. Taxonomy (GTDB): domain Bacteria; phylum Bacillota; class Clostridia; order Oscillospirales; family Butyricicoccaceae; genus UBA4644. Next base: position 2,280 of record JAFXDF010000047.1, on the reverse strand, counting down.
CCTACGGCGAGGAACTGGTGCGGGAGCTCAAGCCCTTCGAGCCTTGCCAGAAGCCCGAGCTGCAGCGTCAGCTGCAGAACATTCAGCGGGTGCTGACCGTGCTGGAGGCCGAGGCCATCGGCAGCGGCAAAAAGACCCGTCCCGAGGGCCCTGTCTGCGACCTGCCCGAAATGCAGGCCGAAATGGAGCGTCTGCGTGCCGCTCTGGAGCAGGGGGAGGGCTGCCAGAAGGCCCTGGACAAGCTGCTGCTGGTCTTTATGACAGTGAAGAATGTCCGGCCCACTGCCATCAAGTGCCGGGAGACCGCTCTGAACGAGATCGAACTGTTCGAACTCAAGCGCTTCCTGCTGAAGTGCGACGAGATGCTACCCCTGTTTGGGGAGATTCAACCCATTCTGCAGCTGGAAGGCATCTCTCTGAAGGACACCTCCGGCGCCCTGGACCTGCTGGATCCCGAGCACAACCGTGTGGCCTCTTTCTACATCGCCGACGGCTATTCCCAGACCCTGCGTGCCCTGCGCAAGGAAAAGCGGGCTCTGGAAGAGCAGATCCGTCCCCTGCCCGACGGGGAGGAGAAGGAGGCCCTGCAGGCCCAGCGTTCCCGTATCGCCGCCGAGGAGGAGCATGAGGAAATGCGCATCCGGGGTGAACTGTCGGAGGGCCTGCGCCCCTATATCGACGATATGCTGCACAATATGGAGGCTATTGCCGACATCGACCTGACGGTGGAAAAGGCCTGCCTGGCCCTGCGCTACGGCGGCACCATGCCTACCTTTACCGACAGTACCCTGGACATGACCGACATGATCAACCCCCAGATCGCCGACGCCGTGGCCGGCAGGGGAAAGACCTTTACACCTGTCTCCATCGGGCTGGAAAAGGGCGCCACCGTCATCACCGGCGCCAACATGGGCGGCAAGAGCGTGGCCCTCAAGACCATCGCCCTGAACATCCTGCTGATCCAGTGCGGTTTCTTCCCCTTTGCCAAAAAGGTGAAGGCGCCTCTGTTTGACGGCATGTACATCATCTCCGAGGACCTGGAAAACATCGATCGCGGCCTGTCCAGCTTCGGCGGCGAGATGGTGCGCTTCAACCAGGTGGTCCGCCAGATGGGCGAGGGCTTTGTCTTTATCATGCTGGACGAGTTTGCCCGAGGCACCAACCCCGACGAAGGCGCCGCCATCGTCCAGGCTGTCACCCAGTATCTTAACGACAAGAACGCCGTCACCGTTCTGGCCACCCACTACGACAATGTGGCCCAGAAGGGCTCTGCCCACTACCAGGTCATCGGCTTGAAGGACCTGGACGTGGATGCCCTGCAGAAAGAGATCGCCGCCCGGGGCGGCGATGTGGGCGTGGAACTCATCAGCCAGCACATGAACTACGGCCTGTACCGGGTGGAGGGAAAGCAGGATTGTCCCCGCGATGCCCTCAACATTTGCCGCCTGTTGGGAATGACCCCCGAGATCCTGGAAATGGTGGAAAAAAACTACGACCGCTAAGGGAAAAAGTATTGACATCATTTCGACATTCGCGTATAATTTGTATTGCGGAGGAATGGGTTCTTTCGCTTGAAAACTGGATATTTTTTGGCAATAGAGGCGCGGGAAATAAGGTAACTGGTCGATGCCAACGGGAAGGATCCCGGACGCGATCAGAGAATGTGTTTTCCGCCGAAAGCGCGTCATGGATCCTTACGGGCGCACTTGGGAGCTGCACCCAGTGTGCAGTTACTGTCATGTCATCATGAAGCGCTATTGATTGTAAAGCTCGGCTTTGCAATTTGATAGCGCTTTTTTATAACTTTTCTCCGTAAAAACAGAGAAATCCAACAAACTTTTGCGTGTTTTTTAAAAATTACCATAAAATTTTTAGGAGGAAACAAACATGGAAACTGTTAAGTCTATGCTGAGACTGCGCATGAGCGCCAAGGACGCCCATTACGGCGGAAATCTGGTCGACGGTGCCCACATGGTCCACCTGTTCGGTGACGTTGCTACCGAGCTGCTGATCATCCAGGACGGCGACGAGGGTCTGTTCTGCGCTTACGACAACATCGAGTTCCTGGCTCCCGTCTACGCCGGTGACTACATCGAGGCCGTTGGCGAGATCACCAAGGTCGGCAACACTTCCCGCAAGATGAAGTTCGAGGCCCGCAAGGTCATCGTCTCCCGCCCCGACATCAACGATTCCGCTGCTGACGTCCTGGCTGAGCCCATCGTGGTCTGCCGCGCTACCGGCACCTGCGTCACCCCCAAGGACAAGCAGAACGTCCCCCGC
>JAFXDF010000046.1 GCA_017521295.1 Clostridia bacterium | reverse complement strand
GAAGCTGTATGTCACGGGAAAGGCCGTGTCCAAGTGGGAGCGGGGCGACAGCGCCCCGGGCATCGACCTGCTGGAGCCTCTGGCCCGGGTGCTGGGCATCACCGTCACCGAGCTGCTGGCCGGGGAACGGGTGGCGCGGGAGGACCTCAACGAAAAGGCCCAGCAGCTGGCGCTGACCATGCTGCGGCAGGAAAAACGGGCCATCTACCGCACCGTGCTGCTGGCCGCTGTGGCCGCGCTTCTGGCGGCGGTGCTGGTGCTGGACCTGTGGGGCCCGGCTATCTTTCAACGGGGCAATCCCATCCCGTATCTGACGGCGGCCCTGCACCTGACGACCCAGCCTTACGCCCGGGTGGAGGAGCGCAGCCCCTGCGATATCTACATCACCCGGGACCATGATTGCCCGGAACTGTTTGAAACGATCCAGCGGGAGCGGGGCGTGACCTTCGTCGAGCAGATGGGCAGCGCCTTCCGGTTCACCAACGGCACGGACAGCCTCACGGTATCTTCCGAGATCTACTGGAGATACTTTGTGGTGTGGCAGGTGCCAACCTATACCCTGCAAAAACCGTAAAAAGCACCCCAAAGGGTGCTTTTTTGTTACGACCGGTCTCCCGGCTGAAAGAGAAAGGCCGCCAGCAGGGAAAAGAACACCGCCGCCGCGATGCCTCCTGCCGAGGCGGTGAGCCCGCCGGTAAAGGCCCCCAGGACCCCCTGCTCCCGCACGGCGGTCTTCACCCCTTCGGCCATGGTGTGGCCAAAGCCCAGCAGGGGTACGGTGGCGCCTGTTCCGGCGAACTCCACCACCGGGCCCCAGATGCCCACACCCGACAGAATCACACCCAGCACCACATAGGCGCTGAGGATGCGGGCAGGAGTCAGCCGGGTACGGTCGATGAGTACCTGGCTCAGGGCGCAGATGACCCCGCCCACCAAAAAGGCTTTCACATACATCATAAGCCGCCCTCCAGACACACAAGATGACAGATGCCGGGGATGCTTTCCCCCTGGTTGGCCGAGGTGGGGCTCATCATGGCCCCAGTGCCGCAAAACAGCACCTTCTTCAGCTTGCCCGACGCCAGATCGGGCAGGATCCGGCCGCACAGCACCGCCGCCGAACAGCCGCAGCCCGAAGCCCCGGCGTGGACATCCTGGCTCTGGTCATAGAGCAGCATACCGCAGTCCTGGTACCGGTCTCCCAGCTCCATCCCGTCCCGGCGGAAGAGCTCGGTCACCACCCCGTGTCCTACCGAGGCCAGATCGCCGGTGATCATCAGGTCATAGTCTTTTGGCCCGGTGCCGCTGTCCCGGAAAAAGGTCCGCAGGGTCTCGTAGGCGCTCTGGGCCATGGCGGCCCCCATGTTGCCGGCGTCGGTGATGCCCGGGTCATAGACCCGGCCGGGGGTGGCCGCCGTGATGCCCACCGCAGTTTTCTCATTCTGCAGCACCGCCGCGCCGCAGGCGGTGGCCGTCCACTGGGCGGTGGGAGGTCGCTGGCCGCCGTATTCCAGAGGATAGCGGTACTGCCGCTCGGCCGAGCAGAAGTGGGAGGAAGCCAGGCACAGCGTCCGCCGGGCAAAGCCCCCCGACACCAGTACCGACCCGAGAATGAGGCTTTCGGCCATGGTGGAACAGGCCCCGTACAGGCCAAAATAGGGGAGCCCCAGCCCCCGGGCGGCAAAGCCGGTGGAGATGCACTGGTTCAGCAGGTCGCCTCCCAGGGCGCAGTCGATCTGGGACAGCTCCAGCCCGGTCTTGGCCAGCGCCGCCTCGCAGGCCAGGCCGATCATGCGGCTTTCGGCCTGCTCCCAGGTCTTTTTGCCGAACCGGTTGTCCCGGGTCACATAGTCGAAGTAGGATCCCAGGGGCCCCTGGCCCTCCTTGGTCCCAACGGCGGCCGCCCAGGTGTTCACCCACACCGGGGTCTCGAAAAACAGCGTATCCCCCGAACGGCTCATCCCATCACCTCCGCCAGCCAGAGCGCCAGCCCATAGACCACGCTGGCCGAAATGCCCCAGGTGAGCACCGGCCCGGCAATGGTGAACATCTTCACGCAGGTGCCCAGCACAAAGCCCTCGGTCTTGAACTCCAGGGCCGGGGATGCAATGGCGTTGGCAAAGCCGGTGATGGGTACCAGGGTGCCCGCCCCGGCGAACTTGGCGATTTTTTCAAACAGGCGCAGGGCGGTGAGGGCCACGCCCAAAAAGATCAGTGATATGGACACCGCCGTTCCGGCGGCCTTTTCATCCAGGCCCATGTTTTCAAACAGGGTGCGCAGCACCTGCCCCAAAAGACAAAGGGCACCTCCCACGGCAAAGGCGGCAGGCACCGTCCGCCGGGATGGGGAGGAAGGCTCCTGTTCCTTGCACAGGGCCCGGTATTCCTTACGGTCCAGTTTCATGTCATCACCTCTGGACTATTATGCCGCCGGGCGGAAAAACTATGCAAAAAAGACCCCGAAAGCGCGGCTTTCGGGGTCTCTTCGGAAAAAGAAGGTTTTGTTCAGATGTTGGAACGGAGCATCGTCAGCTCTTCACCGTTCACCAGAAACAGCTGCTCCAGGTCATCGGAGTGAATGGCCGTGTCGGACTCGGCCTGGAACTTCACACAGGTGCCGCAGGAGGAACTGACCCGGCGGGGCACCGGCATCAGCTTGCCGCTGAGGCCCATCTCCTTCAGCTGTTTGCCGAAGCGGATGGCCCCGAAATGGGAGAAGAAGGTGGCGATGTAGGTCTGCATAACTTACTTAACCTCGATGATGTAGTCGTCGCCGCTCTCGGTGAAGGAAACGGTCTTGCCGGCATTCTTGGCGAAGCGGGAGACGTTGTTCAGAGCGGTCTGGTTGTCAACCAGGATCTCATAAGCCTCGGCGTTCTGCTTCAGGGCCTCCATGGTCAGAACCACGGGCTGGGGGCAGGACAGGCCGCGGGCGTCAACAGTGATCTTAGCCATTATACTTGCTCCTTTCACAAAAATCAAGCCTTAACCAATCTTAGGCCTTGGACTTCTTGGTGTTGTAGGCAGCGATGCCCAGCATGACCACCAGCATGACGATGCAGGCGATACGGCCGTTGGGAGTGGTGCCGGCGCCGGAGGAAGCCAGCTTGAAGTTGTGGCAGAAGGCAGCGCCAACGAACATACCCAGAACGGCGATGGCGGAGTCGGAGTTGCCCTCGCCGGCCAGGATCAGCTGACGCAGGGGGCAGCCGCCCAGCAGAACGGAGCCCAGACCCACAACGGTCATGCCCAGGAAGTTCCACAGATGCTGGGTGTGAGCAACGGGCTGAGCGATCACTTCGCCGGCCTCGTTCAGACCCTGGGTGAAGCCCAGATGGAAGTTGCCGGTGGCGATGTTGCCGATGGCGCAGATGACGATGATGGCGATGAAGCCGCAGACCAGGGTCCAATCCTTGAACAGGACCACATCACGCAGGCCGCCCACCATGCACAGACGGGTGCGCTGGGCGATGGCGCCCACCACCAGGCCGGCCAGCAGGGCGATCCACATATCGGCGCGCATGGAGCCGGGGCCGCTCTCGGAGAACAGCAGCAGGGAGGGGAAGGCCACCAGGATCACCAGCAGAGCCACGTTGATGCCGGTCATGGCAACGCCTTCCAGCTGATTCTGCTTGTAGGCGCGGCCCAGGGAGAAGCCCTTCTTCAGGAAGAAGATACCCACCAGGATACCCACGATGAAGCCGGCCAGGCCGACAACGGCGTTCAGGTCACCGCCGGCGATACGCAGAGCCATACGCAGGGGGCAGCCCAGGAAGATCAGGGCGCCGACCATAACGCCGAAGCCCAGGATGAAGCGGGTCAGGGGAGAGGAGCCGCCGCGGGGGGCGAAGTCCTTCTTGATCAGGGCCACGATAAAGGCACCGCAGACCAGACCGATGACTTCGGGACGGACGTACTGGACGATGGCAGCACCATGCATGCCAACGCCGCCGGCGATGTCACGGATGAAGCAGGCGATGCAGAAGCCCATGTTCTTGGGGTTGCCCAGCATCACCAGTGCCACGGCGATTGCACCAACGATGCCGCCGCCGATGAGCAGGTTTCTCTTTTCTTTCATTGCGTTTTCCTCCAAATCAATATAAATTTTGGAAAGAGTATATCCTACCTTACAACATATCCCAGAAATAGGAAGAAGTAAAACGGATAATTTCAATGGGACGTGGAATGATAGAGAAAAGAAGCATGGGTTCTAATCTATAGAAATAAATTATAAATAAACAGACGCCGCCGCTTCCGTCCTGTGCTATAATAGAAATATTATGGAACGATACCGGAACTCCCGGTGAGAAAGGCGGACGTTTATGAGCAAGATCTATTTGGATAACGGCAGCACTTCCTTCCCCAAGGCCCCCGGTGTGGGCAAGGCCATGGCGGATTTTATCGAAAAGGTGGGGGTCAACATCGGCCGGGGCGGCTATGAAGAGGCCTATTCCGCTGCCGAGGTGGTGCTGGATACCCGGGAAAAGCTGTGCAGACTGTTTCACTTTGACCGGCCGGAAAACGTCATCTTCCAGAGCGGCATCACCGCCGCCATGAACGTTCTGCTCAAGGGCCTTCTGAAGCCCGGCGACCGGGTGCTGACCACCTCCATGGAGCACAACGCCGTCATGCGCCCCCTGCGCCAGCTGGAGGAAAGCGGTGTGGAGGTGGTGCTCATCCCCTGCCGCGGCGACGGCACCCTGGATTTTGAAGCCCTGATCGACCTGGCCACCCCGGGCACCCGGGCGATGGTGATGACCCACGCCTCCAATATGTGCGGCACCGTCATGCCGGTGAAGGAGGTGGCCGAGTATTGCCAGACCCTGGGCATCTGGACCATCGTGGACTGCGCCCAGACGGCGGGCATCCTGCCCATCGACATGGAGGACTGGGGGGTGGACGCCATCGCCTTTGCCGGCCACAAGGGCCTGTTGGGCCCCCAGGGCATCGGCGGCTTTCTCATCACCGACGACCTGGCCGCCGAGGTGGACCCCCTGCTTTCCGGCGGCACCGGCAGCATCTCCCATCTGGAGACCGTGCCCGAGTTCCTGCCCGACCGGTTTGAGCCCGGCACCCAGAACCTGCCGGGTATCTTCGGCCTGCACGCCGCACTGACATATCTGGAGCAGACCGGCATCGACGCCATCCGGGAGCACGAGATGGCTTGTACCGCCCGCCTGCTGGAGGGCCTGTCCCGGCTGAAAGGCATCCGGATCGTGGGCCGCACCCAGCTCACCGGCCGCACCGCCGTGGTGTCGGTGGAGTTCCTCCATATGGACAATGCCGACGCGGCCTTTCTGTTGGAGGACAAATACGGCATCATGACCCGCTGCGGTCTGCACTGTGCCCCCCGGGCCCACATGACGGTGGGCACCTTCCCCCAGGGTACGGTGCGCTTTGCCCCCGGACGGGAGACCACCGCGGCCGAGATCGACGCCGCCATCGCCGCTGTCAAGGAGATCCTTGGGGAAAATTGACAAAATATGGAACAGAAAAACCGATAAATCGTCGATAAATAAAAGAAATATCATTTATAGATTTTTTCTTGAAATAGACCCAATAAAAAATTCAAATAGGAGCACTTTTTTCCTTGTAGAGCAGCAAAAAATTGTTAAAATTAGGATTATACAATGCGCTGCGTGCGCAAACATATTTTTGGATGAAGTTTTCGGGAGATCCGCCTTGCGCGGAGCCGAAGGAATAAGTCCGGGGACAGCCAACCTCCGGACGAAGATCTCAGGCCATGGGACCGGAAACGGACAAAACTCTGAAGAGCGAAAGCACCGACGGAGCAACCCCGGAAACGGGGGAATCTCTCAGGTTATGGAACAGAGCGAACGGCGGTTTTTTGCTGCGTGTTCGGTCTGTTCTTGTTTTTTGGAGGCACTTTGATGGAAAGCAGAAGCACCTACCTGGTCATTACCAACAATCCCCTGGTGGTGAAATGTATGCCCGCCGACCTGGCGGTAGAATATCATGATGTGACCTACCGGGAAGTGCTGGTGCTGGTGCGGGATATGGTTTACGCTGGCCACCGCCTGTACACCCATCCCCTGTCCGGCAGTGTCAAGCCCAATGAGACTCCTTACAAATCCATCGTGGTTTCCAAAAAGCCCAAGAAGATGGAGATGGATGAGGCGTTCATCATCTCCAGCAGTATCGAAACCTTTGACAAGTTCACGCCCATCAGGCGGGAACTGCCCGAGCGGGTACTCAAAGACTTTCGTCTGATCGACTATACCCTGCTTTGCGGTGCTGTCGGACTGGATGCCGTGGCAGGTCTTAGTAACAACAAATAATTTTTAAGGAAGAAGGAGGTGTTCACTTTGAAATTGGAACTGGGTTATATCCAGATTAAGGATATTCAATTTTCAAAGGAATGCAAAGTAGAAAACGGCACGCTTTACGTTGATCCCGACGCCGTCAAAGCCTTCATGTACGAAGAGGACGACGTCAAGGATTGGGTTGCCGACTTCAAGTTCGACATCGCCAAGCCCGGTGAGAGCGTGCGCATCACCCCTGTTAAGGATGTTATCGAGCCCCGCGTTAAGGTCGAGGGCGGCGGCGGCATCTTCCCCGGTGTCGTGGCCAAGGTTGACACCGTCGGCTCCGGCAAGACCCACGTCCTGCGCGGCATGGCCGTGGTCACCGCCGGCAAGATCGTCGGCTTCCAGGAGGGCATCATCGACATGTCCGGCCCCGGCGCCGAGTACACTCCCTTCAGCAAGCTGAACAACTTTGTTGTCGTTGCTGAGCCCAAGGACGGCTATCAGGATCACAAGCACGAGTACGAGCGCGCCGTCCGTCTGGCCGGCCTGCGTGCCGCCGCCTTTATCGGCGAGATCGGCCGCAACGTTACCCCCGACGAGACCCAGGAGTTTGAGACTCTGGGCATCAAGGAGGGTATCGAGAAGTATCCCGATCTGCCCCGTGTGGCCTATGTCCACATGCTGCAGACCCAGGGCCTGCTCCATGACACCTACGTCTACGGCGTGGATGCCAAGAAGACCCTGACCACCATCATCTACCCCACCGAGACCATGGACGGTGCCATCCTGAGCGGTAACTGCGTGTCTGCCTGCGACAAGAACACCACTTACCATCATCTGAACAACCCCGTGGTTGCCGAGCTGTTCGCCCAGCACGGCAAGACCCTGAACTACGTCTGCAACATCATCACCAACGAGAACGTTTATCTGGCTGACAAGCAGCGTTCCTCCGACTGGAGCGCCAAGCTGTGCCGCCTGCTGGATCTGGACGGCGCCATCGTGTCCCAGGAAGGCTTCGGCAACCCCGACACCGACCTGATCATGAACACCAAGAAGATCGAGCTGCAGGGCGTCAAGACCACCATCATCACCGACGAGTACGCCGGTCAGGATGGTAAGTCTCAGTCTCTGGCCGACGCCGATCCCCTGGCCGACGCCGTGGTCACCGGCGGTAACGCCAACGAAGTGATCATCCTGCCCAAGATGGACAAGGTCATCGGCATGCTGGACTATGTGGACGTCATCGCCGGCGGCCACGCCGGTTCTCTCCGCGAGGACGGCACCATCGAGGCCGAGATCCAGGTCATCACCGGCGCTACCAACGAGATGGGCTTCAACCGTCTGAGCGCCCGCTAACGTTTCAAGGAAGGAGGAAACACAACTATGAGTTTTAAGGTTGTACACTATATCAACCAGTTCTTCGCCCAGATCGGCGGCGAGGAAATGGCTCACGTGGCTCCCGAGCTGCGGGAAGGCTTCGTCGGCCCCGGTATGGCTCTGAACACCGCCTGGAAGGGCGAGGCTGAGATCGTCAAGACCGTGGTCTGCGGCGACTCCTACTTTGCCGAGCACGAGAAGGAGGCCAAGGAGCAGATCCTGGCCTGGGTCAAGGCTGAGAAGCCCGACCTGTTCATCGCCGGCCCCGCCTTCAACGCCGGCCGTTACGGCTATGCCTGCGCCACCATCTGCGCCGCCGTCCAGGAGGAGGGTATCCCCGTCCTGACCGGTATGTACGAAGAGAACCCCGGCGCCGACCTGAAGAACAAGGTTCTGATGGTTGCCACCACCAACAGTGCCGCCGGTATGCGTAAGGCCGCCCCCATCATGGCCAAGCTGGCTATGAAGATCATGAAGGGCGAAAAGCTGGGCGCCTCCGTTGAGGAAGGCTATATGCCCAACGGCATCCGTGTCAACTTCTTCGAGAAGGAGCGCGGCGCCAAGCGTGCCGTGGATATGCTGGTGAAGAAGCTGAACGGTCAGCCCTTCGTCACCGAGTATCCCATGCCCTCCTTCGACCGCGTGGCCCCCAACAAGGCCATCAAGGATCTGTCCAAGGCTACCATCGCCCTGTGCACCTCCGGCGGTATCGTCCCCAAGGGCAACCCCGACCACATCGAGTCTTCTTCCGCTTCTCACTACGGTGAGTACAACATCGCCGGCGTCATGGATCTGACTGCCGACACTTACGAGACCGCTCACGGCGGTTACGACCCCGTCTATGCCAATGCCGACGCCGACCGCGTCCTGCCCGTGGACATCATGCGTGAGTTCGAGGCCCAGGGCAAGATCGGCAAGCTGCATGAGTTCTTCTACACCACCGTTGGTAACGGTACCGCTGTCGCCTCTGCCAAGGGCTTTGCTGCTGAGTACGCTCAGAAGCTGCTGGCTGCCGGCGTCGACGCCGTTATCATGACCTCCACTTGAGGTACCTGTACTCGTTGCGGTGCAACGATGGTTAAGGAGATCGAGCGCGCTGGCATCCCCGTGGTGCATATGTGTACCGTTACTCCCATTTCTATGACCGTTGGT
>JAFXDF010000045.1 GCA_017521295.1 Clostridia bacterium | reverse complement strand
GTCACCGGCGACGAGAAGATCGAGCTGCTGTAATGCGGCGGAGGCCCCCTATGACTGAAAAGATCCGTATCGCGGTGCTGGTCTCGGGCGGCGGCACCAACCTGCAGGCCCTCATCGATGCACAGCAGGCCGGTGAGATCCCCGATGGCGAGATCGCCCTGGTGGTGTCCAACAAAACCGGCGCTTACGCTCTGGAACGTGCAGCAAAGGCCGGTATTCCCGCCGTCACCGTCACCAAAAAGGCCAATGGCGGCACCCAGGAGGGCTTTGAACAGGCACTGCTGGCAGTTTTGAAGGAAAACCGGATCGATCTGGTGATCCTGGCGGGTTTTCTGGCCATTCTCAGCGCCGGTTTCACCCGTGCCTACAATGACCGCATCATCAATGTCCACCCCTCTCTCATTCCCTCCTTCTGCGGCAAGGGCTTTTACGGGTTAAAAGTCCACGAAGCTGCGCTGGAGTACGGCGTGAAGGTCACCGGTGCCACAGTGCATCTGGTAAACGAGATCCCCGACGGCGGCCGGATCCTGCTGCAGAAGGCGGTGGATATCCTGCCCGACGACACGGCAGAAACGCTGCAGAAGCGTGTCATGGAGCAGGCCGAATGGAAACTGTTACCCCTGGCCGCCCAGCTGGTGGCACATCAATTGTTGGAGGAGAAAAACAATGTCTGATCTGTTCAAGTATCTGCAGGAGCGGCCCTATCCCGGCCGCGGCATTCTGCTGGGCAATCTGCCTGAAGGCCAGGAACTGTGTGCCTACTTCATCATGGGCCGCAGCGAAAACAGCCGCAACCGCGTCTTTGAGGCTACCGAGGACGGTATCCGCACCAAGGCTTTTGACGAAAGCAAGATGGTGGATCCCTCTCTGATCATCTATCACCCCGTCCGTCAGGTGGGCGACAAGTTTGTAGTCACCAACGGCGACCAGACCGACACCATCCGCGATTTTCTGGTGGAAGGCAAGACTGCCGAGGCAGCCCTCCGCACCCGCGAGTTCGAGCCCGACGGTCCCAACTGGACGCCCCGCGTGTCGGGCGTGCGTTATGCCTGCGGCGGCTATCAGATGTCCATTCTGAAGTCTGCCGATGCCGAGGGCAGCGCCTGCACCCGCAACTTCTTTGAATATGCAGCCAAAAACGGCGTGGGCCGTTTCATCAGCACCTACGAGGGCTTCGGCGCTCCGCTGCCCTCCTTCCACGGCGAGCCCGTGCAGGTGGAGCTGCCCCAGCTGACCGCCGAGGAATATGCCGACGTTCTCTGGAATGTGCTGGACGCTGACAACAAGGTCTCCCTGTTCGTCAAGCTGGACAACGAGGTCATCATCATCAACAAACATCAGGAGGCATGAACAAATGAAAGAACTGGAACTGAAATACGGCTGTAACCCCAATCAGAAGCCTTCCCGCCTGTTTATGAAGAACGGCGAGCTGCCCATCGAAGTGCTGTGCGGCAAGCCCGGCTACATCAACTTCATGGACGCTTTCAACTCCTGGCAGCTGGTCAAGGAGCTGAAGGAAGCCACCGGCCTGCCCGCCGCTGCCTCCTTCAAGCATGTTTCTCCCGCCGGTGCCGCTGTGGGTCTGCCCCTCAGCGATGTGGATCGTCAGATCTATTTCGTCAAGCCGGAGGCTGAGCTGTCCCCCATCGCCTGTGCTTATATCCGCGCCCGCGGCGCCGACCGTCTGTGCTCCTTCGGCGACTGGGCCGCACTGAGCGACACCTGTGACGCTGCCACTGCCCTGTATCTGAAGAACGAGGTCTCCGACGGCATCATCGCTCCCGACTACACCCCCGAGGCACTGGAGATCCTGTCCCAGAAGAAGGGCGGCAAGTACAACGTGGTGAAGATCGATCCCAACTACGTTCCCGATCCCGTTGAGTGCAAGGACGTTTACGGCATCACCTTTGAACAGGGCCGCAACGAACTGAAGATCGACAAGGAGATGCTCACCAATCTGGTGACCAACAACAAGGAACTGCCTGAGAGTGCAAAGATCGACCTTGTGGTGGCCCTCATCACCCTGAAGTACACCCAGTCCAACTCTGTGTGCTACGTGAAGGACGGTCAGGCCATCGGCGTGGGTGCCGGTCAGCAGAGCCGTATCCACTGCACCAGACTGGCCGGCTCCAAGGCGGACAACTGGTATCTCCGTCAGTGCCCCAAGGTGCTGAACCTGCCCTTTGCCAAGGGTGTCAAGCGTCCCGACCGCGACAACGCCATCGACATCTACATCTCCGATGAGTACGAGGATGTTCTGGCTGAGGGCACCTGGCAGCTGTACTTCACTGAAAAGCCCGAGCCCCTGACCCGTGAGGAAAAGAAGGCCTGGCTGGCCACCCAGACCGGCGTTTCTGTGGGCTCCGACGCCTTCTTCCCCTTTGGCGACAACGTGGAGCGCGCCCGCAAGTCCGGCGTGTGCTACATTGCCCAGCCCGGCGGCTCTGTCCGTGACGACCATGTCATTGAGACCGCCAACAAATATGACATCGCCATGTGCTTCACCGGCGCCCGTCTGTTCCATCACTAAGCCTTTTCAAAAGGGCCGATGCATGCATCGGCCCTCTTCCCCTTTCTATACCATCTTCAAGAGAGAAGGAATTTTCCATGAATTTGTTAGTTGTAGGCGGTGGCGGACGGGAACACGCCATCATTCAGAGCCTGAAAAAGAATCCCGGGGTCAGCAGGATCTATGCCCTGCCCGGTAACGGCGGCATCGCTGCCGACGCCGAATGTGTGGCGATCCATGCCACCGACATCAAGGGGATCGTGGAGTTTGCCGCAAAAAACGCCATTGATTTTGCCGTAGTGGCACCTGATGATCCTCTGGTGCTGGGCTGTGCCGATGCCCTGCAGGAGATCGGCATCCCGGTCTTCGGCCCCAACAAAAACGCCGCTATCATCGAGGGCAGCAAGGTTTTCTCCAAGCGCCTGATGCAGAAATACAACATCCCCACCGCAGCCTACGCCGTCTTTACCGACCTGAAGGAAGCGCTGGATTATATTGAGGATGCCCCCATCCCCACCGTCATCAAGGCCGACGGACTGGCACTGGGCAAGGGCGTCATCATCGCCCAGACCCGTCAGGAAGCCAAAAACGCCCTGCGCTCCATGCTGGAGGACAAGGTGTTCGGCGACAGCGGCAGCCGTGTCATCGTTGAGGAGTTCCTCACCGGCCCCGAAGTGTCCGTCCTGTCCTTTACCGACGGTGAGACGGTGATCCCCATGATCTCTTCCATGGACCACAAGCGTGCGCTGGACGGCGATGAGGGTCTGAACACCGGCGGCATGGGCACCATTGCCCCCAACCCCTATTACACCGAAGCAGTGGCAAAGGAATGTATGGAGACCATCTTCCTGCCCACCATCCGTGCCATGAAGGCCGAGGGCCGTCCCTTCAAGGGCTGCCTGTATTTTGGTCTGATGCTCACCCCCAAGGGCCCCAAGGTCATCGAGTACAACTGCCGTTTCGGCGACCCCGAGACCCAGGTGGTCCTGCCCCTGCTGGAGAGCGACCTGCTGACCGTTATGCAGGCGGTTTCCGCGGGCAAGCTGTCTGAAACTGAGGTCAAGTGGAAGGATGCCGCTGCCTGCTGTGTGGTCATGGCCTCCAAGGGCTATCCCACCGCTTATGAAAAGGGCTTTGAGATCGCCCTGCCCGAACTTCAGGCCAACGAGCACGTGTTCATTGCCGGTGCCAGGCTGGCAGAGGACAAGCTGGTGACCAGCGGCGGCCGTGTGCTGGGCGCCGTCACCGTCCGGCCCACCCTGAAGGAAGCCATCGATGCTTCTTACGGTCTGGTGGATCGCATTCATTTTGACAACGCATTTTACCGCCGTGACATCGGTCAGCGTGCTCTGGCCGCCAAGGAGGACAAATAAGTATGGTTTATCGTATATTTGTAGAAAAAAAGCCCGGTCTGGCCCCTGAAGCCGCCGGTATGCTGGCTGACTGCCGCACCTTTCTGGGCCTGAGCGCGCTGGAAAATGTGCGTATCCTCAACCGTTATGATGTGGAAGGTATCGAAGAAGCCCTGTTTGACGCTTCCAAGACCACCATTTTCTCTGAGCCCCAGCTGGACAACATCTATGCCGAGCCCTGCTTCGAGGGTGCTGCCGCCGTGTTTGCGGTAGAGCCTCTGCCCGGTCAGTTTGACCAGCGTGCCGACTCCGCTGCCCAGTGCATCCAGCTGCAGAGTCAGGGCGAGCGTCCCGCTGTCCGTTCTGCCAAGGTCTATGCCCTGTACGGCGCGCTGACGGATGGAGATATTGCCGCTGTCAAGAAGTACGTCATCAACGCCGTGGAGTCCCGTGAAGCATCTCTGGACAAGCCCGAGACGCTGGCGGTGGAATATGCCACCCCCGAGACCGTTGCCACGGTGGACGGCTTCATCAGACTGGACGAGGATGGCCTGAAGGCACTGCTGGACGATCTGGGTCTGGCCATGGACCTGCAGGATCTGAAGTTCCTGCAGAACTACTTCCGCGACGAGGAGCAGCGGGATCCCACCATCACCGAGATCCGCATTGTGGACACCTACTGGTCTGACCACTGCCGCCACACCACCTTCTCCACCCATATCGACAACGTCAAGATCGACGATCCCGCCGTTCAGAAGGCCTATGAGCGGTATCTGGCCGCCCGTGTGGAGGTCTATGGCGAAGAAAAGGCCGCCAAGCGTCCGCAGACCCTGATGGACATTGCCACCATCGGTGCCAAGACCCTGAAAAAGCGGGGCCTGCTGCCGGAACTGGACGAGAGCGAGGAGATCAACGCCTGCTCCATCCATGTGACGGCCACCGTCAACGGCGAGGAGCAGGATTGGCTGCTGATGTTCAAGAACGAGACCCACAACCATCCCACCGAGATCGAGCCCTTCGGCGGCGCAGCCACCTGTATCGGCGGCTGTATCCGCGATCCGCTGTCCGGCCGCGCCTATGTCCATCAGGCCATGCGTGTCACCGGCGGCGGTGATCCCCGCAAGGCTCTGAACGAGACGCTGTCCGGCAAGCTGCCCCAGCGCAAGCTGGCTACCACTGCCGCTGCCGGTTATTCCTCTTACGGCAACCAGATCGGTCTGGCTACCGGTCATGTTGCCGAGATCTATCACGAGGGCTATATCGCCAAGCGTCTGGAGTGCGGTGCCGTAGTTGCCGCCGCTCC
>JAFXDF010000009.1 GCA_017521295.1 Clostridia bacterium | reverse complement strand
CCTCTCTGCTGGACGCCATCCGCAGCACCAGCGTTACCGCCGGTGAGGCCGGCGGCATTACCCAGCACATCGGTGCGTATCGCGTCACCGCTCAGGACCGCGAGATCACCTTCCTGGATACTCCCGGCCACGCCGCCTTTACCTCCATGCGTGCCCGCGGCGCCCAGGTCACCGATATCGCCATTCTGGTGGTTGCTGCCGACGACGGCATCATGCCCCAGACCATCGAAGCCATCAACCACGCCAAGGCCGCAAACGTGCCTCTGATCGTGGCTGTCAATAAAATGGATAAGCCCACCGCCAACCCCGACCGCATCCTGCAGCAGCTCACCGAGCACGGTCTGGTGCCCGAGGAGTGGGGCGGTGAGACCATCGTCTGCCTGATCTCTGCCAAGCAGGGCACCGGTATCGACAACCTGCTGGAGATGGTCCTGCTGACCGCCGACATGCAGGAGCTCAAGGCCAACCCCAACCGTCTGGCCAAGGGTACCGTCATCGAGGCCAAGCTGGACCGCGGCCGCGGCCCCGTTGCCACCGTTCTGGTGCAGAACGGCACTCTGAACCACGGTGATATCGTCATCGCCGGCACCGCCGTTGGCCGTGTCCGTGCCATGACCGATGAAAAGGGCCGCCGTATGGAAAAGGCCGGTCCCTCGGTCCCCGTGGAGATCGTGGGTCTGGCCGAAGTGCCCGGCGCCGGCGACCTGTTCTATGCCGTTGAGGACGAGCGCATGGCCCGGACTCTGGCCGAAAAGCGCAAGTTCGAGGAGAAGGAGCGCCAGAACGCCTCCATGCAGAAGGTCACCCTGGAGAACCTGTTCTCCTCCATCGAGCAGGGCAGCGTGAAGGATCTGAACATCATCGTCAAGGCCGACGTGCAGGGCTCTGCCGAAGCCGTCAAGGCATCGTTGGAGAAGCTGTCCAACAGCGAAGTCCGTGTCCGCGTCATCCACAACGGTGTTGGCGGCATCAACTCCTCCGACATCATGCTGGCTGAGGCTTCCAACGCCATCGTGGTGGGCTTCAACGTCCGTCCCGAGGCCGGCGTAGCCGACGCTGCCGCCGCCGCCCACGTGGATATGCGCCTGTACCGCATCATCTATGACTGCCTGGAGGAGATCGAGCAGGCCATGAAGGGTATGCTGGCTCCCACCTTCAAGGAGGTCATCCTGGGTCACGCCGAAGTGCGCCAGACCTTCAAGGTCAGCGGCGTTGGCACCATTGCCGGCTGCTATGTCCAGGACGGCAAGATGCAGCGCAACGAAAAGGTGCGCATCGTCCGCGACAGCATCGTGGTCTTCGAGGGCGACCTGTCCAGCCTGAAGCGCTTCAAGGACGACGCCAAGGAAGTTGCCGCCGGCTACGAGTGCGGTCTGAGCTTTGAAAAGTTCAACGACGTCAAGGTGGGCGACATCATCGAAGCCTACGTGATGGAGCAGATCGAACGATAACAAGATTTTTACCCCGACTGGCGGAAGAGGATACCCCTTTTCCGCCTGTCTGTTTAAGGAGGAATACAATGCCTTACAATAGCAACCGTGTGGAACGCATCAGCGAAGAAGTCACCCGGGAGCTGGCCATGATGCTCCGGGATGTGAAGGATCCCCGGGTATCCCAGACCATGCTGTCCGTGGTAAGATGCGAAGTCACCAACGATATGCGCTGGTGCAAGGTTTTTCTTAGCGCCCTGGGCGACTATGACCAGAAGGAGCTGAAGAAGGGCCTCAAGTCCTGCTCCGGCTATCTGCGGAGAGAGCTGGCCCACCGCCTGCGCCTGCGCTACACCCCCGAGCTGGTGTTCGTGCTGGACGATTCCATCGCCCACGGCGCCCACATCGCCGCCGTGCTCAACACCCTGGACATCCCCGAGGACGATCCGGAGGAGACCGATGAGCAGGATGATTGATGTCACCGCTGCCGCCCGGCGTCTGCTGGAAGCCCGGCACATTCTGATCCTCACCCACCGCCGTCCCGACGGCGACACCGTGGGTTCTGCCGCCGCCCTTTGCCGGGCCCTGCGGCAGAAGGGCAAGGAGGCCTTCGTCTTTGCCAACGAGGACATCACCCCCCGGCTGGGCTTTCTGCTGGAGGGTCTGACCGCACCCCAGGACTATGAAGCCGACTGTGTGGTGGCGGTGGATATTGCCGACACCACCCTGCTCACCGACAGCGCAAAGGTCTTTGCCGAGCGCATCGACCTGTGCCTGGACCATCATCCCTCCAACAAGGAGTTTGCAAAGGAGCTGGTGCTCCACGGCAAGGCTGCCGCCGCCGCCGAGGTCATCTATCTGGTGGCCCGGGAGCTGGGGGTGGATTTTGACCTGCCCATGTGGGAGGCCCTGTATATCGCCGTGGCCACCGATACCGGCTGCTTCCGGTTTTCCAACACCACGCCGCTGGCCCACCGCATCGCCGCCGACGCCATCGAGGCCGGCCTGGACTTCCTGCCCCACAACCGTACCTTCTTCGAAGCCAAGAGCAAGGTGCGCTTTATGATCGAACGCAAAATGTTCGACGATATGATCTTCAGCGAAAACGGCGAGGTGTGCTGTTCCTGGCTGGGCCGCGCCTGGCTCAACGAGATCGGCGCCACCGACGACGATCTGGACAACCTGTCCACCCTCACCATGCAGCTGGAGGGGGTCAAGTGCGGCATCATCCTCACCCAGAACAAAAAGGACAAGGCCTATAAGGCCTCGGTCCGCAGCCACCGGCCTGCCGACGCCAGCCGCATCTGCCAAAACTTTGGCGGCGGTGGTCATCCCCGTGCCGCCGGCTGCACCCTGGATATGTCTGCCCGGGAGGCCTGCGAGGCCCTCATGGCGGCAGCCGCCGAGGAGCTTGCCCGATGGTAAACGGCATTTTGATCGTGGACAAGCCCCAGGGCTTCACCTCCCACGACGTGGTGGCAAAGCTGCGGGGCATGCTGCGCCAGAAAAAGATCGGCCACGCCGGCACCCTGGATCCTATGGCCACCGGTGTGCTGGTGGTGCTGCTGGGCAACGCCACCCGTGCCAGCGACCACGCCAGCGGCCAGAGCAAGGAATATGTGGCCCGGCTGCGGCTGGGTCAGGTCACCGACACCCAGGATGTGACCGGCACCGTGCTGGAGGAGCATCCCGTGACGGTGGGGGAGGAGGAGCTGCGGCAGATTCTGCCCGCCTTTACCGGCGGCATTCAGCAGCTGCCTCCCATGTACTCGGCCATTTCGGTGAACGGCAAGCGGCTCTATGATCTGGCCCGTAAGGGCGTGGAGGTGGAGCGGCAGAGCCGTGATATCGTCATCGAGGAACTGGAGCTGCTGGAAAAGCAGGCGGACATGGGCGACCATGACTACGACCTGCGTGCCCGGTGCTCCAAGGGCACCTATGTGCGTACCATCTGCCACGATATCGGCGCGGCTCTGGGCTGCGGCGGCACCATGGCTGCTCTGCGGCGCACCAAAAGCGGCCGCTTTACCCTGGAAAATGCCCTGACGTTTGAGGAAATTGCCGCCCTTTTGGGGTCAAACGCTCTGGAAAGCCGGGTTTTTCCCACCGACAGCGTCTTTTTTGACCTGCCGGAGGTACATCTCAACGCCGAGGGCGACCTGCGCGCCTCCCACGGCAACTTTTTTGCGGAACGGCACCTGACGGCAGGGGAGATCCCCCCGGAGGGACAGCGCTGCCGCATCTATGACAGCACCGGGCGGTTCTGTCAGATCGGCGAGAGCCACACACTGGACAAAGGCGGCCTGGCCATCTTCTGCAAAATCAATTTCGGAAACAAGGAATGAGCCTTATGGAACAAAAGCGGGTCATTGCCCTGGGATTTTTCGACGGTGTTCACCGCGGTCACCGGGCCATCCTGCAAAAGGCGGTGGATCTGGCCCGGGAAAAGGGTATGCAGACGGCCGCCGTCACCTTTGAGAGTCACCCCCGGGCCTTTGTCCGGGGCCGTGCGCCTGACATGATCAATACCTTCCAGCGCCGCTGCGCCCTGCTGCAGGAGGCCGGCGCCCAGCTGGTCATCGCCCTGCCCTTTGACCGCAAGATGGCCGAGACCTCTCCCCAGGCCTTTGCCGAAATGCTACGGGATCAGTACCGGGCGGCGGTGGTGGTCTGCGGCGACAACTTCCGCTTCGGCCGAAACGCCGCGGGCAAGCCTGCCGACCTGGAGGCCTTCGGTCTGGAGACCCATGTGGTGCCGCCGGTGGTCTTTTCCGGACGGGTGGTGTCCTCCACCTTTATCCGGGAGAGCGTCCGGGACGGCCGGGTGGGCCGGGCCAAACAGCTTCTGGGCCGCCCCTTTTTCCTGGAGGGCCCCATCGTGGGCGGCTTCCAGGTGGGCCGCACCCTGGGTTATCCCACCATCAACATTCGGGTGGATAACGGCATCCTCATGCCCCACCGGGGCGTGTACGTCAGCCGGGTAATGGTGGACGGACAGTCCTTTAAGGCGGTGACCAACGTGGGCACCCGTCCCACCTTTACCGACGCCGACATTGTCAGTGTGGAGAGCCATCTGCTGGACTTTTCCGGTGATATCTACGGTCATGAGGCCGCGGTGGAGTTCCTCAAGTTCCTGCGCCCCGAGCGCAGCTTCAGGGACGGCGAGGCCCTGCGGGCCCAGATCGCCAGGGATATCCGCCAGGCCCTGGATTACCGGGCCTGATCCCACGCAACCCAAAGGAGGGAGAACCAATGGACAAGTTCTTCGCCGATCTGTGGGCATCCCTGCAGATCTTCTACAGCAATTTCAATGCAAAATACGGCCGTTTGTTCAACGCCGTTATCGTACTGGTGATCCTGGCACTGGTGCTGTATGCCCTGCTGCGGGCCATTCTGGCCGGCCGCAAAGGCCGCCGCAGCCCTTCGCCCCTCACCACCCATCAGCCCGACCCCCAGCTGACCCGTCACGCTGCCGAAAGCCTGGCTCAGGCCATCCGCATCCCCAGCGTCACCGGCGACCGGGAGCAGGTCCGGGCCATGAGCAAGTACCTCACCCAGCGGTATCCCCGGGCCATGGAGATCATGGACCGGGCCATGCTGCCCGACGGCAGTATGCTGCTGCGCTGGTGCGCCCCCGGTGAAAGCAGCCAGAACCCCGTGATGTTCTGCGGTCATCTGGACGTGGTACCCGGCGGCGACGGCTGGACGGTGTGCGAGCCCTTTGACGGCCTCCGGCAGGAGGGCCGGGTCTACGGCCGCGGTGCCGTGGACAGCAAGGGCGTGGTCATCGCCCTGATGGAGGCGGTGGAAACCCTCATCGAAGAGGGCCACGCCCCCCGAAGAGATGTGTATTTCGCCTTTGGCGCCGACGAAGAGACCGGCGGCAAGTACGGCGCGAAATCCATTGCCGACACCCTGGCCCAACAGGGTCTGAAGTTTGACCTGGTGCTGGACGAGGGCTGTACCTTCCAGGAGATCGACTGTGACGGCCGCGTCTATTCGGCGGCCTTTATCGGTATGGGTGAAAAGCAGCAGTGCGAGTACCTCATCACCGTCAGCTGCCCCGGCGGCCATACCAGCCAGCCCCACAGGACCACGGCGGTGGGCATCCTCAGCGAGGCCATTTGCCGCATCGAAAGCGCCCAGCCCCATCATCGGCTGATCCCCCTGGTGCGGCAGCATCTGGACCGGGCCATCTCCACCTTCCCCTTTGGCAAGCGGTTCGTGGTGGCCAACAAGCCCCTGTTTGGTCTGCTGGTGAGTCTGGCCTTCAAGGATGATCCCTATGTGTCCTCTCTGATCCGCACCACCATCGTTCCCACCCGTGTGGACGGCAGCTTCCCGGCGGCCAATGTGCTGCCCGGTGTGGCCAGCGCCCGGCTCAACGCCCGGCTGCTGCCCGGCGATACCCCCGAAAAGATCCTGAGCGACCTGCAGGAGCTGCTGGCCGACCTGCCCCTTACCGTGGAGCTGGTCTCCGAATGGGAGCCCTCCGGCCTCACTTCGGAGGAGGAGCCCATGTACCGTCTGCTGCAGGATGTGATCCAGCAGGCTCATCCCCGTTTGCCCTGCATCCCCACCTTGATGAACAGCACCGGCGACGCCCGGCACTATTCCGAGCTCAGCGACTGCATCCTGCGATTTTCGCCTCTGGTCACCGGCCGCAACGCCGGCGGCGGCAGCCATGAGGGTGACGAGTTCCTGGCCGAAAACGCTCTGGGTGTGGCGGTGGAGCTCTACCGTGAGCTGATGAAGAAGCTATGAGCCCTCAGCGCTCTCAAAATCCTTCGGGCAGGCTGTCCTGGCGCCGTCTTTTGGGCGGACTGCTGGCAGCCTGCCTGCTGCTGCTTTTGGCAGTGGCCTTGAGCCAGGGGGCCCTGGCCGACCTTTTGCCCAGTCCCATCAGGAACCAGGCCGGTTTTGCCCTGCACATGATCGACGTGGGCCAGGGTCAGGCCCTGCTGCTCACCTGCGGCGGAAAGGCCGCCATGGTGGACACCGGCCTGCCCGACACCTCCCGGCAGGTGACGGACTATCTGCTGAAACAGGGCGTCCGTCAACTGGACTATCTGTTCATCACCCACCCTCACAGCGACCACTTCGGCGGCGCCCGCCGGGTGGTGGAGACCCTGGGCGCCGATGTGCTCATCGTGCCCGAATATCTGTCGGAGGAGGCCGCCCTCACCACCGCCGGTGATTGGGTGGGGAACACCGCCACCCCCATTTCGGTGACCCAGGCGGGTAAGCAGTATGCTCTGGGAGAGGCCACCATCACCGTGCTCCATCCCCAGGCCGGCAACGACATCGGCGACATGAACGATCTGTCTCTGGTGCTGCTGGTGGAATACGCCGGCCGCAGGATCCTGCTTACCGGCGACCTGACCGAAAACATGGAGCCGGCCCTTTTGCCCATCGGCCCGGTGGACGTGCTGCAGGTGGCCCACCACGGCAGTTACACCTCCAGCACCCAGGCTTTTCTGGAGGATGTACGGCCCAAGTACGCTTTGATCTCCTGCGGCAGGAACAATGAGTACGGCCATCCCCACAACGTGGTCATCGCCCGGCTGGAGGATGTGGGCGCTCAGATCCGCCGCACCGATGAAGAGGGCACCCTTCTGGTGCGCATCGTCGAGGGCCAAATTGCTGTGACAAGCGAAAACTAATCGTAGTATTTATAGATAATATTCCAAAATGGAGTGAAAAATTCCGTGAAAAAGCCCAAATCAAAGACCCCCAAGCCCCAGCGCTGGCTGTACTGCCTGGCCCGCGGATTTTGCTGCGCGGTGAGCAAATTGCTCTTCCGGCTGCAGATCACCGGTGCCGACAGCCTGCCCAAAGAGGGCCCGGTGCTCTTTTTATGCAACCACCAGGGCATGATGGACTTTCTGCTGGTGTTTGCCGCCATCAAGGGCCGGATGGCCCAGTTCGTGGCCACCCAGCGGCAGTTCCGCAATCCCAAGCTCCACTGGCTTTATGTGCGGCTGGGCGTGATCCCCAAGATGCAGTTTCACACCGATCCCCGGTGCGTCATGAACATTCTCCGGGTGCTGAAAAACGGCGGCGCCATCGTGCTGTTCCCCACCGGCCAGACCGCCATGTGGGGCGTGCCCGGCAATATGGACCCCTCCATCGCCCATCTGGTCAAACGGGCGGGGGCGTCGGTGTGCACCATCGGTCTCCGGGGCGGCTTTTTCACCGCGCCCCGGATGGGCGGCCTGCGGTACGGCCGTACCGAGGCCCGCATGGAGCTGACCTTTACACCCCAGCAGTTACAGGCCCTCTCCGAGGAGGAGATCTACCGCACCATTGCCCAGAAGCTGGACTTTGACGAGTACGCCTGGCAAAAACAGACCGGCGCCACCTTCAAGGGCAAGAATCTGGCCCAGGGCTACGATTCTGTGCTGGCCTATTGTCCCAAGTGCGGCACCATGGGCGCCTGGCGCTCTGCCGGTGACGCCGTCACCTGCACCCACTGCGGCAACACCGGCCGGGTGAAGGCCGATATGCATCTCCACCCCGCCGGGGCGGAGGATGTGATCTTCTCTACCCTGAAAGAGTGGCAGGTCTGGCAGGAAGAGCTGCTGGCCCGGCAGATGGAGCGGGAGGATTTCCTGCTGGAGACCCCCGTCACCTGCAATGTGTTCCAGGAGGAGGACTTCTCTTACCGGGAGGCCGGCGAGGGCGTCCTGCGGCTGGACACCCGGGAGATCCGCTACGAGGGCACCCTGGACGGCCAGACGGTCTGCCGGGCTATCCGCCACGAGCATCTGCCCGGCCTCAGCGCCGAGCCGGGGGTCTATGTGGAGCTTTTCCTGGAGGGCTGCGGCCTGGTGCGCTACGTGCCCCGGGAAAAGGCCATGGTCACCTGTATGAAGATCGCCCAGGAATATCTCTACCGGAAAACATTGGCATAAGCAAAACCGCTGTCCACAGGACAGCGGTTTTTTAACATCCGCAAAGGCGAAACAGAAACAGATAGATCGGTCTGCCGCACACAGGACAGGCGCCTCGAGTGAGCAACACGGTAAGGATCAACAGCAGCACAAAGGCTGTCAGCAGGATGGGATAAAGGTATTTCATGGCGGCCTCCCGGTGGGTGATGCACCTATTATATAACATTTTGTTTTATAAATCAATATAACAAAATGTTTTATATATACTTTTTCCATAGACCGAAAACGAGGTGTGGAAAATGTATCAGCGGATCCGTGACCTGCGGGAAGACCATGACCTGAAGCAAAAGGACCTGGCCGCCCATTTGCAGTGCAGCCAGGTGTGCTATTCCAATTACGAAATGGGCAAGCGGGATATCCCCACCGATGTGCTCATCCGGCTGGCAGCTTTTTACGGCACCAGCGTGGATTATCTACTGGGTCTCACCGATCAAAAAGAGCCCTATCCAAAGCGGTAACACGACGTATTTTTTCTTGACGGGAGGCACACCTTGGGCATACAATAAAAGATACGGGGCAGATAGCCCTAACCCAAAAACAAGTGAGGTGAACACCATGGACGCCGGAAGTACAGGCGGCAAACGCCCGGACAGTCGGATCGAAAAAGACCATCCTCCCGCGTGCCGATGGTGTTTTTGTTCTGCGGCCTGAAGGGCCGATGTCGCGCTTCCAAACCGCTTTTTGCGGAACAATAAAACAGGAGGAGCGATCATATGACAACCTTTGATTTTTGCGAGAAAATTCTCGAACTTCTGCGGGGCAAGCAGTACAGCGCCCTGCAGCGGTATCTGGATACCCTTAACCCGGCGGACATCGCCGAGTGTATGCTGGACCTGCAGGAAGAGGAAGACCTGGAGGACAAGGAGCTTCTGCGGCTGTTCCGGCTGATGCCCAAGGAGTTGGCCTCCGATACCTTTGCCGAAATGGAGCCCGATCTGCAGGAAAAGCTCATCGGCGGCTTTTCCGACAAGGAGCTGGGCGAAGTGCTGGGGGATATGTTCCTGGACGACGCGGTGGACGTCATCGAAGAGATGCCCGCCAGCGTGGTCAAGCGCATTCTGAAAACCGTGGACGCCGAGACCCGGCAGGCCATCAACCAGCTGCTGAAGTACCCCGATGACAGCGCCGGCTCGCTGATGACCATCGAGTACGTGGATCTCCGCCCCGCCATGACGGTGGAGGAGGCCTTTGCCCACATCCGGGAGCACGGCGTGGACAAGGAGACCATTTACACCTGTTATATCATCGGCCCCACCCGCAAGCTGCTGGGCGCCGTATCGGTGCGTGAGCTGCTGCTGGCAAAACCGGGCACCGTCCTCCGGGACATGATGGAGACCAACGTGATCTCGGTCACCACCCTGGACGACCGGGAAGAGGTGGCAAACCTGTTCAGCCACTACGGCCTCACCGCCCTGCCGGTGGTGGACAAGGAAAAGCGGCTGGTGGGCATCGTCACCGTTGACGACGCCATCGACGTGCTGCAGGAAGAGGCCACCGAGGACATGGAGCTCATGGCGGCTATGCTGCCCTCCGAGCGGCCCTATCTCCGTTCCGGCACCTTTGAGATCTGGAAGCAGCGCATCCCCTGGCTGCTGATTTTGATGATCTCGGCCACCTTTACCGGTATGATCATCACCGGATTTGAAAATTCTCTGGCGGCCAACGCCGCCCTCATCGCCTTCATCCCCATGCTCATGAGCACCGGCGGTAACTGCGGCAGTCAGTCCTCGGTCATGGTCATCCGCGGTCTTTCTCTGGGGGAGATCGAGATGTCCGACGCTCTGCGGGTGCTGTGGAAGGAGTTCCGGGTGTCGGTGTTCTGTGGCCTGGCCCTGGGCGTGGCCGGCTTTGCCAAGGTCCTGCTCATCGACGGCCTGCTGTTCCACAACCCGGATATCACCGTGCCGGTGGCGGCGGTGGTGGGCCTCACCCTGACCTTTATCGCCATCGCGGCCAAACTGGTGGGCGGCCTGCTGCCCATGGGCGCCAAAAAGCTGGGCTTTGATCCGGCGGTAATGGCATCCCCCTTCATCACCACCATCGTGGACGCTTTGTCCCTGCTGCTGTATTTTCAGATCGCCTCGCTGCTGCTGGGGCTCTAAGGAGATAAAAAACCATGCTTGAAATCGGATTGACCCACAAGATCACCCGGACCGTGGAACCGGGCTACACCGCCGCTTCCCTCAAGAGCGGCCTGCTGGAAGTGCTTGCCACCCCCATTATGATCGCATGGATGGAAGAGTGCTGTATGGACTGCGTCCAGGCCAAACTGGAAGAGGGCTTCGGCACGGTGGGCACCCTGGTGAACGTCACCCATGAGGCCCCCACGCCTGTGGGCGGCCAGGTTACCGTCAACTGCTTTTTACGACAGGTGGACGGCCGCCGGCTGGTGTTCGCCGTAGAGGCCAGCGACAAGGGCGGCATCATCGGCCGGGGCACCCACGAGCGCTTCGTGGTGGACGGCGCCAAGTTCCAGGCTAAGTGCGATAAAAAGAAAGATATTTGATAAAAGGAGTCACTGTTATGCTGAGAATCAGTAAGGAATTCGTCACCGACAACTGCAGCCCCAAGAATCCTCCCGTGGCCTGCTGCCAGAGCGGCGACACCGTGATGTTCGAGACCCGTGACTGCTATGACGATCGCCTGCAGGGCGACGGCACCGTCATCGAGCCCGAAAAGGCCCTGGAAAACCCCGCCACCGGCCCCCTGTACGTGGAAGGTGCCCAGCCCGGCGACGTGCTGAAGGTCCACATCGACAAGATCACCATCAATCCCACCGGCCTTATGCGCTGCAGCACCTCTGCCGGCGCCTTCAACGACCTGGTGGAATACCGCAAGGTGCGTCAGTTCGACACCACCGGCGAATACATCCAGTTCACCGACAAGCTCAAGCTGAAGATCGACACCATGATCGGCGTCATCGGCACCGCACCCGATACCGACACCGTCATGACCCATACCCCCGGCTCCCACGGCGGCAATATGGACTGCAACAAGATCGTGGAGGGCTCCACCCTGTATCTGCCCGTCAACGTGCCCGGCGCCCTGCTGTCCATGGGCGACCTGCACGCCCTCATGGGCGACGGCGAGGTGATGATCTGCGGCCTGGAGACCGGCGGCGAAGTCACCGTTACGGTGGAAGTGGTGAAGGGTTTCCCCATGCCCACCCCCGCGCTGGCCTGCCGGGGCAAGTTCTACTCCATCCAGAGCGCCAACACCCTGGATCAGGCCTCCCGTAAGGCCTCCCGTGCCATGCTGAAGTTCCTGCAGCAGGTGACCCCCATGGATGTCCATGACTGCGCCATGCTCTTGAGCCTGGTGGGCGATTTGTCGGTCTGCCAGATCGTTGACCCCCAGCTCACCGTCCGCATGGGCATCGACCAGAGCATCCTGGACGCCTACGAGGTCAAGCTGCCGTAAAGAAACAACAAAAAACGCCGTGTTCGGTTGAACACGGCGTTTTGTTATGCAATTTTGCTTACTTTGCCTTGGTAGCGATCTCCATAAGGATCTTAGCCACGAACTCGTCGGCAGACATGACCTCGGTTTCGCCGGTCTTGCGGGAGCGGACAGCAACCTGGCCGGCCTCGGCCTCCTTGTCGCCCAGAACCAGCATATAGGGAACCTTCTCCAGCTGAGCGTCGCGGATCTTCTTGCCGATCTTCTCGCTCCGCTCGTCCAGCTCCACGCGGACGCCAACGGCCTCCAGCTTCTTCTGGATCTCCTTGGAATACTCCAGGGTGCGGTCGGTGATGGGCAGGATGCGCACCTGCTCGGGGCTCATCCAGGTGGGCAGAGCGCCGGCGTATTCCTCGATCAGATAGGCCAGGG
>JAFXDF010000044.1 GCA_017521295.1 Clostridia bacterium | reverse complement strand
CCGGCGCTATCGAGTCCAGTCATGAGACCCACCACGACAATCCCCGTTACGTTGTCAACGGCGTTGTCCATTACTGCGTGTCCAACATCCCCGGCGCCGTTGCCCACTCCACCTCTGTGGCTCTGGCCGGCGAGACCCTGCCCATGCTGCTGAACATCATGAACAACGGTCTGGAAGAGGCCTGCGTCCGTGACGGCTTCATCCGCCGCTCTCTGACCGCTTACAAGGGCTATCTGACCCACGAGGAGACCTCCGGCATTCAGGGCCGTCCCTGGATCCGTCCCGAGGACATCCTGGGCATTGCTGACCGCAAGCTGGATCCCGCTCCCCCCGCAACTACCACCAAGAGCACCAACTTCATCACCTGCTGCAAGTAAGGCAGCACCAAACGAACATATTTCTGACGCAGCTGCAGGGAAGAGGACCTTCCTAAAGGGGCGCTCCCTTCTCCCAACAAAATCCCCCCTGCAGCTGCGTAAAAGCGCAAATAAGAAAGTCTGTGACATCGTCACAGGCTTTCTTATTGTTTAAACGATACGACTGGAAAAAGAAAAAGCTCTGACCTTTCGATCAGAGCCTTATGGCAGCGAGAGAAGGATTCGAACCCTCACAAACAGAGTCAGAGTCTGTCGTGCTACCCTTACACAATCTCGCTAAGCGCAGATATTATTATACATCATCTTTGGGATTTGTCAATAGGAAAATTCAACTTTTTTAAAAAGTTTTTTGGAGCGCGCAAAATGGCGCGGCGAGAAGTTTTAGGTGCAAAATCGACAAAGTCGTGGTATACTATATAGTTGAGGAATTATCCTCTTTTCCAAAGACCAAAAAAGAAAGAAAGCGATTCATTCATGCTGAATTTTCAACCTTTGACCTTACAGGAGATCGATCTGCTGCGGCCCTATTTCTGCTGCCATCCCAGCCGGATCTGTGACAGCACCATCGGCGGTACCTTTTTATGGCGGGACTATTTTCGCACCGAGTACGCCGTGGCGGAGGGCACGCTGTATCTGCGCTCCCGGATGCCCGAAACCGACGACTATATTTATTCAGTGCCCATGGAGGGTGACGTGTCCGCCGCGCTGCGCCGGCTGGCCGATTTTTGCCGGGAGCAGGGGCACGGGCTGACCCTGTCCACCGTTTCGGCGGAAGATCTGCCCACCGTGCAGGCCATCTGGCCCCAGGCACGGGTGGAGACCATCCCCGAATGGGCCGACTATCTCTACCTGGCGGAAGATATCAAAGAGCTGCCGGGCAAGAAATACGCCACCCAACGCAACCATATCAGCAAGTTCAACCGGCTGTACCCCGAGTGGACCTATGAGCCCATCACGGCGGACAATCTTTCCTCCGTGCAGGAGTTTTTTGACTGGTTTGCCCAGGTCAACGAAAAGGATTCCGAAACCTATCGGCAGGACGAGCAGAAGGCCGCTGAGGTGCTGGAGCATTTTGCCCTGTACGGCTTTATAGGCGGCGCTATCCGGGCCGAGGGCCGGGTGGTGGCCATGGCACTGGGCGAAGTCCAGGGAGACACCCTGTACGTCCATATCGAAAAGGCCGATATCCGGTATCACGGCGCCTATCAGATGATCGTCCGGGAGTTTGCACGGCACGCCTGCGGCGAAGGGGTGGCTTATGTAAACCGGGAGGACGATGCCGGTGACGAGGGCCTGCGCAAGAGCAAGCTGGCCTGGCGGCCCTGCCAGTTGTTGGACAAGTATCTGGTGCATATTGATGAATAACATAATTTTACGAGGTGAGTGACATGCCGTTGTGGGTCGCGATCGTCCTGGGTATCGTCCAGGGCATGGCAGAGTTTCTGCCCATTTCCTCATCGGGCCATCTGGCGCTGATGCAGGCCATCCTTGATTTTGAAAAGTATAATGTCAACGCTGTGGCTTTTGACCTGGTGCTCCATCTGGGCACCCTGGTGGCAGTGGTCATCGCCTTTTGGGAGGACGTCTGGACCCTCATTACGGCCTTTTTCGGCTGGGTGAAGGACGGCTTCAAGGTGAAGAATATCCCCGCACGGCGGCTGATCATTCTGATCCTCATTGCCACCCTGCCCCTGGTGATCGGCGCGCTGATCGAGGGGTATGTGGAAGAGGCCTTCAGCAGCACCCTGTTTGTGGGTATCGCCCTGTGCTTCACCGCCCTCATGCTGTGGACGGCAAGTAAGCACGGCGGCGGCAAAAAGACCGAGGCCGACGCCAAGTATTCCGACGCCCTGAAAGTGGGCCTCATGCAGCTGATCGCCCTGTTCCCCGGTGTTTCCCGCAGCGGCAGCACCATCTGCGGCGGATTGTTTTCCGGCCTCCACAAGGATTTTGCCGTGCGGTTCGGTTTTTTGATGAGCATCCCTGCCGTCTGCGGCGCGGTGGTGTTCAAACTGCCCGATCTGGCCGAGGCCGGCCTGGGCGGCGACATGCTTTTGCCCTGCATCGTGGGCTTTATCACGTCGGCGCTGTTCGGCTATCTGGCCATTTTTACCGTCAAGCTGCTGGTGAAGAAAAACAGCTTCCAGTGGTTCGGCGTTTACTGTCTGGCAGCGGGACTGCTGACCATTCTTTTGAATTTGATTTGAGGTGAGACCTTTGGCACAGACGACCAAAAACAACAATTCCAAGGCCAAAACCGCACAAAAACCGGCTGCTGCCGCTAAAAAGCCCGCCGCAAAGAAACCGGCGGCCAAAAAGGTGACCCAGAAGCAGGCTGCCGAGCAGCTGGCCCAGCGCAGATGTATTCTGGCTGCCGTACTGCTGCTGGTGAGCTTTGTGGGCTTTCTGAACATGTTCCACACCGGCGGATTCCTGATCCGCTGGTACCGGGGCGCCTTTTACTGGCTGCTGGGCTACGGGGCCGAGATTTTGCCGGTGACGCTGCTGGTGGGCGGTATCCTGCTGTTGGTGAAGCGCCGCAAAAAGGTGCGCCTGCAGGCCGCGGCCTGGGGCGTGCTGCCCCTGCTGTTCGGCGGTGTGCGCCATTTGCTGGCCACCCATAACGACTACCTGTCCGGTCTGGAAACCGTCTGGCAGATGGGCCGGGACGGCCAGGCGCTCAAATCCGGCGGTATGCTGGCCGGCGGTCTGGCCGAGCTGGTACGGGCGGCCCTGTCCACTGTGGGCGCCGCCGTGGTGCTGGTGGTGCTGCTTATCGGCTGCTTCCTGTTGGGCTGCCATCTGACCCCTGCCCGCTTGCGGGCGATTTTCGGCAAGGTCAAGCCCATTTCCGAAAAGGAACTGCCCCCCGAGCCCGAGAAAGAGGAATCCCTGCCTCTGCGCCGGGATCCTGCCCGGTTGAAGCACGATCCCAAGGCCATCGACGTGGCCCTGGACGACGAGGCGGTGCAGGTGCGCCGTCCCGACAAGCAGAAGGAAAGTCCTCTGCCGCCCCCCAATGTTGCCACCCCTGCCGAAGCCCTGCGGGGTATTTTCCATAAGGACAAGCAGGATAAAAAGGCCGAGGAGGCCGCCATTGCCGTCACCGCCGAGCCGGAGATCGTGGACGAGTTCATCCCCGAGCCCATCGTGGACGAGCCTGTCTTTACCGATGCTGTGCCCTTTGACGAGGAAGATGACCTGCCCCCCTGGGAGGAGGCTTCCGCCGAGGAGGCCCCTGCCGCCGACGAAGAGCCGGTGGAGGAGCAGATCCGCAAGGCCATGGAGGCCAGCGAAGGGGCGCCCATCTACTTATATCCCCCCATCCGCCTGCTGAAGCCCGGCCCCGGTAAGCCGGAAGGCTCGGCTGAAGCCATTCAGCGGTGCGCCGAGCGGCTGGTGGACACCCTCCAGTCCTTTGGCGTGGAGGCCCGTGTTATCGACACCACCAACGGCCCCTCAGTCACCCGGTACGAGCTGCAGCTGCAGCGGGGCATCAAGTTCTCCAAGGTGGTCAATCTGGCCGACGACATCGCTCTGGCGCTGGGCGCCGCAGGCATCCGCGTGTCGGCCATCCCCGATAAAAACGCCGTGGGCATCGAGGTGCCCAACGAGGTGCAGGAGCTGGTCACCGCACGGGATATCATCGGACATCCGGCGTTCCAGAACGCCAAGAGCAAGCTCTCCTTTGCCATCGGCAAAGATATCACCGGCGCGCCGGTGGTGGGCGATATCGCCAAAATGCCCCACATGCTCATCGCCGGTACCACCGGCTCGGGCAAGTCGGTGTGCATCAACTCCATCCTTATGTCCATCCTGTACAAGGCCAGCCCCGAAGAGGTGCGGCTGATCATGGTGGACCCCAAGATGATCGAGCTGGGCGTGTACAACGGCATCCCCCATCTGCTGATCCCTGTGGTCACCGACCCCAAAAAGGCGGCGGGCGCCCTCAACTGGGCGGTCACCGAGATGATGCGCCGGTACAAGCTGTTCTCTGAGATCGGCGCCCGCAATCTGGCGGCTTACAACGCCGAGATCGCCCGGGATCCCGAAAGCGAAAACGAGCCTCTGCCCCAGGTGGTCATCGTCATCGACGAGCTGGCCGACCTGATGGCGGTGGCCAAGTCGGAGGTGGAAAACGCCATC
This sequence comes from Clostridia bacterium, assembly GCA_017521295.1. Lineage (GTDB taxonomy): Bacteria > Bacillota > Clostridia > Oscillospirales > Butyricicoccaceae > UBA4644. The sequence goes on along the minus strand of JAFXDF010000044.1, from coordinate 19,502 downwards.
ATCCGTCTGGCCCAGATGGCCCGTGCCGCAGGTATGCATCTGATCATTGCCACCCAGCGTCCTTCTGCCGACGTCATCACCGGTCTGATGAAAGACAACATTCCCTCCCGGATCGCTTTTGCCGTGGCTTCGGCCATCAACTCCCGTATCATTCTGGATCAGAGCGGCGCCGAAAAGCTGTTGGGTAAGGGCGACATGCTCTTTAACCCCCTGGGCCTCAACAAGCCCCAGCGCATCCAGGGCTGCTTCGTTTCCGACAGTGAAGTGGAGGAAGTGGTGGCCTTTGTCAAGCAGTGCGGCCAGCCCGAGTACAACCAGGAGATCCTGGACCACATGGAGCGCTCCGTCCAGGCCGCCGAAGAGGGTGGCGGAGGTGCCGCAGGCGGCGATGTGGACGACGAGGACGATCCCGTCTTTGACGAGGCGGTGGAGATCGTGGTGTCCAGCGGACAGGCCTCGGTGTCCATGCTCCAGCGCCGTCTGAAACTGGGCTATTCCCGCGCCGCCCGTCTGGTGGACCAGATGGAGGAACGGGGCATCGTGGGCCCCTTTGAGGGCAGCAAGCCCCGGGCCGTGCTCATCACCAAGTCTGATTGGCAGGAGCGCATGGCCCGCAAACGCGATCTGTAACAGAAAATCCCCCTTGCAGGAGGTTTTTTATGCACACACGTGAACAATTTCTGCCGGTGAACCGGGACGATATGATCGCCCGGGGCTGGTATTACTATGATTTTCTGCTGGTCACCGGCGACGCCTATGTGGATCATCCATCCTTTGGCACGGCGGTGATCTCCCGGACGCTGGAAAAGGCCGGCTTCCGGGTGGCCATTTTGTCCCAGCCCGACTGGCACAACACCGACGATTTCCTGGCCATGGGCAAGCCCCGGTACGGCGTGCTCATCAATTCGGGCAACATCGACTCCATGGTGGCCCATTATTCGGTGGCCAAGCGCCGGAGAGCCAAGGACAACTACACCCCCGGCGGCCAGCCGGGCAAGCGCCCCGACCGGGCTGTCATCGTCTATTCCAACCGGGCGCGGGAGGCTTTTCCCGGCACGCCCATCGTCATCGGCGGCATCGAGGCCTCTCTGCGCCGATTTGCCCATTACGACTATTGGGATGACGCCGTCCGCCGCACCATTCTGGAGGACAGCGGCGCCGATCTGCTGAGTTACGGCATGGGCGAGCGCAGCATGACCGAGATCGCCAAGCGGCTGAAAAAGGGCGTGCCCGTCAGCGAGATCCGCGATATTCGCGGCACCTGCTTTTTGGCAAAAAGCCCGGAGGAGTGCTGCTTTGACAACGCTCTGACCCTGCCCGCCTTCGAGGCCGTACGGGAGGACAAGAAGGCCTATGCCAAGGCGGCCTTCGTTCAGCAGAACGAAAACGACTTCGCCCGGGGCCGTGCGCTGATCCAGCCCACCGGCGGCCGGTTCCTCATCCAGAATCCCCCCGCTCTGCCGCTGGAGGGCAAGGAGCTGGACGAGGTGTTCGCGCTGCCCTATGCCCGCTATTATCACCCCGATTATGAGGCCCTGGGGGGCGTTGCCGCCATCGAAGAGGTGCGGTTCTCCATCATCCACAACCGGGGCTGCTTCGGCGCCTGCAACTTCTGCGCCCTGGCCCTGCACCAGGGCCGGTACATCTCCGCCCGCAGCCAGGAGTCGGTGCTGCGTGAGGCCAAGCTCATTGCCGCCGACCCGGATTTCAAGGGCTATATCCACGACGTGGGTGGCCCCACCGCCAACTTTGACCACCCGGCCTGCGCCAAGCAGAAGGAGCACGGCGCCTGCGCCCACCGCCAGTGCCTGTTCCCCACGCCCTGCCCCAATCTGAACGCCGACGAGAGCGGCTATCTCAGCACGCTGCGCAAGATGCGGGCCATCCCCGGCGTCAAAAAGGTGTTTATCCGGTCGGGTATCCGCTTTGACTATATGCTCCAGGACAAAAACGGCGATTTCTTTGCCGAACTGGTGCGCCATCACGTTTCCGGTCAGTTGAAGGTGGCTCCCGAACACATCAGTCCCCGGGTGCTGCACTACATGGGCAAGCCCTTTGCCGATGTGTACGACCACTTCTGCCGGAAGTACTACGCCCTGTCGGAAAAGTACGGCAAGGAGCAGTATCTGGTGCCCTATCTCATGTCCTCTCACCCGGGCAGCGGTCTGAACGAGGCCATCGACCTGGCCTGCTATCTGCGAGAGCACAAGCTGAATCCCGAGCAGGTGCAGGACTTCTACCCCACTCCCGGCACCCTGTCCACCGCTATGTACTTCACCGGCCTGGATCCCCGGGATATGAGCGAGGTCTTTGTGGCACGGGATCCCGAGGACAAGGCCATGCAGCGGGCGCTGCTCCAGTCGGGCAATCCTAAGAACCACGCTCTGGTGCGCAAGGCATTGCAGCTGGCAGGCCGGGAGGATCTCATCGGCTGGAACAAGCACTGTCTGGTGCCGCCGGAGAAGAAGCCTTACCTCCCCGCCGAGGAGCGGGATCGTCGAGAGCGCAAAAAGGCGCAGAATGCCGAAAAACACCCGGTCAAGACCGAAAAACGGGCAGAAAAGCCCGGAAAACCCGCGAAAAAAGCGGAAAAGCGCCCTGCGCGCGGCAAACGGAAATAAAAAAAGCCCCACCCGTTCGGGTGGGGCTGTCTTGAAACTTACTGCGCCTTGGCAGCTTCCTTTTTTGCGGTGAGTACGTTGTGCACCACGATGGTGGCAATGACCAGCACGCTGCCGATCACCGACAGGGTGCCCATGGCCTCGCCCAGGAAGATCAGCGCCAGAATGGGGCTGAGCACCGGCTCGATCATGGTGATAAAACTGGCCTGCAGCGACGGCGTGGTGCGGATGCCCTTATCAAAGAAAATATAGCTGAGACCAAGCTGGCAGGTGCCCAGCACCAGCATGGCCAGCACACTCTGCCACACCGGCACGCCGGCCGTTTCGGGGTGCATCAGCGCCTGGTCGGTGAACAGGGTGGGCAGGAAGAACACGTACATCAGATTGCCCAGAATGGCCGACTGCAGGGCGTTGGCGCCGGGCAGACGGCTGGTGAAGAAGATGCCGGCATAGAACACGCCGGAGATCAGCGCCAGAATGTTGCCCAGCAGGGGGTTGGAGCCGGGAAGCTCGCCGCCCCGCATGGTGTCCAGCATGGACAGCAAAATGCCCGAGAAGATGACCACACCCACGCAGCAGTCCAGTTTGGAGGGCTTCTGCTTGAGGATGATGAGGCTCATCAGCATGATATACAGGGGCGAGGTGTTCTGCAGCACGATGGCAGAGCCCGCCGAGGTCATTTTGTTTGCAAAGGTAAAGAGCAGGGTCTCGCCCAGATAGCAGATGGCGGTGAGCAGCACCGGCTTGGTGATCTTGATCTTCCAGGTGCGGGTATAGATCATCTGCATCATTACGGCAATGAGGCCGCGAAGGCAGGCCACGGTGGTGGCGCTCCAGGGGATAAACTTGGTCAGCGTACCGGCCATGCTCCAGCAGATGGCGGCACCCGCCAGATACAGGGGGCCGGGGTTGAATTTTTTGCGTTCCAAATCGGACATTTTGATTCACCTCAAGGTGATATTTTAGCATAGCAAATCGGGGTTTTCAACCCCCCCGGAAAGGAGGCACACATGGAAAAACTTCTGGAGCAGGCAGGAGCCTGCGCCTTTGGCTGCGTGGCAGTTGAAAAGCTGCGATCTCACATGTCGGAGGCGGCATGGCAGCGGGCGCAGGAGACCACGCCGGGGCTGCGAAGCCTGATTTGTGCCGCCTTTCCCTACGGGCCGGAGGTGTGCGCTCCCGGACGGGTGTCCCTTTACGCCCGGGGCGCCGATTACCACCAGGTGCTTCGCGCCCGGCTGGAGCCGGTGGCGGAAGAACTGGCCCGGCGGCATCCCGGCTGCCGGTTTGATTATTACGCCGATGTGTCGCCCTTTCCTGAGGTCTATGCCGCCGCGCTGGCCGGCTTGGGCAGGCTGGGGCAAAACGGCCTGCTGATCACCGAAAAGGCCGGCAGCTTTGTGTTTCTGGGCTTTCTGGCCACCGATGCCGACCTGCCGGTGACCGGCGGCGAGATCGTTCCCTGCCGGGGCTGCGGCGCCTGCAGAAAGGCCTGTCCGGGAAAGGCTCTGCGGGACGATGTGGGCATCGTCCCCTACGGCGCTCTTTTGCAAGAGCGCTGCCTGTCGGCCATCACCCAGATGCGGGGAGACCTGACGGCAGAACAGGCCGAACTGGTGAAACGGGGCGGTATGCTTTGGGGCTGCGACCGGTGTCAGTTGGTCTGCCCGGAAAACCAAAACCGGCGGGTGTTTGCCCTGCCGGAGTTTGAGCCCCAGCCCGACCCGGCGGAAGAAGATGTGCTGCTGTCCGACCGGCAGTTCCGCAGGATCTTCGCGGGCCGTGCTTTCACCTGGCGGGGCGTACAGCCCTTTCGCCGCAATCATGAAATTTTGAAGGAGGATGCTCCATGCAAAGAATCTTGATCCTGGCCACCGGCGGCACCATTGCTTCCGATGTGACCGAGCGGGGCCTGGCCCCTGAACTGACCGCCGCAGATATCGTTTCCGGCAGCTTGCACGCCCTGCAGGGCTGCCAGATCGACTGCCGGGATATTCTGGCCCTGGACTCCTCCAACATTCAGCCGGAGGAGTGGCAGGTCATCGCCCGGGAGGTGGCGGCGTCCTGGCAGCAGTACGACGGTGTCGTCATTACCCACGGCACCGACACCATGGCCTATACCGCCTCTGCCCTCAGCTATATGCTGCGCAACATCCCCATTCCGGTGGTGTTTACCGGCAGTCAGCTGCCCTTTGTACATCCCCTTACCGATGCCACCGACAACATCCGCTGCGCCGTGGCCATGGCCATGAGCGGCAAGCCGGGCGTGTTTCTGGCCTTTGACCGCAAGGTCATGCTGGGCTGCCGTGGCGTGAAAGTACGCACCTCGGGCTTTGACGCCTTTGAATCCATCAACTATCCGGTGGTGGCCCGGGTCACTGGCTCCGGTCTGGAGGTACAGGACCGGCTGCTGCCCTTTCTGACGGGCAAGTTCAAGCTGCAGGACGCTCTGGAGACCCATGTGTTCCTGCTGAAGCTGACCCCCGGCATCGACCCGGCCATCTTTGACCTGCTGGTGCAGGCCAAGTACAAGGGCGTGCTCATCGAGGCCTTTGGCGCCGGCGGTTTGCACTATGTGAACCGGGACTTGCACAGCAAGCTGGAAATGCTGCGAAAGGCCGACATCCCGGTGGTGGTGGCCTCCCAATGCCTGTATGAAAAAAGCGACCTGTCCAAGTATGAGGTGGGTAAGCTGGCCCTGGAAAAGGGGGTCATCTCGGCCCTGGACATGACTTCGGAGGCGGCCTTTACCAAGCTGATGTGGGTGCTGGGCCAGACCGAGGGTGTGGAAAACGTCCGCAAGTGGTTCGAGACCGACCTCTGCCACGAAATTACCATGTAAAAAAGAAAAGCCTGCCGCAAGGCAGGCTTTTTTCTTATTTGATGCCCTTCATGGTGAGGCTGATACGCTTTTTCTTCAGATCTACGCCCAGGACCTTCACGGTGACCACGTCGCCCACCTTGAGGATCTCGGAGGGATGCTTAATGAATTTGCTGCTGATCTGGGACACGTGCACCAGGCCGTCCTGGTGGACACCGATGTCCACAAAGGCGCCGAAGTCGATGACGTTGCGCACCGTGCCCTGGAGGGTCATGCCCTCTTTCAGATCCTTCATGTCCAGCACATCCTCCCGCAGCAGGGGCGGGGGCAGCTCGTCACGGGGGTCCCGGCCGGGCTTGGCCAACTCCTTGAGGATATCCCGGAGGGTGGGCTCGCCCACTTCCAGTTCCCTGGCCAGAGCGGCCAGGTCGGCGGCTTTGGCCTTTTCCTCCAGAGAAGGATCGCCGGGCTGCACCCCCAGATGCTTGAGCAGGGCCTTGGCGGCCTTGTAGGATTCGGGGTGGACGGCGGTGTTGTCCAGTGGTTCCTTGCCGCCGGGCACCCGCAGGAAGCCGGCGCACTGCTCAAAGGCCTTGGGGCCCAGTTTGGGCACCTTTTTCAGCTGGGCACGGCTCTCAAAGCTGCCGTTTTCCTCACGGAAGGCCACGATGTTCTTGCAGACGGTGGAACTGAGGCCGGAAATGTGGCTCAGCAGGGCGGGGGAGGCGGTGTTCAGATCGGCGCCCACCGAGTTGACGCAACTTTCCACCACGCCGTCCAGGGCGGCCTCCAGCTGCTTCTGGGGCATGTCGTGCTGGTACTGGCCCACGCCGATGGCCTTGGGCTCGATCTTTACCAGTTCGGCCAGCGGGTCCTGCAAGCGCCGGGCGATGGACACGGCGGAGCGCAGGGTCAGGTCAAAGTCGGGCATCTCCTCGGCGGCCAGCTTGGAGGCCGAGTACACCGAAGCGCCGGCCTCGGATACCACCATATAGCTGACCTTGCGGGGCACTTCCCGGAGCACCTTGGCGCAGAACAGCTCGGTCTCCTTGGAGGCGGTGCCGTTGCCGATGGCGATGATGTCCACGCCCCACTTTACGATTTTTTCCTTCAGGGTCTGGGCCGAGCGGCGCTCTTGGCCTTCGCCGTGGGTGGGATAGATGACGGCGGTGTCCAGCACCTTGCCGGTCTGGTCCACCACGGCCACCTTGCAGCCGGTGCGGTAGCCGGGGTCCAGGCCGATGGCCACCTTGCCCTTGACGGGAGGGGCCATGAGCAGCTGGCGCAGGTTGACGCCGAACAGTCGGATGGCATCCTCGGAGGCCTTTTCGGTGAGCTCGGCCCGGATCTCCCGCTCGATGGAGGGATAGATCAGCCGGTCATAGGCATCGTCACAGGCCTCCTGCACCAGGGCGGCGCAGGCGTTGCTGCCCTGGACGTACAGGGAGCGGATGACGTTCAGCGGGCGGCTGGGGTCGGCCTGGAGGGCCACCTTGAGGACGCCCTCCTTTTCGCCCCGGTTGAGGGCCAGGACACGGTGGCCGGCCAGCTTGTCCACCGACTGGGTAAAGTCAAAATAAGTGGCGTAGACGCTGTCCTCCTCTGCCTCTTTGGCGGCCTGGGCGGTGACGGTGCCGTGGATGCGCACCAGATTGCGCACCCGCTTGCGCACTTCGGCGTTGTCGGACACCTCTTCGGCGATGATATCCTTGGCGCCCTGGAGAGCTGCTTCCACGTCCTCCACGCCCTTTTCGGCGTCCACAAAGGGGGCGGCCAGATCGGCGGGGGCCTTATTCTGCTTCTGGCTCAGCAGCAGGGACTGGGCCAGGGGCTCCAGACCCTTTTCCCGGGCCACCGAGGCCCGGGTCTTGCGCTTGGGGCGGAAGGGACGGTAGATATCGTCGATCTCGGCCAGGGTGGCGGCCTTATCCAGAGCGGCAGACACCTCCTCGGTCAGGTTGCCCTGGGCTTCGATGAGCTTGCGGACTTCCTCTCTCCGGGCGTCCAGGTTGCGGAGGTACTCCAGCTTGTCGGTGATCTGGCGGATGAGCTGGTCATCCATGGCACCATGCTGCTCCTTGCGGTAACGGGCGATGAAGGGGATGGTGTTGCCCTCGTCCAGCAGGGCGATGATATTGTTCACATAGTCCTCGCGGACGTTAAATTCTTTGGCAATAATAGCGGCGTAAGACATGATCTGCTCCTTTCAGGGGTGATTTTACCAGTATACCATAGTTTTCAGGAAAAAGCATCCGAAAAAGAAAAGCGCCGTAAAGGCGCTTTTCTCATTTGTCAGAAAGCAGCAGGACCAGACCTGCGGCACAGCGGGCAAGATCCAGCCGGAAGACGGTGGTGCCCAGGGCAGTATAGGTGCCCAGCTGCGCCACCGTGATGTGCACCAGATCACCCGACACAACACCCCGGACAATGCACAGCACAGCCAGGAGGGCGCACAGACCTACGTACAGCCAGCGGCCCAGCCCTTTCTTGCCCTTACCGGGCTTCATCAGCAAAAAGCTCACCGGGATCAGCAGCAGGAACAAGGCTGCCAGCAGCCAGTCTTCGATGGGCGTGCCGGGGATCAGGGCGATGGCCGCGCATAAAAGGGCGACAAAGGTCAAAAGAGGCTTTTTTGCCCGATCGGTACAGCGGGCAGACAGCTCCAGAAAACCCACTGTGGAGGCCAGACAGGCGATGCCGCTGGCGGGCATACAGAAGGCCAGAATGGGCATCAGGGGACTTTTGGGGTCGAAGGCGGCTTTTTTCATAAAAGGGACTCCTTTTTGTGGTTATTTGGTGAGCCGAGCGGCAACGGCCTTTGCCATGTGGTAAAAGCCCAGATCGTTGGGGTGGACGCCGTCCACCGTGGCCCAGGAGGTGATCTCCGCCGGGATCAGAGCTTCGTTGGGGATGAAAATGGCGTTTACGGCGGCGCAGGTGGCTTGGATCACCGCCCGCCGGGCCTGCTCTTCCTCGTTCAGCGCTGCCTTGGGGCGGCCAAAGAGGAGGATGGGGATGTCCGGATGGGCCTCCCGTACCGCCCGCACCAGAGGCAGATGGGTGCGCTGCAGATGGGCAAGGGTGGGGGCGTTGTGGTCGTAGCCGCAGACAAAGGCGCTCATGGGCAGGGCGGCAAGATACGCGGCCATTTCTTCTTCACCCTTGCAGCTGCCCGAAAAGCCCAGGTTGACGTGGTCCCGATTCAGCATTTGCCCCACCATGGCGGGGAAAGCACAGCCCGGCTTGGAGGCGCAGCCGCCCTGGGTGATGGAGCTGCCGTAAAAGACCACCGGGGCCTGGGGGTATGCCGGGGCGGGCAGAAGGGCGGCGTGTTCTTCAACGCCGATGTACAGCTCCCGAACGCCGCTGTACAGGGGGAAATTTAGCGTCAGCTGCCGCAATTTTCGGCTTTCCAGCACCTTTTGGGAGGAAAATCCCTCGAGAAAGCCGAAGGGCGGGATAAAGGTGGCCAGATAACCGGCTCCTTCGAACAAATCGAAGCCGCCGCTGCCGGTGAGGGCAAAGTGGGGCATCTTTTCAATGGCGTGCATGGAGGCACGGATGGCGATACGCTTGCTGTCGGTGTCAAAGCGCACCCGGCCGCCGGCGGTGTGCAGGCTCAGATGGGCCACTTCCTCCGACACGCTTTCGGCCACCTGTCGAGGCAGGCGGCGGAAACAGCCCCCCTCCCACAACAGGCCGTGAAGGGAAAACGGGGGCTTGGTCACGTCGTAAAAGGCCAGCCCTTCCTGCGAAAAGCAGGGCTCCACCTTGAAATTGGGGTCGATTCTGGAAAAGTCGGTCATAAGACGCCTCCGAAAGAGAAAACCGCGCCGGATGGCGCGGTTTTGTAAGTTATCGGTATTTTTCGCACCAGACAGGGGCATTTGCCGCCAGGGAAGCCGGTACATCCAGCACACGCTGATTGTCGCTGCCCCGGAACTTCAGCTCGATATTTTTGCGGTCCAGCACAAAGGGGCCGTCCACCAGCAGGTCCAGCTGCTCCAGCAGAGGACGGGCGTCCTCCTTTTGCAGAAGCTGCTCAAAGGTGTAGCCGGTGTAGCACATGAGATGGTAGCCCTTTTCCTTGAGGGGGGCTGCCAGCTTGGCCAGCGCGGCGGGCTGACAGAAGGGCTCGCCGCCCGACAGGGTCACCGCCTTCACAAAGGGATTTTTGGTGATGTCGGCCAGCAGGGTATCCACCGTGACCTCTTTGCCGCCGGCAAAGTCGTGGGTCTGGGGATTGTGGCAGCCTACGCAGCCGTGGGGGCAGCCCTGGGTGAACAGCACATAGCGGATGCCGGGACCGTCCACGATGGACTCGCCGATGGTGCCGGCGATGCGCAGAGCGGTCATTTAGGCGCAGGTGCTGTCGGCGGATTCGCAGACAGAGCAGCAGGAAACGTCGTGCTTCACACGGTCGGCCTCTTCGGCGCGCTTGCCGTTGTTGAAGCGGTCCAGAGTGCCCACCAGATAACCGGTGATGCGGCGGATGCGCTCAAAGCCAACACCCTCGCCAACAACGGGGACACCATTGACTTCGGTAACCTTGCACAGATTGCTCATATATTCCATTCCTTTCTCAAATTAAAGCGGATTATTCAGACGGTCGGCTTCCTCATTGGGATCGCCGGCATAGCCCAGGGTCTGGGCGTTGAGGTGCTTGTACAGGCCCAGCTTGTGGAGGCGTTCCAGAGGCACACCCTCGCCGGCCTTACGACCGCAGCGGGGACAGGTCTCGCCGATGATGCCGGTATAGCCGCACACCGGGTCACGGTCCACAGGATGGTTGATGGAGCCGTAGCCGATGCCGCATTCCTTCATGAAGCGGACCACCTGCTCAAAGGCCTCCAGGTTCTGGGTGGGGTCGCCGTCCAGCTCAATGTAGCTGATGTGACCGCCGTTGGTAAGGGCGTGATAGGGGGCCTCTCTCCGCAGTTTTTCAAAGGCGGAGATGGGATAGTACACGGGAACGTGGAAGGAGTTGGTGTAATAGTCCCGGTCGGTGACACCTTCGATGACGCCGAACTTTTTCTTGTCGATGCGGACGAAACGGCCGGACAGACCCTCGGCAGGGGTGGCGATGAGGGAGAAGTTCAGGCCGTACTTCTGGGCGGCCTCGTCCATGCGCTCCCGCATGTGGCGGATGATGTCCAGACCTAGGTTCTGAGCCTCGTCACACTCGCCGTGATGCTTGCCGGTGAGTGCCTTGAGGCACTCGGCCAGGCCGATGAAGCCGCAGGTCAGGGTGCCGTGGCGCAGCACTTCGGCCACGCTGTCATCGGGATCCAGATTGTCGGAATCCATCCAGATGCCTTGGCCCATGAGGAAGGGATAGTTACGGACCTTTTTCTGGCACTGGAGCTTGAAGCGAGCCAGCAGCTGGTCGATGACCAGGTCGATCTTGCGATCCAGATCCTCGAAGAACCACTCCACGTCGCCGTGGGCGCGGATGGCGATACGGGGCAGGTTGATGGAAGTGAAGGACAGGTTGCCGCGGCCGTAGGTGGTCTCACGGCTGGGGTCGTTCACGTTGGCGATGACGCGGGTGCGGCAGCCCATATAGGCCACTTCGGTCTCGGGATGGCCCTCTTTGTAGTACTGCTTGTTGTAGGGGGCATCCAGGAAGGAGAAGTTGGGGAACAGGCGCTTGGCGCTGACCTTGATGGCCAGCTGGAACAGGTCGTAGTTGGGGTCGCCGGGGTTATAGTTGACCCCTTCCTTGACCTTGAAGATGTGGATGGGGAAGATGGAGGTCTCGCCGTTGCCCAGGCCGGCCTCGGTGGCCTGCAGCAGGCATTCGGAGACCAGACGGCCCTCGGCAGATATATCGGTGCCGTAGTTGAGGGAGGTGAAGGGCACCTGGGCACCGGCACGGGAGTGCATGGTGTTCAGATTGTGCACCAGAGCCTCCATGGCCTGGTAGGTGGCGGAACGGGCGCCCTTGACGGCGTACTTGCGGGTGAAGGCCAGCACCTTTTCGGCGCTGTCGCCTACGGCGTCGGTGAGACGCTCCAGCATGGCCTGATCAAAGCCGTTCTTGCCGTCGTAGCAGGGCTGCAGGCCGGAGGCGGCCTCGGTCTCCTCCAGCAGGCGGCGGGCCAGCTCTTCGCTCAGGTCGATACCGGCGTGCAGGTCCAGGGCCTTGGCCAGGTTGTCCCGATAGGAGCGGCGGAAGGTCTTGGCCACACCGGGAGCCAGGGCAAAGTCGAAGTTGGGCACACTCTGGCCGCCGTGCTGGTCGTTCTGGTTGGACTGCAGGGCGATACAGGCCAGGGCGGAGTAGGAGCGGATGTCCTTGGGCTCCCGCAGGAAGCCGTGACCGGTGGAGAAGCCGCCCTCGAACAGCTTCAGCAGGTCGATCTGGCAGCAGGTGGTGGTCAGGGTGTAGAAGTCCATATCGTGGATATGGATGTCGCCCTCCCGGTGGGCACGGCTGTGCTCGGTGTCCAGAATGAACATCTCGCAGAACTGCTTGGCGCCCTCGGAGCCGTACTTGAGCATGGTGCCCATGGCGGTGTCGCCGTCGATGTTGGCGTTTTCCCGCTTGATGTCGTTCTCAAGAGAGGACTTGAAGGTCAGATCCTCGTAAACCTTCATCAGACGGGTGTTCATTTCACGGGCGCGGGTGCGCTCGTTACGGTACAGGATGTACTTCTTGGCGGTGCGGGCATGGCCGTTCTTCACCAGCACCTTTTCCACGGCATCCTGGATCTGCTCTACGGTGGGCAGGGTGATCATGTTTTCGTTGTCCAGCAGCTGGACAACCTGCTGGGCCAGGTTCATGGCCATGTCATAGTCACGGCCGCCGGAAGCCTGGGCCGCGGCAAAGATGGCGTCGGCGATTTTTTCGATCTGGAAGGGGGCGCGTCGGCCGTCGCGCTTGATGATTTCTGTGATCATGAGAGATCGTCCTTTCAGTGGGCGTCGGTTACACCCTATATCTTGTACCCAAATCTGGGGCCTTTTGGTCTATTATCTACTATATACTGTACAGGGCGGGAAGTCAAGGAACAATCTGTCAAGAAAAAAACTTTGGTAGTTTGACCAAAAAAGTAGCGCTTTTTCGTGTGTACATTTACGGTAAAAAAAGAAAAAGCACCGCCCGTTTTTTGGGGGGTGCTGGCAGGAAAAAGAAAAGCACCTGCTTTCGCAGGTGCTTGTGGTGGACGATACAGGAATCGAACCTGTTACCTCCTGTACGTCAAACAGGCGCTCTAGCCAAGTGAGCTAATCGTCCATGGCGCTCTCTCGAGTGCTTTCTTAGTATACGAGAAAGCGGACGAAAAGTCAACACTTTTTTTTAGAAAATGAAAAGTTTACAAATTTTTACAAACAATCACATGAGGAACTGTCCGCAGCGCAGCAGCTCGGTGTAGTCGTCGGTCTCGAACCGGACGGTGAGATCGTCCACCAGCACGCAACCGGGATAGGCGCTCATCTTGGCGGCCGTCTTGTGCTCCTTGTAGCTCAGCTCAAAGACAAAGTGCTCGGGCAGCTTGGGCAGAGCGTCGGACAGATCCTGCCGGAGGCCCTCTTCGGCGGCCTGGCGGATGCGGTCACAGGCCACTTTGGGGTGCAGACAACGGATCATGGCGCCAAAGCCATCCTTGACGGCAACCATCTTCACCTTGGGATGGATGCCCCGGCTGTCCTCGGTGAGCATCTTGTCGCCGGCCAGCAGAACGGTGGGCACACCCTTGCGGGCACAGGCCCAGCTGTACAACAAAAACTCCGAGCAGATCATGCCGTTGAGGCGGACCGAGGTGGTCTGGGTGGTCTCGGTGTGGGAGAGGGGGTTGCCGTTACGGCCGGCGGCGGCGTGGTAGCCGATGAACATGGCGGCGTCAAAGGTCTCGTCGCAGCCGTAGGCCATGGATTCGGGGTCGCCTGTCCAGTTGCGGATGAGGGTGACGCACTCGGGCAGCTGGTTGATGTCGATGCTGATGCCCGAGCCGTGGGCGTCCTTCACCAGGATCTCGGTGGCGCCGGCGGCGATGGCGCCCTCACAGGCTGCCTTGACCTCACGGGTCATCTGCTGACACATGGCCTTGGCCTGCTCCTGGGTGAGCAGGCTGGTGTGGTTCCAGTTGGTGGTAAGGGTCGTGCCTTCGATGTCGGCACTAATGAATACCTTCATGGCAGGGCCTCCTTACAGGATAAACTGCACGGCGCGGAGCACGTCCATGAAGTCGTGGGTCTCCAGCACCACGGTGCGGTCGCCCTCCAGACGGCAGCCGGGGAAGAAGGAGCGGCGCACGGCGTCCCGATGCTCCTTGTAGCTGATCTCAAACTTGAACTCGCCGGGCAGGGTGACGCCGGCCTTGGACAGGTCCTCCTTGAGGGCGGCCTCGGCCTGTTCCTTGATCTTGCGGCAGGCCAGGGCGGGATTCAGGCAGCGGGTGGAGCCACCGAAACCGTCCTTGACGGCCACGGTATGCAGAGCGGGATGCAGCTCCTGGCTGTCGTCGACGAGCATCTGGTCACCGGCCAGCATGACGGTGGGCACGCCCCGCATGGCACAGGCCCAGCTGTACAGCAGGAACTCGGAGCAGACCATGCCGTTGAGCTTGACACAGGTGGTCTTGGTGGTAAAAGTATGGGAAAGGGGATTGCCGTTGCGGCCGGCGGCCGAGTGATAGCCGATGAACATGGCGGCGTCAAAGGTGTTGTCCACGCCGTCCACCATACCCATGGGGCTGCCGCTCCAGCCACGGATGACTTCCACGCACTCGGGCAGCTCGTTCACATCCAGGTTGACGGCATGATCGTGGGCGTCGTTCACCAGAATATAGTCGGCGCCGGCGGCGATGGCGCCCTCACAGGCGGCCTTGACCTCGGCAGTCATCTGCTTGGCGGCGGCGGCATACATGCCGTGGCCCAGTTCGGTCTCATCCCACAGGGTGGTAAAGGTGGTACCCTCGATATCGGCACTGATAAATACACGCATTGCAGTATCCTCCTTGATTGGTAAAAAGTATTGGCTGCTTTGATGATAACACGCCCACTGCCGGGAAACAACCCTTTTGATATCTTGCAGATTTCACAAAATTCTGCTATATATTTTGTAAAAGGATTCTGGAAAAGGGGTGTTTTTTCAATGGAGACCGTTCAGACCGGCCTTTGGCGGCATTTTAAGGGCAACTTATACCGGGTACACGGCATCGCACTGCACAGCGAGACCGGCGAGGAGATGGTAGTCTACCAGGCGCTGTACGGCCAGCAGGGCCTTTGGGTGCGCCCGGTGACCATGTGGCAGGAGCACGTGGAGCGGGACGGCTACAGCGGCCCCCGGTTCGTGCGGGTGGGCGACTGATGCGCTATCCAAACATTCACCGGGCGGTCTTTTTGGACCGGCCCAACCGGTTTGTGGCCCACTGTGAGATGGAGGGACAGCAGCTTACCGTCCACGTGAAAAACACCGGCCGGTGCCGGGAGCTGCTGGTACCCGGCGCGGAGGTATGGCTCACCCAAAGCGGCAACCCCGCCCGCAAGACGGCCTTTGACCTGATCGCCGTGCAAAAGGGGCGGCGGCTGGTGAATATGGACTCTGCCGCGCCCAATGCCGTCTTTGGGGAATACGCCCGGGCAGGGCGCTTTTTGCCCGGGGCGTCGGTTCGGTCCGAGGTGCGCTACGGAGACTCCCGGTTCGATTTCTGCCTGGAGGCAGCGGGGAACACCCACTTCGTGGAGGTCAAGGGGGTTACTCTGGAGGAAAACGGCGCGGTGCGCTTTCCCGACGCCCCCACCGAGCGTGGCGTCAAGCATCTGAAGGAGCTGCAAAAGGCGGCGGCAGAGGGCTACGGCGCCCACGCGGTGTTTGTCATCCAGATGGCCGATGTAACGGCCTTTTCCCCCAATGACGACACCCATCCGGCCTTTGGCGCGGCCCTGCGGGAGGCGGCAGAGAACGGTGTGCAGGTCCACGCCTTTTGGTGCGAAGTCACGCCGGACACCCTGGAAATTGCCGGGGAAGTGCCCGTGGTATTATAAGAAAAAGCCGAGGCAAGCGCCTCGGCTTTTGGTTTATCAGATCTTCACCAGTTCGTACTCGCGGGTGCCCAGGCCCAGCTTCTCGCCGTGCTCCAGACCGGCCTGCCAGCAGGTGTCGGGATGGATCATCTTGAAGAAGTCGGAACGGGGGGCTTCCAGACCTGCATCCCGGGCGATCTCGTCCAGGATGGAGCCCTTGTTGACCTCCTGGGCGTTGACGGCATCCACGCAGGCCTGGTCCAGGGCGATGGGGTCAAAGGAGGCGAACATGCCCACATCGGGGATGATGGGCAGATCGTTGCAGTCCTCGCAGTCGCAGTTGGGGGAAACGTCGGCCACGATGTTGATGTGGAAGGCGGGACGGCCGTCCACTACTGCCTTGGTGTATTCAGCGATCTTGCAGTTCAGCACGGCGCGGGCTTCATCCCAACTGGCCACCACGGCGTCCATGGGACAGGTGGCGATGCATCGGCCGCAGCCCACGCAGATGTCGTGGTGGATGTTGGCCTTGCCTTCTTCAAAGGTGATGGCGCCGTGGGCACAGTTTTTGGAGCAGACGCGGCAGCCCACGCACTTTGCGGTCTTGACGGTGGGCTTGCCGGCGGAGTGCATCTCCATCTTGCCGGCCCTGGAGCCGCAGCCCATGCCGATGTTCTTCAGACAGCCGCCGAAGCCGGTGGAGCCGTGGCCCTTGAAGTGGCTCAGAGAGACAAACACGTCGGCGTCCATAAAGGCGCGGCCGATCTTGGCCTCCTTAACGTACTCGCCGCCCTCCACGGGGACATAGGCCTCGTCGGTGCCCTTGAGGCCGTCGGCGATGATCACATGGCAGCCGGTGGAGAAGGGGGCGAAGCCGTTTTCATAGGCGGCGTCCAGATGCTCCAGCGCGTTTTTGCGGCGGCCAACATACAGGGTGTTGGCGTCGGACAGGAAGGGCTTGCCGCCCAGTTCCTTGATGAGATCGGCCAGAGCCTTGGCGTACTGGGGACGGAGATAGGCCATGTTGCCCGGCTCGCCCATGTGCAGCTTGATGCAGGCGAACTTCTTTTCAAAATCAATGTCCTTGATGCCGGCGGTGATCAGCAGGCGGCGGAACTTCTCGGGGATATTTTCTTTTTTACAGGAAAAATCAGCAAAATAAACTTTGGATGCCATAAAAACGCTCCTTTTCCGGATAATTGTGTTTTGATGGATATAATTTACCATATTTTCAGCAAACAGACAACCCCTGGAGCAGACTCCAGGGGTTGAAAATCTACATCCGCAGGGGCAGGGTGGACAGTCGTGGGCCCTGCTTGCACAGGCGGACGGCACCCTCCAGGGCGTCGGGGCCGTCGTCGTGGCGGCCCAGGGGGAACTGCTCCAGCTGCCGCAGCAGCTCGGTCTGGTCCCGGCAGAACCGCAGATAGCCGTTGCGGATGTCGGGCTGCAGGGTCTGGATGCGCAGCACCTTGTCGGAGGCGGCCCGCACCTCGGTGATGGGCAGATAGATGCCCTGGGCGGCGCTTTCGGCGGCCAGCCGCTCCTTGAGGAACCACTGGAACTGGTTGGTCTCGGCGCCAAAGGCGGTGTACCGGCCGCCGTATTCCCGCTGGAGCCACCGGGCCTTGTCCAGAATGTCCCGGATAATGATGTCGGGGTGGCGGCGCTGCAGGTCGGCGTCCAGCACGTACAAAAGGCCGGAGCTTTCCTCTCGGGCCAGGGTGAGGATGGCCGAAAAGTCGGAATCGGCCGTCTTGCCCAGACTGGGGTCGCAATAGCCGTAAAACCGGAAGCCCCGGGAAAAATCCATGCCCTCCCGGTCGTAGAACTTCAGCCAGTCCCGGGGAAACAGACAGGCCGCCGGGTCCTGGGGTTGATTCTGCATCTCCTTCCAGAAGGAGGCCTCGCCCTCGCTGACCAGCATACACATCAGGTCGTAATAGCTGAGCTTCCGGGGCCAGAGTACTTTGGTGCCGGCCAGCATCTCCTGTTTGTGCCGGCGGAAAAAGGCCAGGGCCCGCTTGTCCCGCCGGTCGTCACTCAGGTCGGTGTACAGCTTCCGCCAGGTGTCCCACAGGGGGCTGGGGGAAAACTGCTCCACCGCCTGCCAGCGGAAGCTGCGGTAGGCCGGGTTTTCCAGCAGATGCACCAGCAGGCTGTCGTGGTGGAGCACCGTGCCCACACAGACGATGTCGGTGTATTTGTCTCCCGCCTTGCTCACCGCGCTGAAAAACCACCGCTCCAGCTTGCGGCGGCCGTCCTCGGAGTAGACCTCCTGGTCGTTTTCAATGTCGTCCAGCAGGATCAGGTCGGGACGCCTGGCCCCGTGACGGCGGCCCCGGAGCTTTTGCCCCGAGCCCACGGCGTCGATGCGGCAGCCGTTTTGCAACAGGATCACCGAGCTTTTCCAAACCTTGCCCTTCTGAGGGCCGAAGTCTGCCCAAAGCTGTTCGTTGTCCTCCAGTTCGGCCTTGATGCAGTCCAGAAAGGCGGTGGCCTGGCTTTCGGTGTCGGACACCAGCAGGATGTATTTTTTATAGCCGTGCAGGGCGGCGTGCAGCACGTTCTGCAGGCTCATGACGGTGGATTTGGCGTGGCCACGGGGGGCGGCCAGCGCCAGGCGGCAGCCGGGGGCAGACAGCATGTGGGGCAGGGTCTCCGGGCCGGGAGCCTTGCCCTTCATCACCTGCTTCTGCCACAGGCGGCACATTTTTTTGTGAAAGGCCGGGGTGGGGCTGGTAAAATAATGCCCCAGGTATTTCCGGCCAAAGGCCAGCGGATCGGCGGCGCAGATGCGTTCTTCCTCCATGATCTCCCTCCTTACGTCCTTACAGCATAAGAAAAGGGCGGGGAAATGTCCATTGGACAAGTTCCGGACAGCAAAAAAGCGGCCCAGAGGGCCGCTTTGGTAAGGCTTCAGAAGGGTTTGATCCGCTCGTTCACCGGGGAGACGGTGAAGTTCTGGGCCAGCAGATAGCTGCAGATGACCGGCAGGCTTTCGGCCGTTACGGCGGTGGGGTACAGCCGCAGGGAGGACTGCTCGGGGGCCGAACGCAGGGTCTTTTGGGCGGCGGAGATCAGCTTTCCGGAGGTCAGCTCGCCGGTGTCGGGGTCGTGGGTGGGACTCCACAGCACAAAGCCGGCATCGGAAAGGGCCTGTTTCTGCCCGTCGGTGAGCTCCAGTCCCACATTGCACACCAGGCGGATGCGCCGGTGAAGCAGCTGGGCGTACAGGCCGGAGGCCGCTCTCGCCTGGGCCAGGGGATCTTCTCCCGCAGTGAGCAGGATGCCTACGGCAAAGCCCCGGGCGGTCAGCTCCCGCAGCAGCTCGGCTCCGGGCAGAAGCTCTTCCTGCCGGAGGAAAAAGGCAGCCGACATGCCGTTGCCCTCCAGGGTGTCCAGCAGCCGGGTAAAGGGCTGGGTGGGAGTGACGCCGTTTTCATCGGCGGGCAGCACTTCGGGCAGGCCGGTGAACAGCAGGGCGGTGGTTCGCTGGGGCAGAGAGGGGGGCGGCGTGGGGTCCTGGATGCCGCTGGCCCGGTCACGGGCCCGGGCAACCGACTTCAGCCGGGAGGCGTTGCGGGTCAGGACCACGCTGTCGGACAGGGCAGGCTTGTCGCTGGCCAGACGGATGACCGGATAGCCCACACCGGAGTTTTCGGCGCTGATAAAGGAAAAGTACATGCCCATCCAGGATGTGACGATGGACACCGGCAGATAGGGTACGCCGTTGCGCATCTTGGCCGAAACGCGGATGGAGCGCTGGAGGTAGTCATAGGTGAGGCCGGTGTCCAGTTCAAAGTACATCAGCGCGCCCACACGGTAGACGGTGACCAGCTGTTCTTCGGCGTTGTAGTTGGCGTAAACGCTCTTCATTTTTTGCAGGGTGGTGTAGGGGGTGTAGATAATGCCGTCGATGTAGACGGCCATCTCGTCATCCCCCACCAGGTCCAGCACCTGGTCCTCGGCGATGGTAATCAGGTAGCTGTCGGCCGCATAGGTTGGTACAGAGGCGGAAAACAGCGGCAAAAGCAGGGACAGGCACAGCAGAACGGCCAGAAAACGGCGCATGCTTTCCCCTCCTT
>JAFXDF010000043.1 GCA_017521295.1 Clostridia bacterium | reverse complement strand
TATGGGGCGAGTTGCTTACTTTGACTTGAGAAAGATCGTACATATCGTTTCGCCTCACTTCTTCTTACGCGCATCCATAACGCGCTGTTTTGCCACCAGGATGCCCTGCATCAGAGGCAGCTTGGCGGGGCACACATAGGTGCAGGCGCCGCACTGGATGCAGTCCAGGGTGTTGTAATACTCCAGATCGGCCACTTCGCCCTTGGAGGAGCACTGATAGATGTAGGTGGGCATCAGGTGCATGGGGCAGGCGCCGACGCACTTGCCGCAGCGGATGCAGGCGGGGTTCTCGTCGGTGGTGCACTCATCCTTGCAGAAGGCCAGGAAGCCGTTGGTGCCCTTCATCACGGGGATGTCCAGACGGTACTGGGGCATACCCATCATGGGGCCGCCCATGATCAGCTTGTTGGGGGGCTGGACAAAGCCGCCGCAAGCGTCGATCAGCTGCTCAACGGGGGTACCGATGCGGCACTCCAGATTCTTGGGGTTGGCGATAGCGCTGCCGGAAACGGTAACGATACGGCGGATGGCGGGCATACCGGTAGTGAACAGACGGTAGATAGCGGCGGCGGTGTCGGTGTTGAACACGGCGGCGCCGGCGTCTGCGGGCAGCTTGCCGGAGGGCACTTCACGGCCGGTCAGGGCCTTGATGATGTGCTTTTCAGAGCCCTGGGGGTACTTGGTGACCAGGGGATACAGCTTGACGGTGCCGTCCTCGGGCAGGTACTCCTGCAGCTTGGGGAAGGCATCCTGCTTGTTCAGCTCCACGCCCAGCTTGACCTCGGGAACGCCAAAGATCTTGGCCAGCAGCTTTCCGCCGCCGACGACTTCCCAGGGGTACTCCAGCATGATGCGGTGGTCAGAAGTGACGTAGGGTTCGCACTCTGCGCCGTTGATGATGACGGCATCCACCTTGCCCAGACCGGAAGAGATCTTCACGGAAGTGGGGAAGGTCGCGCCGCCATGACCCACGATACCGGCCTCACGGACGGCGGCCACGATCTCTTCGGGAGTCATGGAGTCGATGTCCAGGGGCTTGATGGAGGGGTCCTTCTCGTCCTTGAAGTCGTTTTCAATGACGATGCTCATGATTTCGGTGCCGAAGGAATAGGGGCGGGGCTCGACAGCCACGACCGTACCGGAGACGGAGGCGTGGATGGGAGCGCAAACAGGGGCCTGAGAGTCAGCGATCTTCTGTCCCAGATAAACGTGGTCGCCTACCTTAACAAGGGGCTCACAGGGTCGGCCAATGTGCATAGACATGGGCAGAACCACCTGTGCGGGAGCCGGTAACAGCTCGATTGCCTTGCCGGAGGTAGCACTCTTTTTATCGTCGGGATGAATACCGCCTTTGAAAGTAAATGCCATAGTCTCACCTCACTTAATGATTAACATATCCATTATACTCATTTAAAGCTAAAATCTCAATATATAAAATAAAAAAATTGCCGAATATTCGCCGGAATTGCCATAACTTGTTGGCAAATTTGAAAAACTTTGGAAGGTCTTGCAAGTAAAAGGAAAATCATGTAAACTACAGATTGTGTAAAATCCGGCGAAAGGAGAACCCCTTTTATGAAGATGGTTCGGACGTTTATTTCCTATTACAAACCCCACTGGAAGCTGTTCGCGGTGGATATGCTGTGCGCCTTCCTGGTGGCCTGCTGCGACCTGGTGTACCCCATGATCGCAAAGGACATCATCAATGTATATGTGCCCGACCGCAATTTAAGGCTGGTGATCGTGTGGGCGGTGGCCATGCTGGCCATCTATGTGGCAAAGTGCCTGCTGAACTTCGTGGTGCAGTACTGGGGCCACATCGTGGGCGTGCGGATGCAGGGCGATATGCGCCGGGATATGTTCCGGCATCTGCAGAAGCTGCCCTTTTCCTTCTTTGACGAGAACAAGACCGGCACCCTCATGTCCCGGATGATTAACGACCTGCAGGAGGTGTCCGAGCTGGCCCATCACGGCCCGGAGAACATCTTCCTGGCGGCCGTCATGCTGGTGGGCTCCTTCGTCCTGCTGGCCGGTATCGATGTGTGGCTGGCGGTGATCGCCTTCTCTCTGGTGCCGGTGATGCTGCTGTTTTCCTGGCGGGCCAGACGGATGATGCGGGACGCCTTTGCCAAGGCCAGAGTGGAGACCGGCGAGGTCAACGCCAACGTGGAGACCGCCATCGCCGGTATGCGGGTGTCCCGTGCCTATACCGCCGCCGACCATGAGGTGGAAAAGTTCATGACCGCCAACAAGCGGTTGATCAAGGCCCGGGAAGGCTCCTACTACGCCATGGGTTATTTCAACTCGGGCACCGGCCTGTTCACCGACCTGATGTATCTGGTGGGCCTGGTGGCCGGCGGCCTGTTTTTGTATTACGGACGGATCGACGCCGGCGAGTTTGCGGCCTATATTCTGTTCATCAACAACTTCCTGAAACCCATCAACCGCATCATTTCCTTCTTCGAGCAGTTCATCAACGGCATGACCGGCTTCCGCCGGTTCCAGGACATCATGGCACAGCAGCCCGAGCCTGAAGATCCCAATGCTGTAAAGCCCGACCGCTTGGCAGGCCATATCCGCTTTGAAGAGGTGAGTTTCCGTTATCAGAACAGCGATTCGGCCGACACCGAAGCCCGTGTCATCGACCATCTGAACCTGGAGGTCAAGCAGGGCGAGACCCTGGCCCTGGTGGGTCCCTCGGGCGGCGGCAAGACCACCCTCTGCCATCTGATCCCCCGGTTCTATGAGCCCGATTCGGGCGTCATCACCATCGACGGCATGGACCTGCGCACCATCGACCGGTTCGCCCTGCGGAAGAACATCGGCATGGTGGCCCAGGAGGTCTTTCTCTTCAACGGCACCATCAAGGAAAACATCGCCTACGGCGACCTGGAGGCCTCCGACGAGGCCATCGTGGAGGCGGCGAAAAAGGCCAGCATCCACGACTATATCATGACCCTGGAGCACGGCTACGACACCCAGGTGGGTGAGCGGGGCGTCAAGCTGTCGGGCGGCCAGAAGCAGCGCATTTCCATCGCCCGGGTGTTCCTGAAGAATCCTCCCATCCTCATTCTGGACGAGGCCACCTCG
This sequence comes from Clostridia bacterium, assembly GCA_017521295.1. Lineage (GTDB taxonomy): Bacteria > Bacillota > Clostridia > Oscillospirales > Butyricicoccaceae > UBA4644. Next base: position 11,638 of record JAFXDF010000043.1, on the reverse strand, counting down.
GCCCTGGACAACGCCACCGAAATGGCCATCCAGGCCTCCCTGGAGGAGCTGGGCAAGGGCCGCACCACCATCGTAGTGGCCCACCGCCTGTCCACCATCAAGCACGCCAACGAGATCGTGGTGCTCACCAAGGAAGGCATCGCCGAGCAGGGCACCCATGAGCAGCTGATGGAGAAAAACGGCATCTACGCCGGCCTGTATCAGTATCAGTTCCGGGGATAAAGTTTCCAAAAAGCACCGCTTCGGCGGTGCTTTTTTTGTTTTCCGCCGCATATCCTCCACCAGGAGGGGAGCTTATGCGTCATTTTTTCAAGGAATACGGTTATCTGGCTCTGATGGGCCTTTGTCTGGTGTGTTCTGCCGTGCTGCTGGTGAGCGTGGTCACCGACCGGCCGCTGGTGGCCATCGCCGGGCAGCATCTGCCGGTGCTGCGGGTGGAAAAGGCCGCCGAGGGGGAGCATGACCCCCAGGCCGGGGCCACCCAGCCGGAGGGGCAGGAGCCGGTGATGTCAGACACCGCCGCCGGCTATGTGCTCACCGAGGATTATCTGGAGGACCGTCTGGCGGAGTTTCTGCCGGAGGATTTCCCGGCGGAGGATGTGGATGTGTCCTTTGACGGGGGCCTGGTGAATCTATCCTTTGACATGAGCCGCACCGGGCTGAAAAACTATCTCAAGGCCCGCGGGGTGGACCTGGGCACCGGGCAGAGTTTGATTTTGCAGATGCTGCCCCGGCAGCTGGAGCTGGAGGGCAGCTTTGCCCTGGATGCCGACGGGGAAGGACTCCATCTGACCCCCATCCGCTTTGGGGCGGGGGAGAAGGATTTCTCCCTTACCGGGCTGCCCGGGGACACCTTTTCGGCCATCGACACCGGGCTGAACGCCCTGCTGGAAAACGCCGGAGTGCGGTTTTCTTCGGCGGAGTTCGTGGACGAGGGACTTTTATTAAAATAAGGAGAAAACGGGTGGTTTTTCCACCCGTTTTTCTTGCGTTTTGCCATGGCGCGTGATACAATATATTGTGAATTTTTATCGATTTTTGATGGAGGCATTATGAGCCGAGAAAATATTGTTTTGACCCGGGAAGAACGGGAGCTTCAGCAGGAGTTTGCCCAGCGTGTGCGCCAGAGCTATCGGGACCGCATGGGCCGCCAGCCCCTGGGCTGTGTGGTGACCTTTGGCTGTCAGCAGAACGAGGCCGACAGCGAGCTCATCCGCGGTATGTTCATCGACATGGGTTTCGGCCTCACCGACGATGAAACGAAGGCTGACGTGCTGGTGTTCAACACCTGCGCCATCCGGGAGCACGCCGAAATGCGTGTGTTCGGCAACGTGGGACAGACCTCCCACTACAAAAAGGAAAACCCCGATATGGTCATCTGCGTCTGCGGCTGTATGCCCCAGCAGCCCCAGGTGGCCGAGCGCATCAAGAAAAGCTATCCTTATGTGGATATCGTCTTCGGCACCCACGCTTTGTGGATGTTCCCCCAGCTGCTCTATCAGCGGCTGACCCGGAAAAAGCGGGTCTTTGACATTTCCGGCGAAGGCCGCATCTGGGACGGCATGCCTCCCATCCGCAAGGAGGGCCCCTGCGCATGGCTGTCCATCATGTACGGCTGCAACAACTTCTGTTCCTACTGCATCGTGCCCTACGTTCGGGGCCGGGAGCGCAGCCGCCACCCCGACGTGGTCATCGCCGAGCTGAAGGAACTGGTGGCCCAGGGCTATAAGGACATCACCCTGCTGGGCCAGAATGTGAACTCCTACGGCCTGGACCAGGAGGATTTCCCCGATTTTGCCGGCCTTTTGGAGCTGTGCAACGCCGTTCCCGGCGACTTCCGCATCCGCTTTATGACCTCCCACCCCAAGGACGCCAGCCCCCGGCTGTTTGAGACCATGGCCAAGTGCGAAAAGGTGTGCCACTGCATCCACCTGCCGGTGCAGTGCGGCTCCGACCGGGTGCTGAAGGAGATGAACCGCCGGTACACGGTGGCGCATTATCTGGAACTGGTGGATTATGCCCGCAAGTGTATGCCCGACCTGACCATCACCTCCGACATCATCGTGGGCTTCCCCGGCGAGACCGAGGAAGAGTGCGACGAGACCATCGCCCTTTTGGAAAAGGTGCGGTTCGACTCTTTGTTCACCTTCATTTATTCCCGGCGTGAGGGCACCCGGGCAGCCGATATGCCCGATCCTGCCACCCGTCAGGAAAAGCAGAAATGGTTCGACAAGCTGCTGGCGGTCCAGAACCGCATCTCCCGTGAGAAAAATGCCGAATACGTGGGCAGGACGGTGGAGGTGCTGGTGGACGGCGTCAGCGATGACCCCAACTTTGACCTGACTGCCCGCACCGAGGGCTTCAAGCTGGTGCACCTCAAGGGCAGTTCTGATCTCATCGGAAAGACCGTCCGGGCGGAGATCCAGCGATCCTCCACCGTGGCCCTCTTCGGAAAGGTGATGGAATGAGCGCGAAAAAGGCGGATAAGCCTGTAAAGGAAAAAGGCTTTACGCCCATGATGCAGCAGTATCTGGACGTAAAGAATGAAAACAAAGACAGCATCCTCATGTACCGTCTGGGCGACTTTTACGAGATGTTCTTCGACGACGCCAAAACGGTGTCCCGGGAGCTGGACCTCACCCTCACCGGACGGGACTGCGGCATGGAAGAGCGTGCCCCCATGTGCGGCGTGCCCTTCCACAGCGCCGAGGGCTATATCGCCCGGCTGGTGGCCAAGGGCTACAAGGTAGCCATCTGCGAGCAGATGGAGGACCCGGCCCAGGCCAAGGGCCTGGTGCGGCGGGAGATCATCCGCAAGATCACTCCCGGCACGGTGCTGGAGAGCTCCATGCTGGAGGAGGGCAAAAACAACTTCATCGGCGCGGTGTACCTGGATACCCGGGGCGCCGGCCTGTGCTTCTGCGACATTTCCACCGGCGAGGTGTTCGGCACCCAGCTGCCCGGCTCGGAGGTGCGTGACGAGGTCATGAGCGAGCTGGGACGGTTTTCCCCCCGGGAGCTGCTGCTGTCCGACGGGGCCTACAGCTGCCCCGAGATCCTCACCTTTGCCCGGGACCGGCTGGGGGCCTATGCTGAGCGGGCAGGGGAGTGGCGATTCCTGGAAGAGACCGCAAAACAGGCCGCTATAAAGCAGTTCCCCAGTCAGGAAATTCCCGCGGATAAAGAGCTGCTCATCCGTGCCGCCGGCGGTCTTTTGTCCTATCTGCATGAGACCCAGAAGAACGATCTGACCTATATTTCCACCCTGCAGATCTATACCACCGGCCAGTTCATGGAGCTGGACTATACCGCCCGGCGCAACCTGGAGCTGACCGCCAGCCTCCACGGCGGCGAGAAAAAGGGCAGCCTTTTGTGGGTGCTGGACAAGACCCGTACCGCCATGGGCGCCCGTATGCTGCGCCAGTGGCTGGAAAAACCCCTGCTGAACGTGGCCCAGATCACCCGCCGCCAGAACGCGGTGGAGGCCTTTGTGAATGATTTCATCCTCCGGGAGCAGTTGGAAAAGCAGCTTTCCGGAGTCAACGATATGGAGCGCATCGCCAGCCGCATCGTCTTTGGCTCGGCCAACGGCCGGGACCTGCGGTCCCTCTGGCAGGTGTGTACCCGTCTGCCCCAGATCCGGGAGCGGATCGCCGGGGTGGACACCCCTCTGCTGCAGCAGCTGCTGGGGGAGATGGATCCCCTGGAGGACATCGGAGGGCTGATCCAGGCCGCCATCGTGGACGAGCCCCCCTTCTCGGTGCGGGAGGGCGGCATCATCCGTCCCGGCTTCCATGAAGAGGCCGACCGGCTGCGGGATCTTTTGAACGGCGGCAGCGCCCGCCTGGCCGCCATCGAGCAGAAGGAGCGGGAGCGCACCGGCATCCCCAAGCTGAAGGTGGGCTACAACAAGGTCTTTGGCTATTACATCGAGTGCGGCCGAGTCCACGCCGATTCCATCCCCGCCGACTACATCCGCAAGCAGACCCTTGCCAACTGCGAGCGCTACATCACCCCCGAGCTGAAGGAGCTGGAGGGGGAGGTCTTGTCGGCCAGCGACCGGCTGACGGCGCTGGAATATCAGCTGTTCACCCAGGTGCGCGAGACCATCGCCGCCCAGGTGGAGCGCCTGCAGCAGACCTCCCGGGCCATCGCCGCGGTGGACGTGCTGTGCTCTCTGGCAAAGGTGGCCCAGCAGAATCATTACGTCAAGCCCGACATGGACGACAGCGACGTGATCGACATCAAGGACGGCCGCCACCCGGTGGTGGAGCAGGTGCTGGACGGGGAGCTGTTCGTACCCAACGACACCCTGCTGAACTGCGGCTCTGACCGGGTGTACATCATCACCGGCCCCAACATGGCCGGTAAGTCCACCTTTATGCGCCAGGTGGCCCTCATGGTCATCATGGCCCAGATCGGCTCCTTTGTGCCGGCCGCGACCGCCCGGATCGGCATCTGTGACCGGGTGTTCACCCGCATCGGCGCCTCCGACGACCTGTTCGCCGGCCGGTCCACCTTTATGGTGGAGATGAACGAGGTGGGCGATATCCTCAAATACGCCACCCCCCGGAGCCTGCTGATCCTGGACGAAATCGGCCGGGGCACCTCCACCTTTGACGGTATGTCCATCGCCCGGGCGGTGCTGGAATATGTGGCCGACAAAAAGAAACTGGGCGCCCGCACCCTCTTCGCCACCCACTACCATGAGCTGTGCGAGCTGGAGGGCATCGTGGAGGGCGTGAAAAACTACAACATCGTGGTAAAAAAGCGGGGCGACGACATTATTTTCATCAAAAAGATCGTTCCCGGCGGCGCCAACGACAGCTACGGCATCGAGGTGGCCAAGCTGGCCGGCCTGCCCGAGGAGGTCATCCGGCGGGCAAAAGCCGTGCTCCGGGATATCGAGACCCGCCAGCCCCAGGTGCTGCCCTCTCTGGTGGAAAAGCCTGAAGAGGAGCCCGATGACGGCCAGATCACCCTGGGCGGCTTTGCCGAAAAAGCCATCATCGACCAGCTGAAGCAGGTGTCTCCCGACACCCTCAGCCCCATTGAAGCGCTGACTTTCCTTTATCAGCTTACCAAACAAGCCAAGGAGGTGTAACGGATGCCCCAGATCTTTCAGATGCCGCCCCAGATGGCCAATCTGATCGCCGCAGGCGAGGTGGTGGAACGCCCCGGCTCGGTGGTCAAGGAACTGGTGGAAAACGCCGTTGACGCTGGCGCACGGCACATCACCGTGGAGATCAAGCACGGCGGCGTCACCTATCTCCGGGTCACCGACGACGGCAAGGGCATTCTGCCCGAGGACGTGCGCACCGCCTTTTTGCGCCACGCCACTTCCAAGGTGCGCACCGAGCGGGATCTGGAGGCCATCGGCACCCTGGGCTTCCGGGGCGAGGCCCTGGCCGCCATTTCTTCGGTGGCGCGGGTGGATCTGTTCACCCGGACGGCTGACAACACCGAAGGCGTGCAGATCACCATCGAGGGCGGTCAGGAGACCGGCTACGGGGAGACCGGCTGTCCGGTGGGCACCACCGTGGTCATCCGGGATCTGTTCTTCAACGTGCCTGCCCGGGCAAAGTTTTTGAAAAAAGACGTGACCGAGGGGGGCTATGTGGAAAACATCGTCACCCAGATCGCCGTTTCCCAGCCCCAGGTGGCATTCAAGCTCATCAAGGACGGAAGAGAGAGCTTTTCCACCCCTGGCGACGGCAAGATGCTGTCGGCCATCTATGCCACCGGCGGCAAGGACCTGGCCGGACGGATGCTGAGCCTTTTGAGCAACCAGGGGGATATCCGGGTGTCGGGCTACGTGGCTCCGCCGGAGATCACCCGGGCAACCCGGGCGCAGCAGAACTTTTACATCAACGGACGGTGGGTGCGCTCCAAGCTGCTCACCGCCGCCCTGGAAGAGGCCTACAAGGGCCGCCTCATGACCGGACGGTATCCGGTGTGCTGGCTGCAGCTGAATGTCCACCCCTCGGCGGTGGACGTGAATGTGCACCCGGCCAAGCTGGAGGTCAAGTTCTCCCGGGAGAAGGAAGTGTTTTCGGCGGTGTATCACAGCGTGGTGGCCGTACTGGAAAGCGGCGACGAGCTGTCCCGGCTGAAGAACGCTCCCCAGCGCACCGCACCCCGGGAGGATAACCTCACCGGGCAGCAGCAAACGCTGGAGCTCAAGCCGCAGCCCCAGACCGTTCCCGTGGAGCGGCAGGGGGTGACCTTTACCCATAAGGAGAGCTTTGCACCCACCCAGAAGGCGGTGGCCCAGAGCAAGGCGCCGGTCTATCAGACCGGGCCCGAAAAGCCCCAGGAGGCCCCTGTGCGCCTGGTGAAGCCCGAGCTGAAGCCCCTTGTACAGCCATCCCGGCCCGCCATGCCGCCCTATACGGTAAAACCGGCGGAAAAGGCTGAAGAAAAGCCCGCTGTAAAGCTGCCCGACCTGCCCGCAAAAATCCAGGAAAAACCGGCGGAAAAGCCGGCGGAAGCCCCCGAAAAGCCGGCGGAAAAGCCCGCTGTCCGGGTGCTGGGCGAGGCATTCCACACCTATCTCATCGCCGAGGACAAGGACGGCCTGTGGCTCATCGACAAGCACGCCGCCCACGAAAAAATGCTGTTCGACAAGCTGAAGCAGGGCCTGGGGGACCAGGCGTCCCAGCTGCTGCTGACCCCTCAGACGGTGACTCTCAGCCAGGTGGAAAAGGCCGCCTGTCTGGAGCATCTGGACCTGCTGGCAAAGGCCGGCTTCGCCGTGGAGGACTTCGGCCGGGGGGCTTTGCTGGTGCGGGAGGCCCCCATGTATCTGGCTCCTGAGGATATTTCCTTTGTGCTGTCCGACCTGGCCGGCCGCATCCAGGCCCACCGGGGAGCGGACAACGAGCTGCTGGAGGAGCTGCTGAAGAGCGTGGCCTGCAAGGCGGCCGTCAAGGCCGGTATGGTCACCGACACCGCCGAGCTGCAGAAGTTTGCCGAAACCGTGCTGGCCGATGACACGGTGCGCAACTGTCCCCACGGACGGCCCTGCGTCACCTATGTGAGCCGCTACCAGCTGGAAAAGCTGTTTAAACGAATCGTATGAGCAAGAAAATCGTAGTTGTTTGCGGCCCCACCGCATCGGGCAAGACCGCCCTGTCCATCGCTCTGGCCAAGGCCTTTGACGGCGAGGTGGTGTCGGCCGATTCCATGCAGATCTACCGGGGCATGGACATCGGCACCGCCAAGCCCACCTTAGACGAGCGGGAGGGCATCCCCCATCACATGCTGGACGTGGCCGAGCCGGGGGAGAGCTATTCGGTCTCCCGCTATGTGCAGGAGGCCACCGCCTGTGTGGAGGACATCCTCTCCCGGGGCAAGCTGCCCATCGTCTGCGGCGGCACCGGCCTGTACATCGACGGGCTCATCCGGGGCACCGACTTTCAGCCGGCCGGCACCGACAACGGCATCCGGGAAGGGCTGGAAAAGGAATGGGAAGAGCAGGGCGCAGAGGCCATGATGGCCCGGCTGGCCGCCGTGGACCCGGACAGCGCCGAACGGCTGCATCTTTCCGACAAGCGGCGCATTCTGCGGGCGTTGGAGGTATATCTTGCCACCGGCGAGACCATCACCGCCCACAATGCGCGGACAAAGGCCATCCCGCCCCGGTTTGAGGCGGTGATGATCGGCCTCAACACCCAGCCCCGGGACATCCTGTACGGCCGCATCGACCGCCGGGTGGATGTGATGCTGGAGCAGGGCCTTCTGCAGGAGGTGCAGACCCTTTTGGAAAAAGGCCTTCTGGAGGGCACCGCCGCCCAGGCCATTGGCTACAAGGAGCTTTTGGCCCACTTCCGGGGGGAGATGACCCTGGATGCCGCCGCCGACCTGATCCGGCAGAAATCCCGCAATTACGCCAAGCGCCAGCTCACCTGGTTCCGCCGGGATGAGCGGGTGAAATGGATCGTGTACAACGCTCCCCAGGCGGCCCAGGCCGTCCTACAGGAAGCGACAGAATATTTACAGCAAACCCTTTATAATAACGGTGTCAAATCCTAAGACTTCGTGTCTTAACAGAAAAGGGGACCGTTATTATGGAACACAAATGCAATCTTCAGGACACATTTTTGAACGAAGCCCGGCGTGAGCGCATGCCGCTGACCGTCTTTCTCACCAACGGATTTCAGCAGCGGGGCACCATCGCGGCCTTTGACGGCTACACCGTGCTGCTGCAGTTCGAGGGACGGCAGTATCTGGTGTACAAGCATGCCATCTCCACCATCATCCCACAGCGCAGTCTGCGGCTGATGCCGGAGGGATAAGCCGGCTTCCCCAAGAGGAGCATCCATGAAACGATCGAAAGCATCCACACTTGTGACCATTGTCTTTTTGCTGGCAGTGGCGGTATACATCTTTTATCAGGTCACGGCCAACCTCACCCGGCAGATCCGCACGGTGGACGCCCTGGAGGTGACGGTGGAGGACAAGATCTCTGCCCAGGGATATTTCATCCGGCAGCAGAAGATCCTGTCGGGAAGCAGCGCCGGCACGGCCGAATATCTGGTGCAGGACGGCGACAAGGTCTCTCGCGGCCAGAAGCTGGCGGTGTTCTTCCAGGGGGAGGACGCCCGGCAGGCCTATGACACCGCCGACCAGCTGGAGAGCCGGCTGGAGGCGCTGGAATACGCCTATTCCATGATCACCAGCGGCGTGGACAGCGTCAAGATGGACCGGTTGATCTTTGACGGCATGGCCGGTCTGGGAGACGATCTGGCCAGGGGCGACGTGTCCAAGCTCACCGCCGACTACAGCGCTTTGCAGCAGCTGGTGGTCAGCCGGGGCGCCACCGAGGACGACAAGGAGGCTTTTGAGAGCCAGATCGCCGCACTGAAAAAGGAGATCGCCGGATATCAGAAGCAGTACTCGGGCGGCAGCGACAATCTCCGGGCCCCCGACGCCGGCTATTTCACCGGCGGTCTGGACGGCTATGAGACCGTGCTGACCTATGACCGGCTGGACACCCTCACCCCCCAGGAACTGAACGGTCTGCAGCCGGTGAGCACAGAGGGCATCGGCAGCCTTACCACCGAGTTTAGCTGGTATTACGCCGTGGTGCTGCCCAAGGCCCAGGCCGACCTTTTGCAGAAGCGCGACAGCCTGGAGGTCTATTTCCCCGAGCTGTCGGCCGACAAGCTGTCTCTCGACGTTTACCGTCTGGAGACGGTGGGGGAGGAGGCCATCCTTATCCTCAAGTGCAAGCGGATGGACCCCATGTTCCTCACCGCCCGGGAGCAGGACATCGACATCGTCTGCGGCTCCTACAGCGGTCTGAAGGTGCCCTCCCAGGCCCTGCGGCAGCAGGACGGGGCGTGGGGCGTCTTTGTGCTGGACGGCAACATAGCCGCATTTAAGCCGGTGACCTGGAACTACAGCACCGACAGCTATTTCCTGGTGCCCTGTGCCCAATCGGCCAAAGAGGGCCTGTTCCGCTACGACCGGGTCATCGTCCAGGGCCGAAATCTGGCCGACAACAAGGTGATCCGGTAAGAAAACCGTGAACGATCCGGAAAGTTTTCCCATTGACGCTTGACAGTAGCGGGAAAAACCGTCATAATAAAATAAATATGGATGTATCGTGGCGGAGTGGGTCTTTTGCCCGCTTTTGCCCGTTGATTGAAAGGAGTCACAGTATGAGCTTTATGGACGATCTGAAGCGCTGGGCCAAGGGCGAGGATGATGACGACGACGAGATCCTGGACGAGCTGGAAGCCGTTTCCGCCGGTCCCGGCCGCAGCCGCACCGTCAAGACCGAGGAAGATACCGGTCTGAACATCCCCGTTACCGATTTCCGCCGCAGCAGCAACAATAAGGTGGTCAATATCAACGCCACCACGCAGCTGTCCGTGGTGCTGGTCAAGCCCGAAAAGTTTGAAAACGCCGTGGACATCGCCGACCATCTCCGTGACCGCCGCACCGTGGTGCTCAACCTGGAGCAGACCAACAAGGACGTTGCCCGCCGCCTGGTGGACTTCCTCAGCGGTGTGACCTATGCCCAGGACGGCAAGATCAAGAAGGTTGCCAACAGCACCTTTATCATCACCCCCTACAATGTGGATATCCTGGGTGATCTGATCGACGAGCTGGAAAACAACGGCCTGTACATCTAAGGAGCGAACACCGTGGGCACTCTCAATATGCTGGCGCGTTCGCTGGCAGGTATGCTCATCAACCTGCTGCAGACGCTGATGCTCATCATGGCGCTGATGTCCTGGGTCCCCCAGCTCCGTCAGTCCAAGATTTATTACGCCATCAGCATGATCGTGGAACCGGTCATCGACCCCTTCCGCCGTCTGCTGTATAAGATCCCCGGAATGGACCGCTTTCCGCTGGATCTTTCCTTCCTGGCCGCCTGGATGGTGCTTTCGCTGCTGGCCGGCCTGCTGTAACAAAACCTTCGAGTGACCGCGATGGCTTCATCTGCGGTCACTTGGCACGCTTGCTTATAAACACACAGATTAGAAATAGGGGGTACTTTCATGCTGACTCCGCAGGAAATCCAAGAGCAGAAGTTTGAAAAAGCCGTATTCGGCGGCTATGACATGGGCCAGATCGACAAGTTTCTGGACGCCGTGCTGAGTGATTATTCCTCCCTGTACAAGGAAAATGCCGCGCTGAAGGCCAAGATGCGCGTCCTGGTGGAAAAGATCGAAGAGTACCGGGCCGTGGACGAAGAGCTGCGCAAGACCCTGTACAACGCCCAGGTCACCGCCAAGGATACCGTCAGCCGCGCCCAGGCCGAAGCCGAGCGCATCGTCCGGGATGCCCGGGCCACCGCTGCCAAGAGCGTTTCCGACCTGCAGGGCCAGGTGATGGCCGAGGAAAAGCGTCTGGAGGACGCCAAGCGCCAGAACGCCGCTTATGCCGAAAAGATCCGCCGTGCCATGGAGCTGGGCATTCGCCAGATGGAGGACGTGCTCAGCTCTTCCGTCCCCGCCCAGAAGGCCGCCGAGCCGCAGCCCGCTCCCAAGGCGCCCGTGAGCCAGGCCACCGCCATCTTTGAAAAGGTGGTCCAGGCCGTGGAGGCCCAGCCTGTGGAGGAGATCCCCGCCGAGCCCGCTCCCGTTGAGGAGCCCACCCAGGAGATGGGTGTGGAGCTGGATCTGGAAGTGCCCGCTGAGGATCCCGTCCAGAAGACCGATCCCCAGAGCGACACCGGCCGGATCTACGGCGACAGCCCCTTTACCCCCAAGCCCCGCTTTAATTTTAACGATATGCGTTTCGGCAAGCAGTACGACGCCGAAAACGATGAAGAATAAACAGGAGATACAGAAGAATGGACTACAAAGCAACGCTGAATATGCCCAAAAGCGGTTTCCCCATGCGTGCCGGTCTGCCCCAGCGGGAGCCCGCCATGCTGGAAAACTGGAAGAAGATCGACATCTACAAGGCTCTGATGGAGAAGAACGCCGGCAAGCCCCGGTTCGTTCTGCATGACGGCCCTCCCTTCTCCAACGGCTATATCCATATGGGTCACGCCCTGAACAAGACCCTGAAGGATTTTATCACCCGTTCCCACGCCATGATGGGCCAGTACACCCCCTATGTTCCCGGCTGGGACAACCACGGCCTGCCCATTGAGCGCGCCATCGAGAACTCCAAGAAG
>JAFXDF010000042.1 GCA_017521295.1 Clostridia bacterium | reverse complement strand
GATCAGCTTGACGGTGTTGCGCTCATAGCCCAGCTTGTCCTCCAGCTCGCACATATAGGCGTCCACAGTGAGGACATCCTGAGCGGTAGAGGTCTTGGGGGGCATGATCAGGGTGGGCTTCAGGGGCAGGATGGTCTCCAGGTCCTTCTTCCAGAAGTCGGTGTCCACAGAGTTGATGCGGACGATGGTCTCCACCTTGGAGAAGTCCAGATAGGTCATGGTGTTGCGGACCAGGATACGGGCAGCATCCTTCTGGTCGGGGGCGACGGCGTCCTCCAGGTCGAAGATGACGGCGTCGGCGCCCAGAACGTCACCGTTCTGGATGACGTTGGGGGTGTTGCCGGGCAAAAACAGCATGGAACGGCGCATGATCAGTTCTCTCCTTTCGCACGCAGGATAGCGGTCTCGATGCGGGCGCGGAGCACACACTCCAGAGCGCCCCGGTCGTCGATGCGCAGGCAGACATTCTGCAGACCGAACTGGTCCAGCATCTCGCCGGCCACGGCACGGATGGAATCGCCGAACTGGGCTTCCACCACCGAGGTCAGCTGGATCTCGCGGCCCTGAGCAGGCTCCAGCTCCACCAGCACGTCGCTGGATTCCATGGTGCCCGCAGAGGCGGGTTTCAAAACTTCACTCATATTTCTGCATCCTTTCAGATTAAAAATATTCAGAAATGGACATTCTTCAAAAAATTATACGCTTTCATTTACAAAAATGCAACGGCTTCACGCAAGAAAAACCGCCCCGAAAGGCGGTTTTCTCTGTAAAAATTGCAGAATTTACTTCAGCTTGTCCAGTTCGGCGTAATAGGCGATGGCGTCGGCGTTGGCCGCTTTCACCCGCTCCAGAAGCCCCTCTTCGTAAATCTCTTCATAGGGGAAGTGCAGAACGTACAGATCGGAGTGGGGGCGTCTGTCGTTTTCGTCGCGCAGGTACCGCAAAGACAGGTCGATGTCCACAAAGGGCACGCCTGCCTCGTCCATCATCCGGCGGATCTCCAAAAGCCAGTGGGCCAGCCGCTCCAGAGAGGGGCTTTCCTCCTGCAGGTAATAGACCAGATGGCCGGCCTGGGCGCCCAGGGCCCGCACATCGTAGATGCCGTTGGGCACCAGATCGTCGGTAATGAGGGCATAGTCGGGGGCGTCCTCAAGCTCCAGTTCCAGGATCTCCCGGCTCCAGCATTCCAGATCACCGTAGCCGAAGTCCAGTGGCAGACCGGCCTGGGGCGTTTCCAGAACAGCATCCACCATATCGCGGTATGCCATGGACAGGCGGCTGCGGGTGTTTTCGCCGGAGGGCACCCGATCTTCATAGCTGTCCCACAGCAGTTTTCCCCCGCCGGTGAAGGCCATGGAAAAATCCCCGTCGATCTGGTTGGGGTCGGTGAGATGGGCGTAGTAATTGCCGTCCTTGAAGCTGTAATTTACCTCTTCAAGGGTGTAGGTGGGGTAATGCGTCGTCATGCGGGCTTTTGCGGCCCGGGTGGCCAGGGCCTTGGACACCGGATTGCCCACCAGGGCGTTGGCAAACAGGCACAGACCGACGATCAGGGCCAGAGCCGCCGCCAGGGCGGCGATCTTCAGATGTTTTTTCTTCACGGTCAGTCCTCCTTTTTCAGAGCGAAGCACAGCAGGGCGGCGATGACCATGCCTGCCGCGGCAAAGCCGGAATAGATCACTGTCCACCACAGCAGGGAGGGAATGTCCAGCACCTCCAGACCCCGCAGCAGGTTGAGGCCGCAGGTGACCAGCCCCACCGCCAGCAGCAGCAGGGGGATGTTATAGGCCGCCTTCCACCGGAACACCAGAAAGCCCAGCGCGCCGATGAAGGGCATGAGCAGGGAATTGTAAAACAGACCCTGGCCGCCGGTGAGGTCCATGCCCACGAAAATGCACAGCATCATCACCAGCGCCGCAAGCAGGCGCAGCCGGTTCCACAGGGCGGCAAAGGCCTTTTCCCCGTCGGCGGGGAGGGGCGTTTCAAACCTGGCCCGGCAGGAGGGGCAGCCTTCCAGATGGCGCTCCACCGCCAGACGGCTGTCGGCGCTGGCGATGCCATCTTTTACCAGAGGCATCAGATCACGGCACATATCACAGGTGATGTCATTCATTGAGCAATCCCTCCTTTTCCAGGGTTTCTTTTAAGGTTTGTTTTGCCCGGAAGAAGATGACCCGGGCGGAGCTTTCGGAAATGCCGCAGGCCTGCCCGATCTCGTAAAAGGAAAGGCCGGCCAGCCGCTGCCGCAGGATACTTTGGGTCCGGGGCGGCTGGCTTTGGAGAAACCGCTCCACCCCTGCGGCCAGCTCTCCGGAAAGGGCCTGCTCCTCCGGCCCGGGAAGGGGGCTTTCCAGCAGCAGGGACAGGGCCTCGGTCTCGGGGGAGCGTTTTTGCTTTTTCAAATGGGCGATCCATCGGCGGCGGGCGATGGTGAACAGCCAGGTGCGCACATGGGCCTGTCCCCGGAACCCTGCCAGAGAGGTGAGCATCTCCAGAAAGGTCTCGCTGGCCAGGTCCTCCGCCAGGAGGGCGTCCCGGGTGAGGCTGAACAGATACCGGTAGATCGCTTTGTAATGTTCCCGGAACAGAGCTTCCGGCAGCTTTGCCATACCAACGTCCTCCTTTCTGACCGGTTAGTGGAGAAAAACAGGGGTTTTGTTACAGCATAGCATAAAAAAAGACGGCCGTATAGGCCGTCTTTGGGAATCTATGGTTATTCGTTCTCTTCTTCGTCCAGTTTTTCCACCCGGATCTCCTGGACGCGGCGCTCGTCGGTATCGGTAACGGTGACCTTCCAGCCCTCCAGCTCAAAGGTGTCGCCCTTTTCGGGAACCTTGTCGATCTGCTCCATGACCCAGCCGGTGATGGAGGCGCTTTCCACCTGGTCCTCGTCGATGTTCATCTTGTCCAGCAGGCGGTACAGGTCGGCAGAGCCGGAAACCGCCCAGGTGTCGTCGCCCTCGTTGCGGATCTCCTCCACCACTTCGTCATGCTCGTCCCAGATCTCGCCCACCAGTTCTTCCAGGATGTCCTCCATGGTGACGATACCCAGGGTGCCGCCGTAGCCGTCGTTGACGATGGCGATGTGGGATTTTTTCTTCTGCAGCAGCTTGAGCAGGTCGGAGATCTTGAGGGATTTGGGCACGAACAGGGGCGGGGTCATAATGTCCCGCAGGTCCTTACCGCGCATGACCACGTCGTTGTAGAAGTCCGACTGGTGGATGACACCCACGATGTCGTCGATGTCCTCTTCATAGACCAGCAGACGGGAAAACCGGCTGTCGTCAAAGACCTTGGAGATCTCACGGGCGTTGTCGTGGATGCAGACGGCCTCCAGGTCCACACGGTGGGTGAGGATGTCCTCGGCGTCCCGATCGTTGAACTCGATGGCAGAGCGCAAAAGCTCGTGCTCGTCCTCGTCCAGGCCGCCCTCCTGCTGGACCTCGTCCACCAGCATGAGCAGCTCTTCCTGGGTCATCTTGCGGTCATCCTTCACCTTGATGATCCGGCCCATCAGATTTTTGAGGGCAGTGAACACAAAGGCGATGGGGGTCAGCACCCACATGATGGCCTTGAGGAAGGGGGCGGAGAACATGGCAAACTTTTCGGGCATTTCCTTTGCCAGGCTTTTGGGGGTGATCTCGCCGAAGATCAGCACGACGATGGTGGTGACAATGGTGGAAAGGGTAGCTCCGCTGTCGCCCAGCAGATGAACGAACAGCAGAGTGCACACCGAGGTCATGGCGATGTTCACGATGTTGTTGCCGATGAGGATGGAGGTGAGCATCTTGTCATACTGCTCGGACACGGCAAAGGCAAGCTGGGCCTTTTTGTCACCCTTTTCGGCAAGGACCTTCAGACGGGTCTTGTTCAGAGAGGAAAACGCGGTCTCGGTGGCGGAAAAATAAGCGGAAAAGGCCACCATGATGATCATAAATAAAATAGATGTTGAATTGCTCATAGTGATAAAAACTCCTTAAAAATGTGTGTGAATGGGTGAAAAAAGCGTTTTTCAGTGCCGCATACGGACACAACGCAAAAAAGCATACCCGGCCCGTACATCACGGCGCAGATATGCAGTCACACAACACAGGATCTGATTATCGCTACAATCGCTGTTGTCACTGTCCATTTGGACGCTAGGACCTCCCTTCAAATGATATCGAAACGCATGATAGCAAAGTTGTGACCGGTTGTCAAGGGGAAAAGTCGTTTGTTTACCGATTCTTAACGGGGGCATACTATAGAGAAACAACAGGAAGGAGGGGCTTTATGAACAAGTTTTTGTCCGGTCTGGGCATGGGCATGGTGGCCGGCGCCTGTGTGGGTCTGGCGGCCGCCGGCATGGTGTCCGACGCCGACCGCCGCAGGATGAAGCGCACCGCCCAGCGTGCCGTCCGCACGGTGGAGGACGCCGCCGAGAGCCTTGGCCTCATGCACCATTGAAAAACGCCCTCCGGAAAACCCGGAGGGCGTCTTATTTGGATCAAATCAGTCCGAACAGCAGCATGGACAGAAAGCCGATGGCCAACAGGATCAGAATACAGGGCAGACCCAGGAACAGAAAGGCGGTGCCGATCATCACAAGACGCTCGGAAAAGCCCACCTTGATGCCGGCGCGCTGCATCTCCTGCCGACGCTCGACCTCCTGCTCCTCTGTGACCTCGGGCAGGGAGTCAGAGTAGGGAAACTTCATGACAGGCCTTAGTCCTGATCGCGGTTGGACTTGCGCTCCATCTTGGGCAGCTCAAAGAGGTAGCTGCCGTCCTCGGCCAGCTTCTTCTCGGGGAAGTGGCAGGCCAGGAAGTGGCCGGGCTCCACTTCACGCAGCTCGGGAGGCACGCGCTTGCACTTTTCGCAGGCCATGTAGCAGCGGGTGTGGAACTTACAGCCTGCGGGAGGCTTGATGGGGCTGGGGATGTTGCCCTCCAGGATGATGCGCTCCTTGTCACCGGAATCGGGATCGGTGGTGGGGATGGAGGACAGCAGAGCCACGGTATAGGGATGACGGGGATCGTCAAAGATGGTGGCGGCGTCGGCCAACTCCACAACATTGCCCAGGTACATGACGCAGATACGGTCGGAGATGTAACGGACCACAGACAGGTCGTGGGAGATGAACATATAGGTGAGCTGTTCCTTCTCCTTCAGCTCCTGCAGCAGATTGATGATCTGGGACTGGATGGACACGTCCAGAGCGGAAACGCACTCGTCACAGACGATGAACTTGGGGTTGACCGCCAGAGCGCGGGCGATGGCCACACGCTGACGCTGACCGCCGGAGAACTGGTGGGGATAGCGGTGGAGCATATACTCCTGCAGGCCGCACTTCTCCATGGTGTCCACGATGTGCTCGCGCATCTTTTCGGAGCCGTGCTTGAAGAACTTGTGGGTCACCAGGCCCTCTTCGATGATCTGGCCGATGGTGAAGCGGGGGTTCAGAGAGGAATAGGGATCCTGGAAGATGATCTGCAGATCCCGGCGCAGCAGGCGCATCTCGTCATACTGCAGGCGGGACAGGTCGATGCCGTCGTCACGCATAGCCTCGAACTTGGCGAATTCCTCGTCCTTGGCGTACTTGTCACGGAGAGCCTCCAGCTGAGCGGTGAGCTGGGCGATCTGGTCGTCCATGGCCTTCAGCTGGGATTCCAGACCGGCCTTTTCCTGGGCCAGCTTGTCCTTCTTGGAGGCGTTCTTTTCGTCGCCTTCCACATGCTCGTACTCCACGCGCACGTCGGCGAACTTTTCCTTGAGCGCGGCACGCTTGACGTTTTCCTCGTGGATCTTCAGCATCAGGTCACGGCCCTGGTTGCCCTCATCCTTGGCGAAGAAGCCGCCCAGGATCTTGACGATGTGGTTGAGGGCGGTCTGCTCGTCGCAGCGGGCCAGGTTGCGGTCCTGGAGCAGGTAGAAGTCGCAGGCGTCTTCGCCGCCGGCCTCTTCCACCTTCTTGTTCAGCTCGGCAGCCTTTTCGGCGGCCTTTTTCAGAGTGGTCTTGTACTTGTCCAGGTTCTTCAGGGTGTCGGCCACGTACTTGGGAGGCATATCCGCCAGGGAAACGCCGTAGTACATGGTGGTGCCGGCAGTCTGGTTGTACAGCTGCAGCAGCACACGGCCCAGGGTGGACTTGCCGCAGCCGGACTCGCCTACGATACCCAGGGTCTCACCCTCATAGATATCCAGGGAGATGTCCTCGTTGGCGCGGACGTACAGCTGCTCCTTCTGGAACAGGGAGGACTTTGCGACAGGGAAGTACTTTTTGAGATTAGTGATGGACAGTAATTTCTTTGTGTTCTTCACTCTGTCTCACCTCCTTTTCGGGATAGAAGCAGCGGATCTGCTGGCCGTTGCCCATGTCTTTCAGCACGGGCTCTTCGTCGATGCACTTCTGGGTGCAGTATTTGCAGCGGGGAGCGAACTTGCAGCCCTTGGGCAGAGCCAGGGGATGGGGCACCACGCCGGGGATGGGCTCGATCTTCTTGCCCACGTTTTCAATGCGGGGGATGGAGTACATCAGACCCTCGGTATAGGGGTGGCTCAGCTTGCTGTCGGCAGCGAAAATGGTGCGGGCAGAAGCCTTTTCCACCACCTGGCCGCAGTACATAACGGCCACGTCGTCGGCCATCTCGTTGATAACACCTAGGTCGTGGGTGATGAAGATGATGGAAGTGCCCTTTTCCTTCTGCAGGTCGTTCATCAGGCGCAGGATCTGGGCCTGGATGGTAACGTCCAGAGCGGTGGTGGGCTCGTCGGCGATGAGGATCTTGGGACGGCAGGCCAGGGCCATGGCGATCATGACGCGCTGACGCATACCGCCGGACAGCTGATGGGGATACTGACGGATGACAGCCTCGGGGTTGGGGATCTGTACGTCGTACAGCATCTTCAGTGCCTGCTCGTGGGCTTCCTTCTTGCTCATGCCCTGGTGGATGATAAAGGGCTCAGACAGCTGGCGGTCCACGGTAAAGACGGGGTTCAGAGAGGTCATGGGCTCCTGGAAAATGACCGAGATGGCGTTGCCGCGGAGGGCGTACATCTCGTCCATGGACAGGGTGGTCAGCTCCTTGCCCTCAAACTGGATGGAGCCGGAGTCGATATAGCCGTTGCCGTCCAGCAGACGCAGGATGGACATGGCGGAAACCGACTTGCCCGAGCCGGACTCACCGACGATACCGATGGTCTTGCCGGGCTCCAGGGAATAGGACACATCGTTTACGGCTTTGACGATGCCCTTTTTGGTTTTGAAGAAGGTCTTCAGGTTTTTGATCTCAAGTAACGGCATGTCTTTCCCTCCTTACTTGTCAACGCTGGACTTGGGATCCAGAACGTCACGCAGGGCGTCGCCCACGATGTTGATGCAGATGGTGGTGACCGCCAGGAAAATGGCGGTGAACAGCCACTGCCACCAATAGGCGTTGATGATGGTGGCGTTGTTGGCGCCGTTCAGCATGTTGCCCCAGGTGGGACGGGGATACTGAACGCCGAAGCCCAGATAGGACAGGGAGGACTCGGTCAGCATACAGGTGCCGAAGTCCAGCATCAGGGTGACCAGAATGACCGACATGACGTTGGGCAGGATGTGCTTGAAGGCGATGACGCTTTCCTTGACGCCCATGGCCTTGGCGGCGGTGACGTACTCGCTCTCGCGGGCAACCAGCACCTGGCCGCGCACCAGACGGGCCAGACCGGGCCAGGTCAGCACGCCCAGAATGCACATGATGATGAAGATTCGGGTGGTCTCGCTGAGGGTCATGCTGCCCATGATGGCGGACAGGATCATGGCGAAGGGCAGGAAGGGGATGGCGTTGAAGATCTCGGCCACACGCATCAGCAGGATGTCCACCTTGCCGCCGAAGTAACCGGCCACGCAGCCCACGATGATGCCGATCAGCGAAGAGATGATAACGGCAACGGCACCGACGGTCATAGTCATCTTGCCGCCGTTGATGATACGCTGGAAGATGTCAGCGCCGGAAGTGTCGGTGCCGAACAGATAGCCCTTCAGGCCCCACTTGGCGATCAGATTGCCGCTGTCGTCGGTGGTATAGGTCTGGAAGGCGCCGCCGAACAGCTTGGTGCTGCCGGCCAGGTTGTCGGCCACTTCGCACTGATCCAGGGTATCGCTGCCCCAGGTGTACACGTTGCCCAGGTTGGTCAGGCCGCTGTAGTGGTAGGAACCACCTACAACGTCCACGAAATACTCGCCTGCGGCCAGAACGGGAACCTGCACGGCGTTGGTGGAGGGCAGGTCACCGGCAAAGCAGATGGAGCCGTCCTCCAGCACCAGACACATGCTGGAGCAGGTGGCAACGATGGACTCGATCTTGCGGCCGTTCAGGAAGTCCTTGATGGGATAGGAAGCGCCGCCGATCTCGGTACGGACCACGTCATACAGACCGCGGGAGCCGGTAAAGACGGCGTTGCGCTTGCCGTTGATGCCAACAATGTAGTTCAGGGTGAAGTCCATGTCGTACATGACGCCCACGTTCAGGAACAGGTCGATGTTGGCATAGGTCAGCTTGTTGCCCCACAGGTACATGGTGCCGTCATCCAGCAGGATGGCAGAGCACTGATAGCCGCAGGTCAGCTTCTTGATGCGGGAAACGTCGATGCCGGAGGTAGCCAGGATCTCGGGCATATAGGCGATGTTGGGGTTCAGCTCCTCGCCCCGGGCCTTGGCCTCGGACTCGGTGCCGTACTGGCCCAGCTTGCTGTTGCCCCAGCAGAGGACCTTGCCCTCTTCGGTGATGGCCACGATGTGGTCGATACCGGCGGCAACCATGTGGATCTTGGAGTTCTGGACCTCTTCGGGGATGTCGGCGATGTCGATGCCGGTGGTGCCCAGCTCGGTGGCGCCCCAGACATAGACCTTGCCGGCGTTGGACAGGCCAACGGTAAAGGAGCCGAAGCCGTCGATCATCTTGATGTCACCCTGCAGTTCCTTGGGCACCGACATCATGGACATGGTGGGCTTGATGGACTTCTGGGTAACTTCGGTATAGGAATCGTAGTACTTGGGCATGAACAGGGGACCCACGAACATGGTGATGAACATGCAGATCAGCACGATCAGGGCGCCCACGGCCAGCTTGCGCTCCAGGAAGTTGTTGACGATCTGGCGGGTGGGGCTGACGATGGCTTCGGCATCGTTGGGGGTGCCGTCCTTGTTCAGCAGCTCGTCGGCCATCTGGTTGGAGCCGCCCTTCCACAGACGCTTCAGCCAGGAGGTCTTCTGGGAGGAGTTGTTCTTCTGTTTGCTCATTTTTTCGCTCCTCCTTTTACTTGCTCACGCGGACACGGGGATCCACGAGGCCGTAGATAATGTCGATGACCAGGTTGCCGATGAGGGCCATGGCCACGTAGAACATCTGCATCAGCAGGACCACGTCGTAGTCCGCGGTACGCAGGGACTGGATCATCAGACGGCCCATGCCGTTCAGAGCGAACATGGACTCGATGACCAGAGAGCCGCCGAAGATGCCCAGGAACCAGCCAACCACCAGGGTGACGATGGGGATCAGAGCGTTTCTCCAGGCGTGGGAGTAGATGACAGCCTTTTCCTTCAGGCCCTTGGCGCGGGCGGTCTTGATGCAGTCCAGGCTCAGAGCCTCGATCATGGAGGCGCGGACGTAACGGGTCATACCGCCCAGAGAGCAGAAGGTCATGACGATCAGGGGCAGAGCCAGATAATACATCTCATCCAGCCACTTGCGGAAGCC
The DNA here is from genome assembly GCA_017521295.1 of Clostridia bacterium. Lineage (GTDB taxonomy): Bacteria > Bacillota > Clostridia > Oscillospirales > Butyricicoccaceae > UBA4644. Next base: position 22,436 of record JAFXDF010000042.1, on the reverse strand, counting down.
CACATAGGTGTTGCCGGGGGTCTGCATACCGGAGGGCGGGAAAATGCCCAGCTTGGAGCAGAACACCCAGATGAACAGGATGGAGATCAGGAAGGTGGGCAGCGAATAACCCACGATGGTCATTACCTGGATGCCCTGGTCAAACTTGCTGCCCCGCTTGACGGCGCAGTAGATACCCAGCGGCAGGGTGATGCCCAGGGCCAGGATGGTGGCCCAGATGTTGATCTTGATGGTGTTGAGCATGGGCTGCTTGACCACCTCCACAACCGGCTTCTGGTATTCGTAGGAATAGCCCAGATTGCCCTGGAGCAGGCCGTTGTAGGAGCCGTCGTACAGGGGGTAAATACCCACCCAGCGGCCGTAGCGGATAAACTTGTTGTTGGTGTCGGTACCGTACTTGCGCTGATATTCCAGATACAGCTTGTCAAAATAATCGGCCAGCTGATCCTTGGGAAGGGTGTTCTTCATGGCCTTCACCTGAGCGTCAGCATCGGAATAGGCGCGGTTGGCGGGAACCAGACTGTAGATCATATACATAATGACCGACAGGATCACCAGCACAACGGCCATGTATCCCAGTCGTTTCAAAGAATATTTTAACATGTCGATTTCCTCGTTTCTTGCCGAAACGGCGGTGATTTTAGTGAAAAGTGCCGCCGCAGTTGTTAATTTGAGCTAACAGCCGCGGCGCACGTCGTCCTGTATATCATTGGAGACCCGTAAAATGTAAAAAGACGGGTCCGCAACGATACACAGGCATCGGTGCCGCTTTGTCGCGGCATTGTGATAAAGTAAAGACAAAATTTCTCAAAGGGCCGCAAGCGGCCCCGTGAGAAAAGTGCCAAGGAACAGGGGCCGAAGCCCCTGTTCCGAAGCAAATGTTACAAGGATAGATTACTGCAGCCAGTAAGCGTCAGCCTGGTCCTTGACGTAGCAGATGGAGTAGTTGTCGTACTCAGCGGGGTCAATGGTCCAGTTGTAGCTGTAGTCGTAAGCAGCAGAGGTGAAGCCGGTGGCGAAGTTGAAGCAGGTGTAGACGGGAGTACCGCCGTAGTAGCCGTAAACGGCAGCCTGATACAGCTCATCCAGCATGGGAGAGAACTCGCCGACGGTGTTCTGGACAACGAAACCGGCGTTGATGATGTTTTCATTGTTCATGAAACCGGTCATCAGCAGATCGGTGAAGGTGTTGTCAGAAGTGCCGTACCAGTTCAGAACCAGAGGCATGTACCAGTCGTCGCCGACCTGAACGGTCTTGTAAGCGCCGTCCTTGGAAGCGAAGGTCTTGTCCTGCTCCTGCATCTCGGCGTCAGCGATCTTCTTATAACGGACGCCGGTGCCGGAGTAAGCGGAACCGTCGGCGTTATAGACCCAGCCGCCCTCTTCCAGAACAGCAATGGCGCTGTCCACGGAGGTAGCGTAAGCGTCCAGCATCATGCCGTCAGCCAGAGCAGCCTTGTACATCCAGGAACCGGAGTAGTAGGGGCCGTCCACGACGCCGCCGTAACCGCCGGTGAAGTCCTTGGCGAACTTAGCGCGGTCCATGCAGTAAGCGATGGCCTGACGGACCTCGACGAACTGGACGGGACCAAAGTCGGCACGGAAGCCCAGCTTACCGTAGCCGGCGCGGCTGTAATGGGTGTAGACATACTTGCCGTTGGAAGAATCGGCCAGAGCGATGGCTTCGTTGGTCTCGTCGCCTCCGGTGATGCCGGCCAGGACGTCCAGACCGCCGGAGGTGAAGTCAGCGATCTGAGTCTCGGTGACCATGCGCTTGTAGATGACCTTCTGGATACCGGGCTTGGTACCCTCGTAGTTGCCCTTGAAGTTGGGGTTGGCAGCCAGGACGACAGACTTGTCGGCCTCGTTCCAGGACTCAACAGTGTAGGGGCCGGAGTAGGGGTAATCGGTGGACTTGTCCCAGGCGCCGTTGTAGACGTGGTCAGCCATGGTGTAGCTGTCGCCGTCCTTGGCGTAGAACTCGTCGGACAGGTAGACGCCGTTGCCGTCGTCCAGGATGTCAGCCTCGCCCAGGAACAGGGCGGTGGGAGTGGCGGAGAAGCCGCCGTAGGTGATGGCGTAGAAGTAGGGCAGGTAGGAAGCGTCAACGGTAACGGAGAAGGTGTACTCGTCGATCAGACGGATACCGGAGAACTCCTTCTTGCCAGCTTCGGAGCCGGGGCCGGTGTAGGCGTTGAAATCCTCGAAGCCAACGTAGGTCATACCGGCCATGTGGTCCTTACCGGCAGCCTGAGCGGCAACGGGGGTGGAGAAGGTCAGCAGACGGACCAGATAGTTCTTGGCAGTGACGGGAGAGCCGTCGGAGAAGACCAGATCCTTCTGGATCTCGACGGTGTAGGTGCGGGAGCCGTCATCGTTGTCGGTCTCTTCATGGTTGGCAACGACGGTGGGGTTCCACATATAGCCGCCTTCCTTGGTGGTGGCGACGGTCTCCAGACCGGAGATCAGGTTCTCGATATCCAGGTCAGAGGAGCCGGGGGAGTTGGCAGCGAAGGTAGCGTAACGGAACTTACCGGACAGCTCGGTGGAAGAGCCCAGGATGATGGAGCCATCAGCCTTCTCAGAAGTCCAGTCGATCAGAGCGGAAGCGGGAGCCCAGTAGGGGTTGGTGGGATGATCCTCAACACCCTTGATCTGAGCGTTGTACAGATCGTAGTACTCGTTGGAGTACAGGGGCACTTCGGGCAGCAGGTAGTTCCAGCGGGTGATGTACAGTCTCCACCAGTCGGCGTAGACGTCATCTTCGGTCTCCCAATCGCCGTCAGCGGGGACGGAGGTATTGTAGACCATGGCGCGGGACAGGAAGTCCATACCCAGAGTGTAACGGACGCCGTCGCGCTCGATGTAGGCGACACCGGTGTCTTCGTCCTCGATAACGTCGGCGATGGTGACATCCTTGCCGAACTCGCTATACAGAGAGACGTAGTCGGTGCCGTACTCCTTGCCGGCCAGGGACTTCAGTTCAGCGACTTCAGCCTCGGGCTCAACGGGAGTGGTGGGAGCGGGGGTGGTGGGAGCGGGAGTGGTGGGTGCGGGGGTAGTGGGAGTGGTGGGGGTTTCAGCGGGCTCGTTGCCGCAGGCAGCCATGGACAGGACCATCATAGCAGCCATCAGCAACGCGAACAGCTTTTTCATAATGCGGTTCCTCCTTTAATATTTGTTTGGTATACCGCCAACTATGGCATTCTACCATAACATTTCAACATTATAGTGGGGCAAGCCCTGCTTTGTCAAGGAAAAATCATGGTAAAGCAGGAAAAACCAAGGGGATTTCAGCCGGGGTTCAGATATCGGCCTTCAACTGCAGCAGCAGAGCCTCGATCTTGTCGGCCAGGGTCTGCAGGGCGCCCTCCTTGAAGGGAGAGGGGATGAGGGCCTCTTCCAGCAGATCCTCGTAATAGGCTTCGCCGCCCTGCTTCATCAGACGGATGTACCGGGCAAAGGCGCCGTCGTAGTCCTCCAGAGAGGCCAGCAGGAAGCCGAAGGCGGCCGTCTGGGCCAGGCAGTAGTCAATATAATAGAAGGGGCTCTCGTAGATGTGCATCTGATACTGCCAGCGGCGGCCCTCCTCGATGAAGGGGATGCCCTCCAGCTGGATGTGGGGACGGAACTTGCTTTCCAGCTCCAGCCAGGCCTGATTGCGCTGGGCGGGGGTCATGTCGGGGTTCTCATAGACGATGTGCTGGAAGGCGTCCACCATGGTGCCGTAGGGGATGAAGGAGAAGTTCTCCAGCGCGTGCATGTACTTGTACTTTTTGGCGTCCTCACCGAAGAACTTGTGGATGTACTTCCAGGCGAAGTATTCCATGGACATGGAGTGGGTCTCGGCCGTTTCCATGCCGCCGCAGCCGATCTCCATGGCGAACTTGTTGTCGGCGATGAGGAAGGCGTTGAGGGCGTGGCCGGCCTCGTGGGTCATCACGTCAACGTCACCGGCGGTGCCGTTGAAGTTGGCCAGAATGAAGGGCTGCTTGTACTGGGGGATCTCGGTGCAGTAGCCGCCGCCCCACTTGTTCTTGCGGGCCTCCACGTCAAAGGCGTCGTTTTCCAGCATCAGGTCGATGAAGGCAGCGGTCTCGTCGCCCATCTCGTGATACATCTCTTTGGCAGCCTGGAAGATCTCTTCCTTGCCGCCCTGGGGACGGGGGTCGCCGCCGGGGATGATGACGCCGTCATCATAGAACATATACTTGTCCAGACCCAGAGCCTTGGCGTTTTCCAGGCGCAGGCGGGCGTTGGCGGGGGCCCAGGACTCCAGCACGTTGCGGCGGAAGGTCTCCACTTCCTTCTGGCCGTAGGATACCCGGTTCATGCGGTAATAGCCCAGCTCGATGAAGTTTTTGTAGCCCAGCTTTTTGGCCATGCGGTCACGGACCTTGACCATGCGGTCATAGATGTCGTCCAGCTGAGGGGCCACCTCAAGCATCTTCTTGCCGAAGACCTCATAGGCCTCCCGGCGGGTCTCCCGGTCGTCATCCTTGAAGAAGCCGGCCAGGGCGGCACGGCTGTAGGTCTCGCCACGGAACTCGAACTCCAGGCCGGCCATCAGCTTGCTGTACTCGGAGCACAGCTTGTTTTCCTCGATCATATCCTCCACGATGACGGGGGACATGGCCTTGGATTCCACCTCGCGGTAGCGGAAGTACACGGGGGACAGGGCCTCCTCCAGCTTGGCGCGGTGGGGAGACTCCAGCAGGGCCAGGCTGATCTGGGTCAGCAGGGACTGGACCTCGGGGCCGATCTCGTCGAAATACTCGTGCTCTTTCACGTAGTACTCGTCGGCGGTGTTGCAGCTGTAGCGGATGTAGCAGAGAGAATTGCTGGAAGCGTAGCGCACCAGCAGCTTGAGCATACGCTCCCGGGCACGCAGCACGCAGTTGTGACACTTGGCGTTTTTGATCTCCTCCAGCACGGCCTGCAGCTCGCCGCGGATCTCTTCTATTGTCAGATGCTCATAGGGCATATCTTTGACTTTCATGGGAAAACGGACCTCCTGTAGATGGAATTGCTTAACATTATACTTGAAATGCATAAAAAATACAACCGTTCTGATCGGAAATTCAGAGAAAACGACAGGATTTTTTGGGAAAAATGTTTGATTCGGGCGAAATATTTTACGAAATTAGCGCTTTAGCAAAACAGACTGAAAAAGGATTAAGGCAGGGATCTCAGCGGCGTTTCAAAAATGAATAAAGCCACCCGCGTGGGCGGGTGGCTTTTGCTTTACAGTTCCATCAGAACGGGAACGATGAGAGGCTCCCGTTTGGTCTTTTTATAAAGGTAGTCGGACAGCTTCCGGGTGATGGCCTCCTTGATGGCGTTGCGGCTGCTCATGCCCTTGTCCAGGCAGTTTTCCAGGGTCTCCTGGGTGAGGACCTTCAGCTCGGCCATGAGCTCTTCGGCCTCCCGGACAAAGACGAAGCCACGGGAGATGATCTCCGGGCCGGAGAGGATGACACGTTCCTTCATGTCCACCCCCACCACCACGGTGATCATGCCGCTTTCAGAAAGGGTCTTGCGCTCCTTGAGCACCGAAGCACCCACGTCGCCCACGCCCAGACCGTCCACCAGCACCCGGCCGGCGGGCACATTGGGGCCCCAGACGGCGCCGGTGCCGTCGATCTCCAGGGTGCGGCCCAGATCGGAGATAAAGATGTTCTCCGGCTTGACGCCGCAGGCACGGCCCAGCTCGGCGTTGACCATCAAATGACGGTACTCGCCGTGAACGGGCAGGAAGTACTGGGGTTTGGTGAGGGAGAGGATCATCTTCAGCTCCTCCTGGCAGGCGTGGCCCGACACGTGCATGTCGGCCAGACGGCTGTACACCACGTCGGCCCCTTTGCGGAACAGCTCATTGATCATGGCGTACACCGGCTTTTCGTTGCCGGGGATGGGAGAGGCGGCGATGAGGATCTTGTCGCCGTAGCCCACCTCCACCTGCCGGTGGCCCGAAAAGGCCATGCGGTACAAAGCGCTCATGGGCTCGCCCTGGCTGCCGGTGGTGATGATGGTCATCTTGTTGCGGGGATATTTGTTGATCTCCTTGAGATCCACATAGGTGTTGGGGGGCAGGGTGAGATAGCCCAGCTCGGTGCCCACCTTGAGGATGTTCTCCATGCTGCGGCCGGAAACGGCCACCTTGCGGCCGTATTTTGCCGCCACGTCAAAGATCTGCTGCACCCGGTGGACGTTGGAGGCGAAGGAGGCCACGATGATGCGGCTGTCGCAGCCCTTGAACTCCCGGTCCAGGGAGTCGCCCACCTTGCGCTCGCTCATGGCGATGCCCGGGCGCTCGGCGTTGGTGGAGTCCATCATCAGCAGCAGAACGCCCTTTTTGCCCAGTTCGCCGAACCGGGGCAGGTCGATCATCTTGCCGTCGATGGGAGTGGTGTCGATCTTGAAGTCGCCGGTGGTGATCACCATGCCAAGAGGGGTCTTGATGGCAAAGGCGCAGGCGTCGGCAATGGAGTGGTTCACGTGGAGGAACTCCACCTCGAAGCAGCCGGCCTTCACCTTGTCGCCGTCCTTTTTCACGGTGATCTTGGGCTTTTTGACCTCTTTGTGCTCGCTCAGCTTGAGCTTGACCATGCCGGCGGTGAGGGCGGTGCAGTACACCGGCACCTGCAGCTCCCGCAGCACATAGGGCAAAGCGCCGATGTGGTCCTCGTGAGCATGGGTCAGGAAGATGCCCCGGAGCTTTTCCTTGTTTTTCTGCAGATAGGTGATGTCGGGGATGACCATGTCCACGCCCAGCAAATCTTCGTCGGGGAAGGTCATGCCGGCGTCGATGACGATCATATCCTGGCCGTATTCCAGAACGGTCATGTTCTTGCCGATCTCGTTGAGGCCGCCCAGAGAGATGACCTTCAGCTTGTCGGCGGTGGGAGCAGCGGATTTCTGCTTCTGGCGGGTGTTTTTCTTTTTGTCTTGTGCCAGCAGGGCACCCGACAGGGACTTGACGGCCTCGCTGGCGGCCTTTGCGGTGTCCTGGGCCATCTTCATGGCCTGCTGGGCAGTCTTGCGGGGCATGGCGGCCTTGGGGGTTTTGGGGACGGCGGCCTGGCTGCCCCGGCGGCGGGCGGCAGGCATCTTGGCGCTGCCGGCCTTGGATTGGGCCTTGTCGGCGGCAGCCCGCTTGCGGGTGCCGGCCTGGGCCGTTTTCTTTTTGGATTCTGCCATAATGGGTCGTTTTTCTCCTTTTTTGTCGATGCAGCGCGCAAAACAACAAAGCCCCCGGGGAAAACCTGCCCCGGCGGTGGCGCGATGCAATGTACGGTTTTTATAATATATGTATCCGGCCTCCATTACCCGGCAGGCGCGGATGAAAATCAATACGATTACCGGAAGTATACCACATCTGCGGGCAAAATGCAAATTTTACCTGTCGACCGCCTTCGACCCGGCGGGGGCAGCGCCCCCGCCCTCAGAAAAAGGGGTGGAAGAGAAAATAATTCTCCACCCGTTCCATCTCCTCGCCCTCTTTTCGGGGGATCCGGAGATCCTTGTTTTCCCTGCGGAACTCGGCGGGAAGGGAAGGGGGCTGATAGACCCCCACCACGGGCGGCCAGCCGGTGAAATGTCCGCCCGGCCATGCTTCGTAGTGCTCACGCACGGTCATCACCTCCCCGGCTTTGGTCGATCATCCGGTGGAGGCAGGAGAGGGCGTCGTGGAGCCCGCCCAGGCTGTCGCACAGCCCCAGCTCCACCGCCTCGGGGCCGTAGACCACGCTGCCGGCCTCGCCCATCAGCTGACCGTTGCGCTGCATGAGCACCCGGAGGGTCTCGGGAGGAACCCTGGAATTGGCCGAGATAAAGTCCACGATGCTGTCCTGGATGCGCTCGAAATAGGCCGAGATCTGGGGCACACCCAGCACCGTGCCGTTCATACGCACCGGGTGCAGCGTCATGGAGGCGGTGGGGGCGATGAAGCATTTTCGGGCGGCCACCGCCAAAGGCACGCCGATGGAGTGCCCGCCCCCCAGCACCAGCGAAACGGTGGGCTTTTTCATGCCGGCGATGAGCTCGGCGATGGCCAGACCGGCCTCCACATCGCCGCCGGCGGTGTTCAAAAGGATGAGCAGGCCGTCGATGTCGTCGCTTTCCTCGATGGAGGCCAGCATGGGCAGCACGTGCTCGTACTTGGTGGTCTTGGTCTGGCTGGACAGCATCTGGTGTCCCTCGATGTGACCGATGATGGCCAGACAGTGGATGGCGTGCTGTCCCCGGGTGACCACACTGCCCAGGTCCTGTGTCAGATCGTCCATGAAAAACACCTCCCACAGCAGTTTGCCCGGGCGAAACAAAAAAACACCTCCACAGGGGAGGTGTTTTCTGTTATTTGCAGTATTTTTTGACAAATGTATCGACTTTTTCTTCGAACTGTGCCAGAGTGCCGGTGTTGTGCAGCAGCAGGTCGGCTCTCGCCCGGTAAAAGTCGTCGTGGGGCTGGCTGTTCAGCCGGGCTTCGGCACGGGGACGGTCGATGCCGTCCCGCTTCATGATGCGGGCCAGAGAGCCCTCCCGGTCGGCCAGTACCGCCAGGGTCAGGTCGCAAAGCTGGTCGATGCCGCTTTCAAAGAGCAGGGGCACGTCCAGAACGATCAGTTTGCTGTCGCTGTGCTCCACGGTGTGGTGCATCTGGGCCTTCACCTGGCTGTGGGTGATGAAGTTGAGAGTCTCCAGGGCCTTGGGGTCGCTGAACACGATGTCGGCCAGCTTTTTCCGGTCCAGAACGCCCTCCTTCCACACGCCGGGGAAGTGATGGCAGAGCATCCGGGTCATGGGGTTGTCGGTTTTCAGCAGCTGGGCGTAGACCTTGTCGGCGTCCAGAACCTGGGCGCCCATGGACTGCAGCTGCTGGGAGAGCAGGCTCTTGCCGCTGCCCGACCGGCCGGTGACGCCGATGACCCGGCGGCCCTTTTTGCAGTCCACGCTGCGGAAGCCGGCGGCCTTGCGCAGGCGGTTCACCGTTCCGGCGTTGGCACCCACGGTGCGGGGGCACTGGACCAGGATCCGGCGGGCCTGGGTGCGGTCAAACCGGCGCAGCAGGGAAAACAGCCGTCTGGCGTGCTCGGCGTGATCCCAGCTGTAGCCCAGGGAATAGACCAGCCGGGATTTGCTCTCTTTAATGGCGGGCAAAAACTCCTCAAAGCAGATGACGCCCGTCCAGGGCTGGTTCATGTCCTCCAGGATCCCGCAGAAGGTGTCCCAGGGGGAGCCTTCGTAAAGGATGACGGGGGCTTTGGGGGCGTAGTGGCGGTATTTCATGCCGGGGGAGCGGACTTTGGCGTCGTCGGAGAGGCCCTCCAGGGTGGCCCGGTCGGTGGAGGCCGCGCCCATGGCTTCGGCGATCATCTCTTCGGTGATGGCGCCGGGGCGGAGGATCTGGGGCCAGTCCCCGGTCATGTCCACCACGGTGGACTCCACGCCCACAGAGCAGGCGCCGCCGTCCACGATGGCGGGGATCTTACCGTTCATGTCGTCCAGCACATCCCGGGCGGTGGTGGGAGAGGGCTTGCCCGAGGTGTTGGCCGAAGGGGCGGCCAGAGGCACGCCGGCGGCGTCGATGATGGCCCGTGCCACCGGGTGGGAGGGCATACGGATGCCCACAGTGTCCAGTCCGGCAGTGGTGCGGTCGGGGATCACGGCCTTTTTCTTCACCACCATGGTCAGGGGGCCGGGCCAGAAATGCTCGGCCATTTGGTAGACGGCGGGGGAAAGGTCCTCGGCCAGGTCTTCCAGCTGCTCCAGGGCGGAGATATGGACGATGAGGGGGTTGTCCTGAGGACGGCCCTTGGCCTCAAAAATGCGCAGCACGGCATCGCCGTCTAGGGCGTTGGCCGCCAGGCCGTAGACCGTCTCGGTAGGGATGGCTACCACCTGACCGGCGGCGAGAAGCCCTCCGGCCTCCGCAATGTCCGCCGGGCGGGTGCGCAGCAGTTTAGTCTTCATACTTGCCGCAGTAATGTACGTCGTAGCTGTCCATGGACTTGCGGATGATCTCCTTGGCACCGGCAGCGTCCAGCACGTCGTTGGTAGCGGTGGTCTTGTTTTCCAGCATCTTGTAGATCTCGAAGAAGTTGGCGATCTCGGTGGTGATATGGGGAGGCAGCTGTGCCAGTTCGGTGTAGGAATTGTAGGTGGGGTCGAAGCAGGGCACGGCGATGATCTTGTCATCGTAGTCGCCGCCGTCCATCATGCGGATACAGCCGATGGGGAAGCACTCCACCTCCACCAGGGGATCCAGCACCTGGGAGCACAGCACCAGCACGTCCAGGGGGTCCCGGTCGTCGGCATAGGTGCGGGGGATGAAGCCGTAGTTGGCGGGATAGTGGGTGGCGGTGTGCAGGATGCGGTCCAGGCGCAGCAGGCCGGTGCGCTTGTCCAGCTCATACTTTTTCTTGCTGCCCTCGGGGATCTCGATAACAGCGGTGAACTTGTCGGGAGTGATGTATTTGGGGTCCAGATCGTGCCAAACGTTCATAATTGATCTCCTTTTCCTGTGTATCGTAAATTGTAATATTGTGTGTCAGTTTTCCTGGGAGGCCTTGAGCTTTTCGGCCTGGTCGGCGGCGGTGAGGGCGTCGATCATCTCGTCCAGGTCGCCGTTCATCACCTGGTCCAGCTTGTAGAGGGTCAGATTGATGCGGTGGTCGGTCATACGGCCCTGGGGGAAGTTATAGGTGCGGATGCGTCCGCTGCGGTCGCCGGTGCCCACCTGGTCCCGGCGGAGACCGGCCCGTTCGGCCTCGGCCTTTTCCCGCTCCCGCTGGTACAGCCGGGAACGGAGCAGCTTCATGGCCCGGTCGCGGTTCTTGTGCTGGGAGCGCTCGTCCTGGCATTCCACCACCGTGCCGGTGGGCAGGTGGGTGATGCGGATGGCCGATTCGGTCTTGTTCACGTGCTGTCCGCCGGCGCCGCCCGAGCGGTAGGTGTCGATCTGCAGGTCGGCGGGGTTGATGTCGATCTCCACGTCCTCCACCTCGGGCAGTACGGCCACGGTGGCGGCAGAGGTCTGGATGCGGCCCTGGCTTTCGGTGTCGGGGACCCGCTGCACCCGGTGGGTGCCCGATTCAAACTTGAACCGTGCCCAGGCGCCCTTGCCCTCCACGGCGAAGGAAATTTCCTTGTAGCCCCCCAGCTCGGTGGCGTTTTCGTTCATGATCTCGATGGAAAAGCGCTTGCGCTCGGCGTACATGGAGTACATACGGAACAGGTCTGCGGCAAACAGGGCCGCTTCCTCGCCGCCCACGCCGCCGCGGATCTCCACGATGACGCTCTTGTCATCATCCTTGTCCCGGGGCAGCAAAAGCACCTTCAGCTCCTGCTCCAGGGTGTCCATACGCTCTCTGGCGGCCTTCCACTCTTCGTCGCCCATGGCCCGCATTTCGGGGTCGGGGTCTTTCTGCAGTTCGGCGGCGGTGTCCAGGTCCTCCCGGGCCTGCTCCCAGCGGGAATAGGTCTCGGCCACCGGCTGGAGCTCCTTCTGCTCCTTCAGCAGCTTGGCGGCCAGGGCAGGGTCGGCGTACACCGAACCGTCCTCCAACTGCTTCTGCAGGTCGAGATAATGGGCCTTTACCTGTGCCAGCTTGTTGAACATGGACATTCCTCCGAAAGACATACTTTAACTAATTTAGTATACCGCAAAAACATCAAAAAAACAAGGCTGACGGGCCTTTGGACAGCAAAGAAACCATTGCTTTTTTGCAGAATGTTCCGGCGTTTTTCGTGAAAATCGAGGAAACGCTAAGAACGGAGGTGGTTTTTTGAAACAGGAGAAGCACATCCAGCCCCAGGTCTGTCCGGCGGGCATGCGGGACGATATCCCGCGGCGTCTGAATCTGCCCTGCCCCGACGAGCAGAGCCTGGAAGAGGAATATCAGTGGCGGCGGGAGCACATCCAGTAAAGGCGCCGAACCGTCATCCTGAGGAGCGGAGCGACGTGAGGATCTCAAGGTGAGCATCCCCTGAGATCCCTCAGCTTCGCTCGGGATGACTTTTTGCCGCAGACCCCTTGAAACCAAAGCATCTAAATGGTATAATGCTTTTATTTAATTATAATATGGTATTATTGCGCCCTTTTTTGGGCCTTAAAGGGGAGAAAACTTTTGGATAAACGGTTTTCCAGAATGATCGAATCTGGCACACGGCTGACCTTCCTGGTCATGCTGGTGTTTGTGGCAGCCACCTGCTGGAAGGGCCATTGGGCTCTTGCCGGCGCCGAACTTTTGCTGGTGGTGCTGCTCTATCTTTACTATCGCCGGCGCAACAAGCGCCGCTCGGCCGAGATCCGCAAGTATGTGGAAAATCTGGCCTTTTCGGTGGATAACGCCTCCAAGCAGTCGCTGGTGAACTTCCCCCTGCCCACCATGATCCTTCGGGTGGACAGCGGCGAGATCATCTGGTGCAACGACAGCCTGGCGGCGCTGGCCGGTATGCAGGACAGCCTCTTCGAGAGCCACATCACCGACGTGCTTCACGGCTTTGATACCCGCTGGATTATGGAGGGCAAGAGCGTTTGCCCCTATGACGTGGAGATGGGCGAACGGAAGTACCAGATCTACGGCAATATGATCCGCTCGGGCAAGGGCCAGGGCTCGGCCCTGCTGGCTACCCTGTTCTGGGTGGACATCACCGAGTACAACCAGCTGCGGGAGTATGTGGAGCGCACCCGCCCGGTGGTGGGCATCATCCTCATCGACAGCTACGAGGAGCTGATGAAGGGCGCCTCCGAGGCCAGTAAATCCACCCTTACCGCCGACATCGACCGGCACATCAACAACTGGGCCAAGGAAGCCAAGGGCATCGTCCGCAAGCTGGAGCGTGACCGGTATCTGTTCATCTTTGAGCAGCACAGCCTGGTGGATTTCACCGCGAACAAGTTCTCCATTCTGGAGAGCATCCACGAGGTCCAGAACAGCGAGGGCCTGAGCGCCACCCTGTCCATCGGTATCGGTAAGGGCGAATGCTCCCTGAAGGAGCTGTACCAGTACGCCACCCTGGGCATCGACATGGCCCTGTCCCGCGGCGGCGACCAGGCGGTTGTCAAGTCCAAGACGGCCTTTGAGTTCTACGGCGGCCGCTCCAAGGAGCTGGAAAAGCGCACCAAGGTCAAGTCCCGCGTCATGGCCAACGCTTTGATGCAGCTGATAAAGGACTCCAGCCAGGTGTTCCTCATGGGCCACAAGTATTCCGACCTGGACTCCATCGGCGCCTGCGCCGGTCTGGTGGCCGCCGTGCGAAAGGCCGGCCGGCCCGCTTATATCATCGTCAACGACAAGGCCACCTCGGCCAAGGAGCTCATTGACCGCCTGAAGAAGCAGCCTCAGTATGAGGGCGTGTTCATCAGCGAGGAGGACGCCATTGTCAAGGCCGACGCCGCCTCTCTGTGCGTGGTGTGCGACACCACCCGTCCCGATATGGTGGAGGGCCCCCATCTGCTGGAGGCCGTTCAGCGGGTAGCCGTGGTGGACCACCACCGCCGCGCCGCCCAGTACATCGAAAACCCCGCCTTTTCCCTGCACGAGACCTATGCCTCTTCGGCCTGTGAGCTGGTGGCGGAGCTTCTGCAGTATGTGGTCAACCACAACGACATCCTCAAGGTGGAGGCCGACGCCATGCTGGCCGGCATCTTCCTGGACACCAAGGGTTTTACCGTCAAGACGGGCGTCCGTACCTTTGAGGCTTCGGCCTTCCTGCGCCAGGTGGGCGCCGACACGGTGGAGGTGCGCAAGATGTTCTCCGGCGGACTGGAGAGCTCGGTGAAGAAGTACCAGATCATCTCCTGCGCCAAGGAGCAGTTCCCCGGCATTTCCCTGTCGGTGGTGGACGAGGAGACCCCCCGTGCCACGGCCTCCCAGGCGGCAGACGAGCTGATCAACGCCTCGGACATCAAGGCCGCCTTTGTGGTCTACGGTGAAAAGGGCGGCTCGGTGATCTCGGCCCGTTCCTACGGCCAGGTCAACGTCCAGGTGGTTCTGGAGAAGATCGGCGGCGGCGGCGGACTGACCTCTGCCGGTGCCCAGTTCCCCGACAAGTCCACCGACGAGGCCGCCGAGATCCTCACCCACGCCATTGAGGAATACCTGCGCGAAATCGAAAAGAAAGCACAATAACAAACCGATTGTCCTTCCGGCTCTGCCCGGAAGGACAACGCTGATAAAGGAGAAACCAATCATGAAAGTCATTCTGTTACAGGACGTGAAGGCTCAGGGCAAAAAGGGCCAGATGATCACCGTTTCCGACGGTTACGCCCGCAACTTCCTGCTGCCCCGCAAGCTGGCCGTGGAGGCCACTGCCGACGCCCTCAACTCCAAGAAGAACGCCGATGAGGCCGCCGCCTTTCACGCCGCCGAGGACAAGAAGGCCGCTCTGGCCCTGAAGGAAAAGCTGGCCAAGACCCCCGTGAAGATCAAGGCCAAGGCCGGTTCCGCCGGCCGTCTGTTCGGCTCTGTCACCACCAAGGAGATTGCCGAGGCCCTCAAGGCCCAGTACGGCGTGGATCTGCCCAAGACCCGTCTGGAGCTGTCCGAGCCCATCAAGTCCTTCGGCACCTACCGGGTGAAGGCCAAGCTGTACACCGAGGTGGCCGGCGAGGTCATCGTCCAGGTGGAAGAAGCCTAAATCGCAGCCATTTCTGCCCCCCTCCGGCCAACCCGCAGGAGGGATATCCCCAGAGAGGAGTTTTTAGCTTATGGCATTGGATGAACTGCTTGCCAAGCAGGTGCCCTACAGCGTGGAAGCCGAACAGTCGGTGCTGGGCAGTATGCTGGTGGACCCCCGGACGGTGTCCGACGTGATGGAGATCCTCAAGATGGAGGATTTCTATATGGAGGCCAACCGGCTGACCTATGAAGCCATCCAGAAGATGTTTCTGGACGGCCGCAGTATCGACCCGGTGACCGTTCTGGAAGAGATCACCCGCATGGGCTACCGGGAAAAGGTGCCCCGCGACTATATCCTGCAGCTGGTGGAGATCACCCCCCACGCCGCCAACGTGATGGACTATGCCCGCATCGTCCGGAGCAAAAGTATGCTGCGGGAGCTGCAGCAGGTGGGCGCCGACATCATCGACCTGACACGGGCCGAAGAGGAAGAAGCCGACACGGTGGCCGATCTGGCCGAGCAGAAGGTCTATGCCGTCCGCCAGGGCCGTGAGGTCCAGGGCTTCACTCCGCTGAACGTGGCCATTTCCGAGGTCTATGCCAACCTGGACGAGCTGGCCACCAGCGCGGGCAAGCTGCCCGGCCTGCCCACCGGCTTTGCCATGCTGGACCAGTACATCGGCGGTCTGAACAAGAGCGACCTGATCCTACTGGGCGCCCGTCCCGGTATGGGTAAAACGGCCATCGCCCTGAACATGGCCATGAGCGCCGCCAAAAAGAGCGACAAAACGGTGGTCATCTTCCAGCTGGAGATGTCCCGTACCCAGCTGGCCACCCGTCTGCTGTCGGCAGAGGGCTTTATCGACAGCAAAAAGCTGCGGTTGGGCAACCTCACCGACGAGGACTGGCAGAATATGGCCAACGCCACCGAAAGCCTCAACCGGCTGAATATTCTCATCGACGAAAACTCGGGCATCACCGTGCCCGAAATGAAGGCCAAGTGCCGCCGCCTGGGCGACCAGCTGGGCCTCATCGTCATCGACTATCTGCAGCTGATGCACACCCCCAAGCACACCGATAACCGTGTGCAGGAGGTGGCCGAGATCTCCCGAAGCCTGAAGATCATGGCCAAGGAGCTCAACGTGCCGGTGCTGTGCTGCTGCCAGCTGTCCCGCGGCCCCGAAGGCCGTCAGGACAAGCGCCCCATGCTGTCCGACCTGCGGGAGTCGGGCTCCATCGAGCAGGATGCCGACATCGTCCTGTTCATTTACCGTGACGACTATTATAATAATGAGGGCGAGAACAAGAACGCCGCCGAGCTGATCGTTGCCAAAAACCGCCACGGCGAGACCGGCAAGATCGACCTGCAGTGGCTGGGCCAGTTCACCGCCTTCCTGCCCCAGGAAAACCGGCATGGCAATTGACGCCCTGGCCCGTTTTGAACTGGTCAGACCGGGAGACCGGGTGCTGTGCGCCCTGTCGGGGGGCGCCGATTCGGTGTGTCTGGTGCATTTGATGGCCCAAAAGGCCAGAGAGCAGGGCTTCACCGTGGCGGCCGCCCACTTTTCCCACGGGCTGCGGCCCGAAAGCGCCCAGCGTGAGCGGCAGCTGTGCCAAGACCTGTGCGACGGCCTGGCGATCCCGCTGTTCTGCGGGGAGGGCGACACCGCCGCTTATGCCAAAGCCCAGGGCGTTGGCACCGAAGAGGCGGCGCGAATCCTGCGCCGGACCTTTCTGTTGGAGACGGCGGACCGGTGGCAGGCCACTTCCGTGGCCACCGGCCACCATCTGGAGGACAGCGCCGAGACCCTTTTGTTCAATTTGATCCGGGGCACCGGCGGCCAGGGGCTGCAGGGCATCCCGCCCCGGAACGGAAGGCTGATCCGACCGCTGATTTTGGCGGAAAAAGCCGAGATCTTGCAGTATATCCGGGAAAACCGGCTGGAATATGCCGACGATCCCACCAATTTTACCGGAGACAATGCCCGGGCGCGTATGCGCCGGGAGGTCTTCCCGGCCCTGGAGGCCATCAATCCCAAGGCCGCCCGCCATCTGGCCCGTACCGCGCTGGACAACTGGCAGCGGGATGAAAGCCTGCGGCAGGAGGCCGAAGCGCTGGCGAGGGAGGGCGAGCTGTCCATCCCACGGCTGCTGGCGGCGCCGGAAGAGGCCGCCGTCCGGGCCATGCAAAGTGCCCAGCGGGCCTGCGGCGGACGGATGCTGGAGCGCTCCCACATCCAGGCGCTGTTTTCCCTGTGCCGGGGAGAGCGCCCCTCGGGAGAGGTCCATCTGCCCGGCAGCCGGGCGGCGCGCCGCTACGACCGGCTGGCGTTCACCCGGGAAGACCCGATGCCGGCCCCGCAGCCGCTGACCCTCCGTCCGGGGGAGACCGGTGGTTTCGGCGACTGGGAGATCACCTTTGTGTCGGGCGAAGGGGAACTGACCGTCCGCTCCCGCCGGGAAGGGGACGCCATCACCCTGCCTTACGGCACCAAAACCGTGAAAAAACTGCTCATTGAGCGGAAAATTCCAAAAGATTTGCGTGACACGATCCCCATTTTATGTCATAATGAAGCAATACTGGCTGTGGGTGACCTTTGCACTGCCTGTCTGCCGGAAAAAACAAAGATAGAAATGATCTGCAGGAGGAAAGAGATATGAACCGTGATCCCATCTGTATGAAGAACGACATGCTCAAGACCCTTTATTCCAAGCAGGACCTGGAAACCACCGTCGCTCGTCTGGGCCGGGAGATCACCGAGGACTACCGGGGCAAGACGCCCGTAATGGTGGCCGTGCTCCGCGGCGCCTTCATTTTCATGGCCGACCTGGTGCGGGCCATCGATATTCCCTGTACCGTGGACTTTATGGTGGTGTCCAGCTACGGAAAGGGAACCACTTCCTCCGGCTCTGTGAAAATTATTAAAGATTTAGACACCAATATCGAAGGAAAAGATGTTATTATTGTTGAGGATATTCTGGACAGCGGCATCACCCTGTCCAATCTGATCCGCGTCCTCAACCAGCGCCACCCTGCTTCCATCAGGATCTGTACCCTGTTTGACAAGCCCGCCCGCCACAAGGTGGATATCAAGGTGGATTACAACGGTCTGGAAGTGCCCGACGAGTTCATCGTGGGCTATGGACTGGACTATGCGGAGATCTATCGTAATTATCCCGAAATCGCCGTGCTCAAGCCCGAGGTTTACGGAGACTGAGCCGTTTCGGAAAGAGGAGTGAAGTAACGTTTGAACAAGAAGAAACCCAACGGACGGGGCATTGGTATTTATATCATCTTCTTCATCGTTCTGCTGGTGACCATCAGTGTGCTCACCGGCACCGGTGACGAAGTGCCCGCCATGTCCTATACCGATGTGCGCAAAGCCATTCAGGGCGGTGAGGTCACCGAACTGATCATTGGCGAAAACGCCGTTCTGCTGACCCTGCAGGACGAAAGCCAGATGGTCTATGAAGTGACCGACATGAACTTTTTCATGGAGGACCTGGGGGACGAGATCGAGGCCCAGCAGGAAGCCGGCACCCTGGTGGTAGACTATGAGGTGCAGCATTATTCCATCTGGTACTCCATGCTGCCCTATCTCATCATCATCGTGGTGATGGGCGCCTTCTGGATGTTTATGATGAACCGACAGGGCGGCGGTGGCGGCAACGCCATGAACTTTGGCAAATCCCGGGCCAAGCTGGCCAACCCCAATGACCAAAAAAAGGTCACCTTCCAGGATGTGGCCGGCGCCGACGAGGAAAAGGCCGATCTGGAAGAGATCGTGGACTTCCTCAAGGAGCCCAAGAAGTATATGGCTCTGGGCGCCCGCATCCCCAAGGGCGTTCTGCTGGTGGGCCCTCCCGGTACCGGTAAGACCCTGATCGCCAAGGCTGTGGCCGGTGAGGCCGGCGTGCCCTTCTTCTCCATCTCGGGCTCTGACTTTGTGGAGCTGTACGTGGGCGTGGGCGCCAGCCGTGTCCGCGACCTGTTTGACCAGGCCAAGAAGCACGCTCCCGCCATCGTCTTTATCGACGAGATCGATGCCGTTGGCCGTCAGCGCGGCGCCGGTCTGGGCGGCGGTCACGATGAGCGTGAGCAGACCCTGAACCAGCTGCTGGTGGAGATGGACGGTTTCGGCAACAATGCCGGCGTCATCGTCATGGCAGCCACCAACCGTGCCGACATTCTGGACCCCGCTCTGCTGCGTCCCGGCCGTTTCGACCGTCAGATCTATATCGGCGTGCCCGATATCAAGGGCCGCGTGGAGATCCTCAAGGTCCATGCCCGCAAAAAGCCCTTTGAGGACGACGTGTCCTTTGACGCCATCGCCCGCAGCACCGTGGGCTTCACCGGCGCCGATCTGGAAAACCTGCTGAACGAGGCCGCCCTGCTGGCCGCCCGGGAAGGCAAGTCCAAGATCGGTCTAAAGGATATCGACAACGCCTTCCTGAAGGTGATCATGGGCAACGAAAAGAAGAACCGGGTCATCACCGAGCACGAGCGCAGGATCACCGCCTATCACGAGGCAGGTCATGCCCTGACGAGCCGTGTGCTGCCCACTCAGGATCCCGTGCAGCAGGTGTCCATCGTGCCCCGCGGCAGAGCCGGCGGCTTCACGCTGAATATGCCCAAGGAAGACAAGTACTACAACACCAAGCAGCAGATGGAGGAAGAACTCATCGTTCTGCTGGGCGGCCGTGTTGCCGAGAAGATCATCATGGATGACATCTCCACCGGTGCTTCCAACGACATCCAGCGTGCCACCGACATCGCCCGCAAGATGGTCACCAAGTACGGTATGAGTGAAAAGATCGGCCCCATCGACTTCAGCTCCACCCAGAGCGAGGTATTCCTGGGCCGTGACTTTGCCAACACCAATCAGCTGAGCGAGCAGACCGCGTCGCTGATCGACAGCGAGGTGAAGGAGCTGATCCACACCGCCTATGAGCGCTGCGAGCAGATCCTGCGGGACAACATGGAGATCCTGCACCGTCTGGCCCAGTTCCTGCTGGACAACGAGACCATGGACAACGGTCAGCTGGAAGCCATCTACAAGGGCGAGGAGCCCCCTGCCGCCTCTGCCAAGTCTCTTGGCCAGAAGGAGGAGGGCGACCTGTCCGCCAGGGAGGCCATGCAGGCTTATGAAGCCCAGCAGCAGGCCCGGGCCGCCCGGGAGGCTGCCGAAAAGGCCGCCCAAGCTGTGGAGGCCCTTCAGAACGAGGAAAAGCCTCAGGAATAACCGCATCAAAACACCCCTCAATCAATTGAGGGGTGCTTTTTTGTAAAAAAATCTTGGAATTAGAAAAATAATTCACAAGGAATTAACCAGGGTTAATGCTTAAAAAGACTGAAGCGATTATAATGAACAAACCATGATATGATAGGAAGGATGTGTGCTGTGGTGCGCATCAAGGATTTTTATAAAACCGTTCTGGGGATCACCGATCCCGATATTCTGCAGCGCTTTACCGAAAACTCCCGTGTGGAAACAGTTGCCCGGGGCAGCCGGGTGATCTCCATGGGCGAGAAGATGGAGGTGCTGTATTTCCTGCTGGAAGGTGTTCTGCGGGGCTATGTGGTGGACGAAAACGGCCAGGATATCACCGATTGCTTTGTCTGCAATACCGGCGAGCCGGTGATTGGCTGCGGCGGCTTTTGCGCCCCCTCGCTGGTACATATCGAAGCCATCAGCCCCTGCCAGCTGCTGGCCTTGCCGGTGAGTGAGCTGCTGTCCATGCTGGACCGGCCGGAGATCATGGGCCTGTATTGCTCCCAGCTGGAGCAGGCTCTGCAGCGGCACTGGACCATGAAAATGCTGCTGTACCGGTGCGACGCCCTGGAGCGGTATCAGTGGTTTTTGGACAAGTACCCCCATCTGGAAAACCAGGTCAACGGAAAGCATGTGGCCTCCTTCCTGGGGATGACCCCGGTGACCCTGTCCCGCCTGCGACGCAAATTGAAAGATGATGTATAAAAAAGAGCCTCCGTGTGATGAACACGGAGGCTTTCTTTATTGCCGCAGGAAGGTGAGCAGGGCATCTTTTTGGTTTTCCACCCGGCCGTCGATGACCGCCCGGACCAGGTCGTCCAGCGCCCGGCCGATGGCGGGGCCGGCATAGCCTAAGGCCACCAGATCACCGCCCTTGAGGGCCAGGCCACTGCGGTCAAAGCAGGGCTGTTCTGCCAGCAGAGCGTCCAGGGCCGCCAGGGTGGCCCGGAAGCGGTCCACCCGGAGATACCGGGGATGCTGGCCCAGATTGTCGGCGATCTTGATGTGCAGCAGGGCACGAAGATCGTCCTCGCCCAGCTTGCCCAGCCAGCGCAGAAGGCTTTTGCGGGTGGGCAGAATGTCGTGATCGTGGTAGTGGATCAGCCGCACAACCCGTTCGGTGAGCTCCTTGGGGCAGCGCAGCCGCTCCAGGGCCTGACGGGCCAGGCGGGCGCTTTCGGCGGCATGGCCGTAAAAGTGGCCGTCGCCACGGAAGTCTATGGTGAACCGGGCGGGCTTGGCGCAGTCATGGAGCAGCATTACCAGCCGCAGATCGGGCTGGGGGGCGATGTGCTCCAGGGTGTGGAGGGTGTGCTCCCACACGTCGTACAGGTGGTGCTTGTTCTGCTGGTCAAAGTCGAACATGGGGGCGAGCTCCGGCAGGATCACGGTGAAAATCTCCCGGTGCTGCCGCAGCACTTCCACCGCGCCGGGGGCGCCCAAAAGGGGCAGCAGCTCGGCCTGGATCCGCTCGGCGGCAAGGGCCGGGAGCAGATGCTTCTGGGCTTCCATGGCAGCGGCGGTGGCTTCCTCGATGGAAAAGCCCAGCCGTGCGGCAAACCGCAGGCCGCGGAGGATGCGCAGCGCGTCCTCATCAAACCGCTTTTGGGGCTCGCCCACCGCCCGGAGAATGCCCATTTTCAGGTCATTTTGCCCGCCAAAGGGGTCAACGAGCCCGGTCTCGGGGGAAAAAGCCATAGCGTTCACGGTGAAATCCCGGCGGGAGAGATCCTCTTCTACCGTTGTGGCAAAGGTGACGCTGTCGGGCCGCCGGTGGTCGGAATAGGTGCCCTCGGTACGGAAAGTGGTGATCTCCAGCCGCATACCCTCCGCTACCGCCGTCACCGTGCCGTGCTGCAGGCCGGTGTCCACAACGGTGATGCCGGCGAGGGCCTCATGGACCTGCTCCGGCCGGGCGGCGGTGGTGATATCCCAGTCGCCGGGGGTGCGCCCCAGCAGACTGTCCCGGACACAGCCGCCCACCACATAGGCGGCAAAGCCGGCGTTATGCAGTTGTTCCAGCACGGTCCGTGCCGGGGCGGGAATGTCCAGAATCATAACTACCTCTTACTTCAGATTGTACAGGCGGCGGAACTTGTCCTCCAGATAATCGGTGTAAACGGTGGGGTCAAAGTCGCCGCAGGCCTGCTGAACGATGTCGCCGGGCTCCAGCAGGCAGCCGTACTTGTGGACCTTGTCCTTGAGCCATGCGGTGACGGGTGCCAGGTCGCCCTTGGAAACGGGGCCCCACACGTCGATGTCCTGTTCCATATTGCGCAGCATCTGGGCGCCGTAAGCGCTGCCCAGGGCATAGGAGGGGAAGTAGCCGAAGGAACCGCCCGACCAGTGGGAATCCTGGAGGCAGCCCTGCTTGTCATCGGGCACGTCCACGCCCAGGTATTCCTTGTACAGGGCGTTCCAGGTCCGGGGCACGTCCTTGACCTCCAGGGTGCCGCCGATGAGCTGCTTTTCGATCTCGTAGCGGATCATCACATGGAAGCAGTAGGTCAGCTCGTCGGCCTCGGTGCGGATGAGGGAG